>CAUBTS010000008.1 GCA_958438955.1 uncultured Collinsella sp.
TCAACTTCAAGGGCGCGACCAGAAGGTCAGCGCCCTTTCGTTTCACGTCACCTTGCCTCAAATGCGACCCGCTCGCTGTCCGTCCTCTGCCTGCGGCGTTGTCTTGCTCCGGATGCGGCAGTTAGGGACGTTCCTTTTAATATGAGCAGGACATTGTCAAGAGGCAAAATCGGGCCTGGCCCCAACGATATGGGGTCAGGCCCTCTCCCTATGTAGTCATTGGGGACGTTCTTAAACGACTACATAGAACAAGAGTGGATGATCTCCCGGTTTGAGCCTGCATTCAAGCTCAAAGTGGGAGATCATCCACTCTCGTTTCGTTTGTTGATTTCGATGCCTACATTTGTAGGAACAGTTCGTGGAGGCGGGCGTCGTCGTCGAGCTCGGGGTGGAAGGTGACGCCGAGCTGGCTGCCTTGGCGGGCGGCGACGATGCGACCGTCGACTTGGGCTAGGGCCTTGGCATTGCCGTGCACTTCGACGATGCGGGGCGCGCGGATAAACGTCAGTGGCACTTCACCGTCGATGCCGGACACCTGGCCCTTGGTGCGAAAACTGCCGAGCTGCCTGCCGTAGGCATTGCGCTCGACAAGTACATCCATGGTTGCCAAACGCGGCGTGCCCTTATCGTCATGGGCGGCAAGATCGTGAGCCAGCAGAATCAGACCGGCGCAGGTGCCCAGGACGGGCATACCTTCAGCGATACGGGCACGAAGCTCCTCGAGCATGCCCAACTCATCAAGCAGCTTCCCTTGAACGGTAGACTCGCCGCCGGGAAGTACCAGACGGTCAAAATCTTGCTTCAAATCAGCCGCCTGCCTCAGCTCAATACAACGTGCGCCCAGCTCGGCTAGTCTTGCCTCGTGCTCGGCAAAAGCGCCTTGGACCGCCAGCACGGCGACCGTCTGGTCTGCATAATCGCTCATGTGCGATCCTTTCTGCTGGACTAGCGCCCACGCTCTTCCATGATAATCTCGATCTCGTCGGCGTTGATGCCCACCATGGCCTCGCCCAGGTCCTCCGAAAGCTCGGCGATGAGCTTGGCATCGGTGAAGTTTGCCACGGCCTTGACGATGGCGGCGGCGCGCTTGGCGGGGTCGCCGCTCTTAAAGATGCCCGAGCCGACAAAGACGCCCTCGGCACCCAGCTGCATCATCAGCGCGGCGTCGGCGGGGGTCGCTACGCCGCCGGCGGCAAAGTTCACGACGGGAAGCTTACCCGTGGCATGGACCTCGCGCACCAGCTCGACCGGAACCTGCAGTTGCTTGGCTGCCTCAAAGAGCTCGTCATCGCGAAGGGCAACAACGTCGCGGATCTGCTTTTGGATCTTGCGCATGTGGCGTACGGCCTGGACGACGTCGCCCGTACCCGGCTCGCCCTTGGTGCGGATCATCGTGGCGCCCTCGGCAACACGGCGCAGCGCCTCGCCCAGATCGCGGGCGCCGCAGACAAACGGCACGTCAAACTGGGTCTTGTCGATGTGATAGACGTCATCGGCGGGGGAGAGAACCTCGGACTCGTCGATGTAATCGATCTCGATGGCCTGCAGGACCTGCGCCTCGACAATGTGGCCGATGCGGCACTTGGCCATAACAGGGATGGAGACGGCCTCTTGGATGCCCTTGATCATCTTGGGGTCGCTCATGCGCGAGACGCCGCCTGCGGCACGGATGTCGGCCGGGATGCGCTCGAGAGCCATGACGGCGCAGGCGCCTGCTTCTTCGGCGATGCGCGCCTGCTCGGGTGTGGTGACGTCCATGATGACGCCGCCCTTGAGCATCTGCGCGAGCTCGCGATTGAGTTTGACACGATCGGCCTTGCTGGTCTGTTCTGCCATGGTTGCTCCCTTGGTTGGCATGTGCATTGCTTGACGGAACATCCTATCGGGGAGCTGGGTATGGCAAAATACTCAGTTTTCGAGATAATAATAAGGTCAGCCTAATACCAGATTGAACAGCTCGATAAGGTCAGGTGGCAAACTCATGCTTGACTACAATTTGGAAAAACGTGGTGAGGCATCGCTTTATGAGTATGTTTACCAGCAAATTCGAGATGATATTGTTGCTGGACGTATTGCGGCGGGGGAGCATCTTCCGTCTAAGCGCGCCTTTGCCAGTCATCTGGGAATCAGTGTCATTACCATCGAGAATGCATATAGCCAGTTACTCGCTGAGGGCTATATTTGCTCAATGCCACGTCGTGGCTACTACGCTTGCGAGCTTCCGGATGCACCGGTTTTGGCTTCGGCTGCGGAGGGCATCGACCGAGATGCCGTCTCTGTGGGCCCCAGCGAGCATGATGTCCGCGGGCGGGTCGAGCGATTCGATGCACTTTCTCCTTCCACTTTGGAGGCGGCGCGGCTTTGGCAAAGCGCGCTACGGGCGACGCTGGCATCCGAAGATGAGCGCGAAATCTTTTCGCCCGCACCGGCGCAGGGCACCGCTCGGCTACGATGCGCTATCGCTCATCATCTGCGTGGGACAAGGGGCATGAATGTCGACCCCAACAACATCGTTATCGGTGCGGGCGCCCAGCTGCTCGATACCATGTTGGTTCAGTTGCTTGGAGCCGACAAGGTGTATGCCGTTGAGGATCCGGGCTATTTGCGTCTGACGCGCATCTATCAGGCTATGGGCTGCAAAGTTCGACATATCCCGTTGGATGATGAGGGCGTGGACTTGAGCACTCTGCAGAAAAGCGGGACCGATGTCCTTCACCTGATGCCGTCCCATCAGTATCCGACCGGTCTTGTGACGAGCATTGCGCGTCGCTATGCGCTTCTGAGCTGGGCCGCTGAGCGACCAGGTCGGTATCTCATCGAAGATGACTTTGATTGTGAGTTTCGCCTTGCCGGAAAGCCGATTCCCGCGCTCGCGTCGATTGATGCCGCCCAGTCGGTTATCTACACCAACACGTTTTCGAAGAGCCTTTCATCGGCGTTGCGTCTAGCGTACATGGTGCTGCCCGATGAGCTGATGGAGCGGTTTAGGTGCAACCTTGGTTTCTATGCCTCGTCGGTTAGCTCCATAGATCAAGTTGCATTGGCTCGCTTGCTGGAATCGGGTGATTACGAGCGTCATGTGAACCGCGTGCGCGTTCGTGCCCGCGAGGCGCGTGATGGCCTAGTGGCGCTTGTACGGAAGGCATTTCCGGCAGGGGAAGTCTCGATCGAGCATGCAGACGCGGGCCTTTACTGTATCGTGGTTGCGGAGCGTAGAACGGGCGGAAGCACTTTTGCACGGGCCCTCACGCGCTCGAGTATCCCGTTTATCGATATCAGTGACTGTTATTGGTGTGCCGATGGCGCATCTGTCCCTGAAAACTCAAGTCAAATTCTTGTTCAGTATGATGATCTGAGTCCAAAAGTGCTTAATACCTTGGAATTGCAGCTAATGGGGGCGCTCTGCAATCTAAGTGAGTAGACTTTTAGCACTTTGGCGACCAGGCAGTTTTGTAACAAGCTATCTACCTGCGGTTTTGAAAAGCAGGATGACCGGCCTGCTCGGGATGTTCAAAAAAGTCTACTCACTTGCCGCGCAAAGCTTCTACATGAGAAAAAATGGGGTTTTCAACAGGGTTTCGTCCAGCTCTCGGCAAGCTTTTGGCCAGTTGGGGAGGGCTGTTGAAAACTTGGCAGTCCGTTCGGCGCCATTTTTGCTGCGTTCGCGCCAATGCGTGACTGATTGGGTTGAAATTCGTGTTTTCCTGTGCCTATGAAGGATCTACTTTGTGACATATCAGCTTTTAGGTACTGGCGTTTGCCTCCTCAAGTCCGCGCTTTGTGTCCGCCGCTTCCACGACCGGAAGAAGACCGGCAGCGATATGATCTCGCCCGCAACCCGACGGCTGCGGTCGCGCTCGGTTTTCCGTTGTATACATTGGTTCGGACGAGAAACAAACGGACTTGTCCTGCCAGCATTAGGCAGCGGCTGTTTCTTGGTGAGCTCCCCAGGGAATCCGTGCTGGAAACGGAGCATGGGTTTTTGGTTACGTCTCCTCTACTGACGACATTCATCATGTCGCGGCATCTGACGGATCTTCAGCTTCTTTTGGTATTGGCGGAGATGTGTGGCTTGTTTGCGGTGTGTGCCCTGCCGGCGGCACTTGAGGCGGAGCTTTCGCGTGCAATTGATTCGGGCGCGATTTCGACAACGGTCGGTTGGGTGCGCTGCCCGTCCGAGGACGGCATCGCCTCAAATTTATGGCGTCGAGACGCTTTGGTTTTGGGCGGAGACCTTGACCGTTTTTGTTCAGATGTTTGCGGGATGCGTTGCGGCAATAGATTTATGGCGGTATCGCAACTCGTTCCATTGGGTGCCGCGTCGCCTTTTGAGGTCGAGGCGTATTTGTTGCTTGGACTGCCGCGAGCCCTGGGAGGCGAAGGTTTTTGCGGCATAGAGCTTAATGTTGAAGTGATGCTAAGCACAAGTGCTCGAGCGATTGTGGAAAAGTCCCGTGTATATATCGACCTACTTCTTTCTTCGCCGGACGGCAGGCGACAGGTGGCCATTGAATGTCAGGGAAAGGCCTCGCACGGACGCGCAGGGGATGGCTTGCGTGACGCTGACCGCATGACGGCCCTTCAGGCCATGGGCTACGATGTACTTCTCCTGACACACAGACAGATATCCGATGAGGATAGATTCCGCGCGATCGTTAAGGCCATATGCAGGATGCTCGATGCTGAATATCGTGATAAAAGCTCGGATGAGCAAAGGGCTGAGACATTACTCCGGTCTGAACTATTCGTTGACTGGACAAAATTGGGAGTAATTGACGGAAAGATGCCCGTTAGACACAAAACGGCTCAATCGTGGACGGCTGCGGTTCTAAGTGAGTAGACTTTTGGCACTTTGGCGACCAGGCCGTTTTGCAACAAGTCATTTACCTGCGGCTTTATAAAGCAATATGGGTGGTGTGCTCGGCAAGTTCCAAAAAGTCTACTCACTTAGTTTTTGACGAGAAGCCGATGCCGAAGGCGGTCCTATTTCAGGGCGTTAACAAGTTCGTGAGGCACGAAAAAGGCCCGAACCAATACGGTCCGGGCCTCATCGAGCTTGAGGTTATGTCTCAGGCGGTTGGCTTAGCCAAAGTAGCGCTTGAGCAGGCCGGCGAAAGCCTTGCCGTGGCGGGCCTCGTCGCGAGCCATCTCGTGCACGGTGTCGTGGATGGCATCGAGGCCGGCGGCCTTGGCACGCTTGGCAAGATCGGTCTTGCCGGCGGTGGCGCCGTTCTCGGCCTCAACGCGCATCTCGAGGTTCTTCTTGGTGGAGTCGGTCACGACCTCGCCCAGGAGCTCGGCGAACTTGGCGGCATGCTCGGCCTCCTCGTGGGCAGCCTTCTCCCAGTACAGGCCGATCTCGGGATAGCCCTCGCGATGAGCGACGCGCGCCATGGCCAGGTACATACCGACCTCGGAGCACTCGCCCTCAAAGTTGGCGCGCAGGTCGGCAACGATGTCCTCGGAGACGCCCTCCATCTTGGCGACGCCCACGACGTGCTCGGCAGCCCACTCGAGCTGACCCTCCTCCTGCTTCAGGAAGCGAGAACCGGGAACGCCGCACTGGGGGCACTTGAAGTCCTCGGGCAGCTGGTCGCCGTCGAACTCTTCCACATAACCGCAAACGGGGCAAACAAACTTCATGATTCGATCCTTTCGATCGATGGCGATTGTGCGCTCGTCCGGTCCCGTAAGGGCCCTCTCCGGACGTGCGTCTTGACGAGTTCTATTATCCATAAATGCAACCAAATGTGAAGCCTATTAGGAATGATTTTTAATAAAACAATTTTGAGATATGAAGATGTTGATTGATTAACGATTGGCAGGCCGTCTTTGACCGCCGCTGAGTACAATCGGGCGAGCAAATGTTGACCTATCAACAAATGAAGGAGTTTCCTTTATGCATCTAGCCCGTCGTGCCTGGTGCCGAACATATCAGACGGTTTTTCGCATTGCATTGCCGATCCTGCCCTATACCGAGCCGCGCATTTTAGAGCATGCCGAGGATGTGCCCGCGGTGCTTCAAAAGCGCTCGATCCAGAAGGTCCTTATCGTGACGGATCCCGGCATTACCCGTCTGGGGCTCACGGCACCGCTCGAGACGGCGCTCGCATCCAGGGGGATTGGCATTACGGTCTATGCCGAAACGCATGCGAACCCCACGGTCTCAAACGTGGAGGAAGCGGCGTCCCTGTACCGAGAGAGCGCCTGCCGGGCCATTATCGGCTTTGGCGGAGGATCAGCCATGGACTGCGCCAAGGGCGTAGGCGCACGCATTGCGCAGCCAAACAAGCCCATCAACAAGATGCGCGGCCTGCTGCGGATTCATCGTCGCCTGCCGCTGCTCATCGCCGTCCCCACCACGGCAGGCACGGGAAGCGAGGTCACACTTGCGGCGGTAATTACCGATGACGAGACGCACTACAAGTACCCCATTAACGACTTTGTGCTTATTCCGCGCTTTGCGGTGCACGACCCCGAGTTTACGCGCGGTCTGCCCGCCTCCATTACGGGGCAGACGGGTATGGACGCCCTGACGCATGCCGTCGAGGCCTTTATCGGGCGAAGCACCACGCCCTATACGCGCAAGATGGCACGACAGGCGGTGCAGCTCATCCACGACAATTTGCTCGAGGCCTATGAGCATGGCGACGACATGCGTGCGCGTCGCAATATGCTTTCGGCGGCGTATAAGGCGGGAGTTGCCTTTACGCGCTCCTATGTTGGATACGTTCATGCCATCGCGCACAGTCTAGGCGGCCGATACGGAATTCCGCACGGTTTGGCCAACGCGATCATCCTGCCGCACATGCTTCGCGCTTATGGTGACGCCGCCGCCCCCAAGCTTGCCGATCTTGCTCGCATGGCGGGCATTGCGCCGGCTACCGCGCAGGACAGTCTTGCGGCCGAGGCCTTTATCGATTGGGTCGACCGCATGAACGAGGCCCTGGGAATCCCCAAATATGTCTCGGGTATTCGCCGCTCCGATATTCCGCAAATGGCGGCCCATGCCGATGCCGAGGCCAATCCCCTGTACCCCGTTCCACTTTTGATGGACCGCTCGGAGCTCGAGCATATGTACGAGGTCGTCGCGGGTGGTATGTTTGAGGACGAGAACTAGGAGGGTGCCATGAACACCGAGGAAATTGCGCGCATCGTCGGCGATCAGCGCGCCTACTGTAAGACGCACGCCACGTTTGATGTCGATGTTCGACGTCGCGCGCTCGTGAGTTTACGCGATGCGGTGCGGGCCCACGAGGCCGATATCGCTCATGCGCTCAAGACCGATTTGGGAAAGTCGCATGACGAGGCCTATATGTGCGAGATTGGCACATCGCTTTCCGAGATTCGACATCAGATTGCGCATGTGGCCCGATGGAGTCGTCCGCGCCTGCGTCCGTGCGACCTCGCTAACGCCGTGAGCGTGTGCAAAACGCAAACCGTGCCCTATGGCGTCACGCTCATCATGGCGCCCTGGAACTATCCGTTTTTGCTGACGCTCGAGCCGCTCGCTGGCGCCCTTGCCGCGGGCAATACCGTGGTCATCAAGCCGAGCGCCTATGCTCCGGCATCGAGCGCGGTGCTCAGGCAAATCTGTGAAGAGGCATTTGATCCGCGCCTGGTGACGGTTGTCGAGGGCGGGCGCGCCGAGAACGAAGCGCTGCTCGATGAGCACTGGGACAAGATCTTCTTTACCGGTAGCGTTCCGGTTGGCAAGCTCGTCATGGAGCGCGCAAGTAAAAACCTTACGCCCGTGACGCTTGAGCTGGGCGGAAAGAGCCCCTGTATCGTGGATGCGACGGCAAACTTGAAGGTCGCGGCACGGCGCATCGCCTTTGGTAAATGGCTCAACGTGGGGCAGACCTGCGTGGCGCCCGACTACCTGCTGGTCGATACGCGCGTGCACGACGAGCTGCTGGGCCTCATCAAGGAGGAGGTCCGTCGCATGTTTGGCGAACATCCACTCGACAATGAGGATTACGGACATATCGTCAACGCCAAGCATTTTGCGCGCGTGCGCGGGCTGATCAATCTCGATAAGGTCGTGCTTGGAGGTGCCGCGCGTGAGGCATCGCTCAAGATTGAGCCGACGATTTTGGACGGCGTGTCCCCCGATGACGCCGTGATGCAGGAGGAGATTTTCGGCCCCATCTTGCCGGTGCTGACGTTTGAGAGCCTAGACGAGGCCGAGACGTTTATTACGGATCGTCCGACGCCGCTGGCCCTGTATATCTTTAGTCAGGATCGCGAGGTTCAGCAGCGCTTTGTGCGCTACGTGCCCTTTGGCGGCGGCTGCGTTAACGATACCATCATGCATCTGGCTACGAGTCATATGGGCTTTGGCGGCATGGGCGCGAGCGGCATGGGACAGTACCATGGCCGCGAGAGCTTCGATACGTTTAGCCACAAGAAGAGTATCGTGAACAAGGCAACCTGGCTGGACGTGCCGTTTCGGTATGCGCCCTACGCAAGCTGGAAGCACAAATTCGTGCGCATGTTTGTGCATTAGAAAAGGGCGCAGGTAATACGAACAAGTGTTCCTATTACCTGCATTTTGCGTTAGACTACTGTTATGGAGCACGGATGGGCCAACTCCCTTTAGAAGGGATTTGGTATGAACGTAAGCGATGTTATTTCGTTATTGGCGTTGTTGATTGCGGCTATCGAACTCGGTCTGTTTATCGGCCGAATGAAATAGCCGCCCCCGCGTAAGCGAAGACGGCCACTTCTCACGATGAAAACGTGTATCGGAGTTGGCAAGACCCGCGGCAACGGGTGCCATCCGTGTTCCTATCTTATCTGCAAGCGTTCTGTCGCGCAAGCGTTGAGGCAAACGATTGAAGGACGCAGACAGGATGTATTTGTGTCCGCACGGGACCGTAGACTTCTCAATAAGGTTACACACCGGTTTATCCGGCCGTTAGGGGAGTTGCTATGTACGAGCCTTCGCGTGTTCTTCTGTCATTTCACATTGCAGGATTTCAGTATGCCGATGGCGCCTTGGTCTTGGGCGATCTTAAAGCGGGCGATAAGCTGACGCTGTGTGCCGAGCGCGATAATCCCCATGACCCTGAGGCGGTTGCGATTTATTACGGCAACACCAAGCTTGGCTATGTTCCGGGAAACGAGGTCGGCCCACTGTCCTTGATGATGTATTACGGCCACGAGGACGTATTTGAGGCCCGCGTGCAACAGGTTGCCCCCGAGCGCAGCCCGTGGCATCAGGTGCGCGTTGGGCTCTATGTGGTGGATGCTCGCTAATCGGTATGGGAGACTGCCATGTTTGATGACGATGACCTGTTCGATCTGACAGACGATCCGTTTGAGTGGGATACGCTACTCGATGACGATGAGCTAGAGCAGGACCGTGAGAAGCGGCAAGACAAGAAAGCGCAGGGCTACGCTTCGAAAAAGCAAGACAAACGCCGCCGAGGTTTGTTCGGCGGGCTCTTTGGCTAACCGACGCGCCAGAGCGTCTGTATACTAGGCACGTGTTAGACGCGTTGCGAAATGAGGACACAGACGATGATGTGGTTTACCGCCGACCTGCACCTGGGCGATACGAATATCTTGCACGACATGGATCGGCCGTTTGATTCGGTCGAGGAGATGAACCGCAAGGTCATCGATGCCATCAATGAGTGCGTGGCTGCGGACGACCGCCTCTATATTCTGGGTGACTTTACCTATCGTTTGCCCCTGGCGGAGGCGGTGCGCCTGCGCGAGCGTATCGAATGCCAGAACGTGACGCTCATCCGCGGTAACCATGACGGCGACTGGGAAGATTCCGACGTACCGCAGATTTGGGAAGACGTGCGCGATTACCTGGAGATTGCTCCCGGCTATGCCAAGGGCCATCGTCTGGTTATGAGCCACTACCCCATGCTCAGCTGGAACGGCAAGGCACGTGGCGCCATTATGCTGCATGGGCATATCCACAGCAGAGGAGACCGCACCAACGTGCGCAACCGCGACCGCGAACGCCCTATCTTTCGCTACGATGTCGGTCTCGATGCCAACAAGTACAAGCCCGTAAGTCGGGATCAAATCCTGGGCTTCTTTGGACTGTAATGCTCGAACCACCACACAAACCACCACAAAGGGGACACAGTGCGCCTTTGTGGTGGTTCTGGCGCCGTTGCCATTATGGCGGCGGCGCCTTTTTTGTCCGTGCGGCGCGGTAGAGTGTAGGCGGTTGAAATTTGCGTCCATCGAGGAGCTGCTATGAATGAGATCAAGTGCCCGCATTGTGGCGAAGTCTTTAAGGTCGATGCATCTGGCTATGCGGATATTGTCAAGCAAGTGCGTGATGCCGAGTTTTCGCGCGACCTGGATGAGCGTGTGAAGGCAGTCCAGCGCGAGGGCGAGCAGGCGCTGGAGCTTGAGCGCTCGCGTTCGACGGCTGCTTTGCAGGAGGCAGAGTCTCAGCGCAACGCTCAGCTCGTTGAGCAGAAGAACGCTGCGGCTCAGCAGCTGGCGCAAGAGGTTGCCAAGCGCGATGCTGAGCTTGCCGAGCTGCGCGCTAAGCTCGAGGGCGCTGCCGCAGAGCGCGAGAGTGCAAGCCAGCGCGCGGCGGTAGAGGCGCGAGCCAATGCTCAAAAGGAAAATGCCGAACTCCAGCGTGAGATTGATAGCCTGCGTGCGCAGCTTGGGCGCAAAGATGACGAAGCAAAGCTTGCCGAGTCGGCGGCGCGCAACGCTGCTCAAAACGATTTAGCTGCACGTGATGCTCAGATTGCCGAGCTGCAGGCCAAGCTTGCCGCGGCGGACAAGGCCCAGGAGATGGCGCTTGCCGCCGCTGCGGCTGAGTCGCAGCGCGAACTCGATGCCGCTCGCAGCGAGGCCGAGCGCGCGCTTACTGACTATCGCGCGACGGTACAAGAGAAGTTTTCCGCCGCTAAGGCACAGTCCGAGCAAGAGGCCGAGGGTCTGCGTGCCCAGCTGCGCGAGCAGGAACTGATGGCAAAAATGAACCTGTCGGAGGCGGTCGCCGCGGCGGAGCGAGAGCGCGATGAGGCGCGTGCGAAACTGACGAGTGAGTTGGCAGTGCGCGATTCGCGCGAGGAGCAGGCCAAGGCGGCGCATGAGCTCGAGCTTGCTCAAGCCAAGCGCGCGAGCGATGAACTGATCCGCTACAAGGATGAAGAGATTGAGCGCCTGAAGGACATGAAGGTCCGCCTGTCCACCAAGATGGTGGGCGAGTCGCTCGAGCAGCACTGCGAGACCGAGTTTAACCGTCTGCGCATGACGGCGTTTCCTAACGCGTACTTCGAGAAAGATAACGATGCGTCCGAGGGTACCAAGGGCGACTTTATCTTCCGCGAGTGCGACGCGAGCGGCAACGAGGTCATTTCGATTATGTTCGAGATGAAAAACGAGAACGACGAGACTGCGACCAAGCACAAAAACGAGGACTTCTTTAAGAAACTCGATCACGATCGTCGCCAGAAAGGCTGTGAGTACGCGGTGCTCTGCACCCTGCTGGAGCCCGAGAGCGAGCTCTATAACGCAGGGATAGTCGACGTGAGCTATCGCTACGAGAAGATGTACGTGATCCGTCCGCAGTTTTTCATTCCCATGATTGCGCTGCTGCGCAACGCCGCCATGGGTTCGCTGCGCTATAAGCAGGAGCTAGCGGAGTACAAGCAGCAGAATATCGACGTCACGAACTTCGAAGCCAAGATGGAGAAGTTCAAGGACGGCTTCTCGCGCAACTACAACTTGGCGAGCAAGCAGTTCGAGTCGGCGATCAAGGAGATTGATGCTGCCATTAAGCAGCTCGAGAAGACCAAGGATGATCTGCGTCGCAGTACCGAGAATCTGCGTCTGGCCCACAACAAGGCCGATGAGCTTACCATTCGCAAGCTCACGTGGGGCAACAAGACCATGAAGGCGGCGTTTGACGAGGCACGCGGGACTGCGACAGAGACAAACGATGAGCCAGCCGAGGCAGATTCGTATGAGGTCGAGGATGCCGAGTAAGGCATAGCATATAGTGCAAAAGCGGGGCCGCTGGCGATGTTGCCAGCGGCCCCGCTTCGTTTCGTTCCATTGTGCCCGGCTAGTCCTCGAGCAGGTCCTCGATAAAGCCGACGCGGTAGTTTTTGAAGATGACCTCGCCGCCGTCTTGCGTGGCATCCAGGTCGACATCGCCCATGATGCCAAAGTCGTGGTCGCCATCCTCGTCGGCAAAAATCTGGTGCACGTGCCACACGTGCGCGGTCTTCTCGTCGGACTCGTCGATGGAAAACATCGCGGCGCTGCGGGCATCTCCGTCGGTGAGGATTTCCTCGTGCTGCTCGTGGTAAGCGTCGAGTGCTTTTTGCCAGCGGATATCGCTCATGCCCCAGTCGTCGTCGAGCTCGCCCAAGTCGCGAACGTGCTCGCGGGCGGCAAGGGTCACGCGGCGGAAGAGTGCGTTGCGCACCAACAGCGTGCAGCCGCGGCGGTCCGCCACGACCTCGTCGATGCCCTGCGGCGGCGCAGCATCGAGGGCTGCCGGGTTGCCGGCGTTTTCCCACTCGTCCACCAGGCTCGAGTCCACCGAGCGCACCACAAAGCCCAGCCACGAGATAATGTCGCGCAGGCGCTCGTCGCGCTTCTCGATGGGCACGGTACGGTCGAGTGAACGGTAGGCCTCTGCCAGGTAGCGAAGCAAAATGCCCTCGGAGCGGGCGATGCCGAGCTTTTGGATATAGCCCTTAAAGTCGCTCGCGCTCTCCAACATGTCGCGCAGGACACTCTTGGGTGAGAGCTGGTAGTCGTTTGCCCAGGGCACTTCCTGGCAGTACTTGTCAAAGGCGGCGTCGAGCAAATCCTCGAGCGGCTTTTCGTACGTGACGTCCTGAATGCGCTCCAAGCGCTCCTCATACTCGATGCCGTCGGCTTTCATCTCGGCCATAGCGCGATCGCGTGCGGCGCGCTCCTGTGCGCGCAGCACCTGCTTGGGATCCTCGAGCGTTGCCTCGACCATAGAGATCAGATCCATGGTATAGGTCTCGCTCTCGGGATCGAGCAGCTCCAGCGCGGCAAGCAAAAACGGCGAGAGCGGCTGATCGAGCGCAAAGTCCTCGGGCAGATCGACCGTCAGCGCATAGTCGATGTCTGGTGCGGCGTCAGTCGGGGCGTCGGGTGCGGGCGGCACCTCGGTGCGAACGACGACACCGGAATCGATGAGCGTGGCGAAGATTTCGTCGGCACGAACCTCGAGCTTTGCCTTTTCCTCGGGGGTCTGCAGACTCGTCTCGATGAGGTCGTGTACGCGGACTCGGGCATCGCCGCCCTGCTCGACCACGCTAATCACCATGGAGTGCGTGATACGCAGGCGTGGCTTGAGTGTCTCGGGCTGCGTCTCGATCAGGCGCTCAAAGGTCTGCTTGTTCCATGTGACAAAGCCCTCGGGGGCCTTTTTCTTTTTAATTTTACGGAGCTTCTTGGGGTCGTCGCCCGCCTTGGCCATGAGCTTTGCGTTCTCGATCTCGTGCTCCGGGGCCTCGGCGATCACCATGCCCTCGGTGTCAAAGCCCGAGCGCCCGGCGCGACCAGCGATCTGATGGAACTCACGGGCGCGCAGGCGACGCATCTTGTAGCCATCGAACTTGGTGAGCGCGGTGAGCACCACGGTATGGATGGGTACGTTGATGCCAACGCCGAGCGTGTCGGTGCCGCAAATGACGGGCAGTAGGCCCTGCTGCGCCAAGCGCTCGACCAGCAGGCGATAGCGCGGCAGCATACCGGCGTGGTGCACGCCGACGCCACAGCCGAGCAAGCGCTTGAGGATCTTGCCGAAAGCCGTGGAGAAGCTCGTGCCTTTGGCGGCTTCCTTGATGGCTTCGCGCTGCTCTTTGCTGGCGATGCCGAAATTGGCAAGCGACTGCGCCGTCGCAAGGGCGGCGTCCTGGCTAAAGTGCACGATATAGAGCGGGGCCTCTCCACGGCGCATGGCGAGCTCGACCGTGCCCTCGAGCGAGGTCGTCACATAGTCGTAGCTCAGCGGAACAGGACGCGGGGCGTCGACAACCAAGTCGCAAGCAGCGCCGGTGTGTTCCTCGAGTGAGGCGGCGATGGCAGTGACATCGCCGAGCGTGGCGCTCATGAGCATAAACTGCGTGTGGGGCAGGGTGAGCAGCGGTACCTGCCAGGCCCAGCCGCGGTCGGGGTCGGCAAAGTAGTGGAACTCGTCCATGGCTACGCAGCCCACATCGGCGTCCTCGCCCTCGCGTAGCGCATCGTTGGCGAGGATTTCGGCCGTGCAGCAGATGACGGGTGCCTTGGTGTTGATATGCGTATCGCCGGTGATCATGCCGACGTTATCGCGGCCGAGCACCTGTACCAGATCGAAGAACTTTTCGCTGACCAGGGCCTTGATAGGGGCCGTGTAGTAGCAGCGTTTGCCCTGCGCCATGCCCATAAAGAGCATGCCCAGCGCGACGAGCGACTTGCCCGATCCGGTCGGCGTGCCCAAAATGACGTGATCGCCGGCGGCCAGGTCCATGAGGGCCTCTTCTTGGTGGTCCCACAGCTCAATGCCGCGATCGCTCGTCCATTCAAAGAAGCGTTCGAAGGCTTGATCGGGCGTGAGCCATGGCTCGGGCTCGCTGCCGTCCTCGGGCTCCCACCAGGTGGGGGAGAGCGCGCCGAGCGAGCCAAACTCGGCTTCGGTTCCCGTGCCGCCCGAGAATGAGCTGGCAGCGCCGGCGCCGGAGACGGTGCTGGCGGCGGTATCTGTCGTGGTCTGTGCCATATGGTTGCTTTCTCTCGCGATTGTCCGCCAACTATTATGGCGTAGCGGCGGCGCGGGGTGCCAGCGCGCGAGAAAATGCAGGAAATGGGCGTTCTGCCCAGCCGTTTAGTGTAGTCGCTAGCTAAGTGAGTAGACTTTTTGCGATATTGCGAGCACATGGCTTTTGCACAAGGGATCTACCTGCGGTTTTATGTTTCGCTATGCGGGCTGTGCTTGGCTATTGCAAAAAAGTCTACTCACTTAGGCTTGAGGGCCGTTCGCTAGCGCCTATTTGCGCTTGTTTGCCGACGCCGCGACCATCAGAAGCCCCTAGGACCCCTGCGGCAGGCGTTTTTTGCCTTTGCGAGCACGGTTTCTAAAGTTCTCGACGGCTTCTTCCATGCCCAGGGGTACATAGGTGAGCTCATCGAGGTTTTCGGGCAGGTAGCAGGCAAGGCTTTGCTCCTGCGCGCGGCCCGCCGCGAGCTGCTCTTCGATGGGTTCCGCGCCGGGCGTAGCGCAAATGCCATAGACGGCGGCACCCATCTCGCGCGTGCGGCGCTCGTACTCGGTCTCGGGATGCTCGGGATGGTCGCGGCGGACGTCGTCGCTTACCCAAAGCGTATCGTAGCCGGCCGCGGCAAACTGTCCCAGGGCGTAATCGCGCAACGGCTTGCTATCGGTGCGCAGTGTGACGGTAGCGCCGGCTGCAAAGAGCGGGCGGTAGAGCATCAGATGGTCGACATGGACGAGTCGTTTTTTAGCGTACTTGGCCTTGGGCTGCGGCGTGGGAAAGTTAATGGTGATGGCATCGAGCTCGCCTGCGGCAAACAGCCGTGGCAGCGATGCGGCGCCTCGGGGCAGGACGAGTGCGTTGGATAGCCCCTGTTCGCAGATTTTCTGCGCGGCATAGGCGATGCAGATGGGCTCCTGGTCCATGCCGATAAAGAGGGCATCGGGCTCGCGGTGGGCGCGCTCTACAAGGTACGTTCCCTTGCCACAGCCAAGATCCAGGTGAAGGTGCTCGAAGGGCTTGCTGCCTGCGGGCGCACAGGCCTTGCGCCAATCTCCGGCATAAGCCTCGGGGTTTGTCTCAATCGCATCGGCGTAGCGTTCCAGGCGCTCCTCGAGCACAAAGTTCTTAGGCGTGCGAACGTGGACGGCTCCCATGAGGCTCCTTGGTCATAAGTATGGAACGCATAGCTGCACGTTCCGTCAATGGATTGAAAAAGGGCGGGCATAGTTTGCCCGGAAGATGCGGTGCGGCTCGGCGGCGAGTCGTCGATGCCTACAGGCGCTTGAGAATCACATAGCGGTTGAGCTCGCCGCTACGACCGTCGGCATGGAAACGCTCAAGCTCGCGCACGGGGACCTCGCCGCTCTTGTAGAACGTACGCACGCCGCGCACCAGGTCGGTGATCTGCTGATCGTCAAAGTGATGGCAATAGCGGTAGGCGTGGCGGTCGTTTTGCCAGCCAATGAGGTGGTCACCGGCTTCAAACTGCGCGGAATCGTAACCCTCAAACGGCGGGGTGAGCTCGGCGCGGGCCTCGGCGCGAACAGCCTTGCGCGCCATGCGCTCGTCGTTCATAAACTCCCAAAAGCTGATGGCGATGATGCCGCCTGGGCGCGTCTGGCGCACCAGGGCGTCGAGCACGCGTACGCGGTACTCGCACGACGGCACGTGGTGCATAAATCCAAAGCAGACCGAGATGTCGGCGAGCGGGGCGTCGAAAAGCACGTCGGGTGTCTCGGCGGGGTTGAGCTTCATGAGGGCGTCGAGCACATCGAGTTCCTGGAAGCGCAGGTTGGGAATGCGCAGGGCGTGGCCATGTGCATCGATAGCCAAATCTTGACACGAGTCGACACCATAGAACTCAAACGGGCAACTGGCATCTGCCGAGGGGTTTGCGCCGTTGACGCCCTTGGCGGCGAGTGCGCCGCCGGCGGCAAAGTTTTCGAATCGCATATTGCCGCAGGCAAGATCGAAGACGCGGACGGGATGCTCGATCGTGGCGACGTCGAGCTGTTCGAGCGCAATGTCCATGGTGCGCACCCAGCCGGGCCACGGGGCCTGGCGCGTATCGGAAAAGGAGGCGGAGTGCTCGCGATAGAACGTATTGTTGAGCTGGATGAGCGATGAGGCGAAATCGCGGTTCACGGCGCGGGACTCCCTCCGTTGGCGGTGCGGAATAAACAGTACGACCATACTACCGTTAACGCCGCAACGGGGACAACCGAGCCGTGGGTCATTGCTTTGTTTGGACACATTTCCGCAGCTCATATGTGCCCGCAACCGCCGGTTGTCAAAAATCTCACTAGAATAGGTGGCATGCTTTTGGCGGTGGCGGATAGATTTTTAACTGTGCAAGGCGCCTTAAGAACAAAAACGGTCCGGCGGCACGGCTGGCATCACATAGGAGGAACCATGAATGTAGAAACTGCGCAGCGGCTCGCCGACCTTCGTCGCAGCAAGGGTTTTAGCCAAGAAGGGCTGGCGCGAAAGCTGGGGCTGTCGCGCCAGGCAGTCAGTAAATGGGAGCGCGCGGAGAGCTCGCCCGATACCGAGAACCTAATCTCGCTCGCCAAACTCTATGGCGTGAGCCTGGACGAGCTGCTCAATCCGAGCGACGAGATCGAGGACGATATCGAGTTTGAGAACGAGGACCGCGCCCGTCAGCGCGAGGCCGAGGCGGCAGAGCGTGCTCGCGCCCATGAGGCGGCGGCGCGCGCTACCGAGGCGGCAACGCAGGCGAGTGATGCTGCGGCCAAGGCGGCGCAGGCGGCAAGCTGGAGTGCGCAGGCCGCCAATGCCGCTACGGCGCAGGCGACGAGTGGCACCGCGGTTGGCTCGACTCCGGTGAAGGGCCCGTTCCAGTCGTTCCCGTATTGGGCCGTGTGTTGGCTACTGTTCTTTTTGCTGATGTTCCTGTTTGGTGCCGGTCCCTTTGCCGCGCTGATCTTCTTTACGATCCCCATCTATCACTGGGTGGCGCGTGCGCTCGATGGCGATTGGGCGCGCGGGGATATCCAGGTTGGTCCGGCGTCGGTGGCGATCAAGGCCCAGGGGAAGGATGCTTCTGCGGAACCTGATGCTGACGTGGCTACCACGACCACCGCTGAGCCATGTGCCAAAGAGGGTGACGAATGATGAAGATTTCGCATGAATCCAAGGTACGCCTGGGTGTTGGCATCGGAGCGTTTGTGCTCATTGTTGGGCTTGTCTTTGGCGTTTCGCGGACATTGATTCATTTTGATGGCCCGTGGGATCTCGACGATGTTGTATCCGGCCTGTCTGGTATGGACGATGTGGTGGACGAGGGCGATCTTTTGGATGACGGTAACTATTCCGCTCGGCCTCAGCAGCTTTCGAGCGAAACCTTTGATGCCGACGCGTTCACATCGCTTGACTTGGACGTGACGTCGGGCACGGTCGAGGTCAAACACGTCTCCGGCGGGCCAGTGCGCGTGATTGAAAGCGGTCGCGTGGCAACGGGGACCGTTGCCTTCGATGCGGCAACCCAGAACCTGGCCGAAATCAAGGGTTCTACGCTCAAGATTCGCCAGTTCGATTGCGATGACGAGCGCGCCATTGACCGCACGGTTACCGTCGAACTGCCGCGCGATGTTGCCGATAACATGGTGGGCATCACAGCGAATGTAGGATCGGGTGATCTGACGGTCGCGGGCATTGCGTGTCATGACCTCAACCTGACTCTGGACTCGGGAGACGTTGAGTTTACGGGCACCGTGACCGATACCCTGAATGCCGAGGTCGGTTCGGGCGATGTGACATTCGAGCTCTACCAGGCCCCCGCGAAGTCGATGGACGTGAGCGTGGACTCGGGCGATGTGGAGATGACGGTTCCGAGCTCTACGGGCTTTAAGGCGAGCCTCACCTTGGGCAGTGGCGACTTCGAGAGCGATTTCCTTCCGCTTGGCTACGACGGCGAGACCATTTTGAATCTTGAATTCGATAACGGTGATAAGTCTGCCACGTATCGTTTTGAAGTCGATTCGGGCGACATGTCGTTTGATTCGGAGTAGTGAGGCAGACGAAAGCCTAGGCGAAGACATAGACGCGCTGTTTGATGAAGGCGCCGGAGCCGTGACGGGCTTCGGCGCCTTTGCCTTTACAATGGGGGCATGGAACAGATTATCTTGAACATACTCGAGGCTCTGCGTCGCGGCGAGACCGTGGATGACAAAGCGCTCGTCAAACTGATACATGCCGAGGCGCGCCGTGAGGGTGCCGACAAACGCGATTTGGCCAAGCGCCGTCTGCTGCCGTTCTACCAGCGGGTTAAACGTGAGGAGCCGGTTCGGTGGGCTGGGTGGAATGTCGGTGCCGAGCTGGAACGTCAACTGCTGCAGGTGCTGCGTATGAAGCCTCGTCGCACGGCTTCGGGCGTGGCAACCATTACCGTCATCACCAAGCCGTGGCCGTGCTCGGGCGATTGCCTGTTTTGCCCCAACGACCTGCGCATGCCCAAAAGCTATTTACATGCCGAGCCGGCGTGTGCCCGTGCAGAGCAAAACTGCTTCGATCCATATCTGCAGGTGAGCGCCCGTTTGACCGCGCTTTCGCAGATGGGTCATGCGACCGATAAGATCGAGCTCATTGTGCTTGGCGGTACCTGGAGCGACTATCCGCAAGGGTATCAGATGTGGTTTATGTCGGAGCTCTTCCGCGCGCTCAATGACGGTGCCGTGGCCGGCGTGGCGGCCAACCCCATGTTGGCGCGTCCGGGCATCAGCCGTGCCGAGGCAGGGCGCCTGCTCGATGACGCTCCCGCCGATGCGTTGCCGCCGGTGGTAACAGAGCGCCGCGAGCGCTATCGGGCTGCCGGCATTGCGACGGACGAGGATGAGCTTGCTGCCGGCGTTACCGACGAGCAGGGACGTGTGGATGCTGCCGTGGGTGGCTATAACCGCGCGGTGCGTCGTCTGTACGGACCCGGTACGCCGTGGGGCGAGGTTGCCGAGTGGCAGACCGCCACGATGGATGAGCTTGAGCGTCAGCAGCGCGTCAACGAGACGGCGAAGCATCGCGTGGTGGGGCTCGTTATCGAGACGCGCCCCGATGCTGTAACGCCACAGGCCCTCAAGCTCATCCGCCGCCTGGGTTGCACCAAGATTCAGATGGGCATCCAGAGCCTCGACCAGCACCTGCTCGATATCAACGAGCGCCGCATTTCGGTGGCTCAGATCGAGCAGGCGTTTTCGCTTGCGCGCCTGTTTGGCTTTAAGATCCATGCGCATTTTATGCTCAACTTACTGGGCGCCACGCCCGAAGGGGACAAGCGCGACTACGAGCGCTTTATGACCGAGGGGGCCTTTATGCCCGACGAGGTCAAGGTCTACCCGTGTGCGCTCATTGAGGGTTCGCGTCTGGTGGGCTGCTATGAGCGCGGCGAGTGGCGTCCCTATACCGAGGAAGAGCTGCTCGATGTGCTGGCCGACGATATCGTGGTGACGCCGGCGTTCTGCCGCATCAGCCGCATGATCCGCGACTTTAGCTCCGACGACATCATGGTGGGCAACAAGAAACCTAACCTGCGTCAGCTCGTTGAGAACCGCCTGGCTGCTCGGGGGGATGGTGCGACGGTGCGCGAGATTCGCTATCGCGAGATCAGCACGGCTGGTGCCGACTTGGATGAGCTATCTCTTGATGAGGAGGTGGCATACGAGACGCCGGTGACTTACGAGCGCTTTTTGCAGTGGGTGACGCCGCAGGGCAAGATCGCGGGCTTTTTGCGGTTGTCGCTGCCCGACCATTCGTTTGTTGCCGCGCATGCAGACGAGTTGCCGACGACGCCGGACGAGGCGATGATTCGCGAGGTACACGTGTATGGCATGGCGGCACGCGTGGGGGATCAAGGCCAGGCGGCGCAGCATCACGGGTTGGGACGTTTGCTCGTAGAGCGTGCGTGCGAGATTGCCCGAGATGCGGGCTATGCGCGCATCAACGTGATCAGCGCGATCGGTACGCGCGAGTACTATCGCCATTTGGGTTTTTACGACCACGGACTCTATCTGCAAAAGGAGCTCTAGATGGACAAGCCAAGTGTTTCTGCTGGCGTCGTTGCCGGCGTTGCCCTGGGAGCCGCGGCGCTGGGTGCGGCTGCCGTCGCTGTCCGCGCTGCCTGTCTGCAGGTCGCGCGAACCCGCAACGGGTTGGCGCGCGTGAAGCGCATGCACGTTGAGGACGGTGACGAGGTCCGTGTGCTCGTGCAGGGCGGCGTCTACCAAAGCGCGAGCTATGTCGGAGACCGTTGGGCGGAACCCGTCTTTGCGTACTATCGCGCGTTTGACGACGTGTTTGAGGCTGAGGACGCAATGCGTGACGCTTACGGGCATGGTATCGAGCGTATGCTCATGTTGGGCGGCGGCGGGTTTGCCTATCCCAAGTTTGCGCTGATGTCGCACGAGGGCTTGCGCATGGACGTCATTGAGTACGATGCCGAGATTACGCGCCTGGCGCGCCGTTGGTTCTACCTGGACGAGCTGGGGCGCACGGTGGGCGACCGCTTGCGGGTGATTACCGCTGAGGCTCGCTCGTATCTGGGCGTGACAAGCGTGGGTCATCGTCGCTACGACGTGGTCGTGAGCGATTGCTTTGGCGGTGCCGAGCCCGTACGCGAGCTGGCGACGGTTGAGGCGTTGCGTTTGGTGCGAGGCAGCCTGAACCCCGGGGGCATCTACGTGGCTAATATCGTGAGCGCAAACGAGGGGAGCGATGTGACGTTCCTGCGCGATTGCGCTGCCACGGCACTCGAGGTATTCGCCTGCGCCTGGGTGGTCCCCTGTGGCGATGCGGAGCTCGGCGGCGAGGAAAACTACCTGCTCATCGCCAGCGACGGCGACTACGCCTTTGCCGAAGCTGTGCCCTTCGACACCGACTTCCTCGGCGCCGTCCTTCACGACAAGTAAGTCTCCCCGCCCCAAAAAGACTGGTCTTAGGCGTGGTCGCGCCAGCCGAGAACGCGCTGCTTCATGCCTTCGATGTCGAGCACGCCTTCGGCAAAGCCTTTGCGCACGAGCTCCTCGGGAACGTACTCGTCGTAGCGATCAAAATAAGGCACCTCGCCGGGATAGACGAGCTCGATGGGATTGAAGTCCTTCTCGGCCTCGGCGGCGAGCACCTCAAAGAACGTCTCCTCGTCGGCCTTCATCTTAAACTGCATAAAGTACGGGCGCGACGGGTCGAGTCCGCGAAGGCCCAACTCAGCGGCGCATTTGATTTTAAGCATGCGCTCGAGTGCTAGGAAGGCGTAGCTGCCCAACCAGGGGAAGAGCACCCAGGTGTCGCCACCCAGGTTGATGAGCGGCTTAGTTCCCGCGCCCGAAATCTCGGCGGTATGACGAGCTTGCGCCAAGCGAGCCCGTGCGTTACCCATGAGGTACGGATATGTCGCGTGCTCGTTGAGCGTCTTGCGCATGCGCTCGAGTACGTGTGTATTGATGTCACCGGGGCAGTCGCCAAAGTAGGCCGGCACACGACCCTTGACCTGCGTGGCAAAGACGGTGTGGCGCTTCCAGTCCACTTCCTCGACAATCCAGCAGTGTCCGGCGATGGCGATGCGCTCACCGGGCGGTGGCGGGTTGACGATCGTGCCCAATTCGGCCGACTCGCTCCGGACGGTAAACTCCTCGTTTTCCTGGAACACTGCGTAGAACTTAAAGTTGTTAATGATGCGCTCGCCCGCGAGACCCACGATGAGTCCGCCGCCCTCGGTGACCTGGATATGGTCGATCTTAATGAGGTGACGCAGCAATACGCGATAGTCATCGGCCGAGATGCGATGGAAATAACTGAGCGTGAGCACGCGCTGGGCAAGTTCGGCCGGCGTGAGCTCTCCAGTACTGGCAAGCGTCGACATGGTCTGGTGGTAGAGCAGACTGTAGGGGAGTCGATCGAGCTCGGGCGGCTCGACCCATTTTTCCTCGCGATAGAGTTGTACGAGCGCGATGCCTTGCAGGAGCTTCCACGGAATGGTCTCGGGCATCATCGCGCGCGGCTCGGGCTCTTCCTCGCGCATGACAAACCACATCTCGGGCGGAAGATCGCGGCGTCCCGTGCGGCCCATTCGCTGCAAAAAGGAGCTGACGGTAAATGGCGCATCGATCTGAAACGCACGCTCCAGGCGGCCGATATCGATACCGAGCTCCAGCGTAGAGGTGGTGACGGTCGTTTGTGCCTGTTCCTCGTCGCGCATGAGCTCCTCGGCCGTCTCGCGCAGCGATGCCGAAAGATTGCCGTGATGGATGAGAAAGCGGTCGGGCTCGTGTCGACTTTCGCAGTAGCTGCGCAGCATGGAGCACACGGCCTCTGCCTCCTCGCGCGAGTTGGCAAAGACCAGGCACTTGCGGCCGCGCGTATGCTCAAAGATATAGCCCATACCGGGGTCGGCGTTGTCGGGCGCCGTGTCGGTGGGGTTGAGAAGCGCCTGCTCGGTCGCTCGTGGGATGTCGACTTCGCCCTCGGGGGCCGAGGAAGTTCGGCGGTCCTTGGGTGCGGCCTTGCCCCGTGCCCGCTCACGACGTTGACGGCGCTCCTCTTGTGTGAGCTGTCCGCTGTGACGCATGTCTTGGGCGCCGGCGGGCAGTGCCGCTGGTGCCGCTGCCTCAATGCGCTCGCATGCGAGCACCTCAGCTTCCTGCGGACCTGTGCTCGCGAATCCTCGCTGCTGCGCCTGGGGACCCGAGTTGTAGAAGTGCTCCATGGAGATGCGCCACACGCGGCGCGGCTCCTCAAAACGGGGGATGACGCAGTTGCGTCCCGTCCCCTGCGACAGGAAGGCGCCCGTGCGCTCGGGGTCGCCGATGGTTGCCGACAGACCGATGCGGCGGGGCTGCACGCCTGCCATGCGCGAGAGCCGCTCGATAAGGCAGAGCGTCTGCCCGCCGCGGTCGCCGCGCATGAGCGAATGGACTTCGTCGATAACCACATAGCGCAGGTCGCAGAATATACGAGGGATCGCCATGTGCTTATGGATCAGGAGCGCCTCGAGTGACTCGGGCGTAATCTGCAAGATGCCGCTCGGTTTTTTGATGAGCTTAGCCTTGTGCGACTGCGAGACATCGCCATGCCAGTGCCAGACAGGGATATCGGCTTCTTCGCACAGATCGTTGAGGCGGACGAATTGGTCATTGATGAGCGCCTTGAGGGGGCCAATGTAGAGGGCGCCCACGCTTGCGGGCGGCCTCTCCCAAAACTCGGTCAGGATGGGAAAGAAGGCTGCCTCGGTTTTGCCGGAAGCCGTGGATGCCGTCAGGAGCACATTGTCCTGCGAGTTAAAGATGGCATCTGCCGCCGCAACCTGAATGGAGCGCAGGCTCTCCCAATCGTGGGAGTAGATGAAGTCTTGGATAAACGGGGCGTAGCGGGCAAAGGCGTTCACGGGGCCTCCTTTCAACAACGGGTTATCAAACGCAACGGGCAATGGGTCGTCGAATTGCAACATCGGCGTTTGCCCAAATAAAACCTACCAAAATAAACCTGTCCCTTTTTGCAGGTTAGATGGTGAATTCGGCGAAGTTGCGGTCGTCGTCCGCGGTGCCGGTGTCGTCTGTTGCGGCTGCCGGCGCCAGCGCGTCGCCGCCGACGCTTTGCAGCAGCTCGGCTACGTTGGCGTTGGGGTTTTGGCATAGGATGTCGAGCAGCTCGATAAAGTCACGAATGACTTCACGCGGCGTCAGATGCGTGTCGGCTCCCACGCGACCGAACTCGATCTTGAGGAAGTCCACCAAGTCGTTCTCGGTAAGTGTGGGCGTCCAGCCAAAGTAGCCGGCATGGATCTGCATGAGCTTTTCGATGAGCACCAGCAGCTCCTCGTAGGTGAGCGGCTGCAGGCGGATGATGGGAGCGAGCATGTCTTTGAGATCATCGCGCGCAAAACGGCCCTGAGCGAGACGGCTCCGAAGGGCCTCGTAGGAAAAGACGCCGCGGCGGCGGTCCTCGATAGAGGTCGGCGTGCCGCCCATGATCATGCCCAGGTACTGCGCCTTGCCCTGGAGCGTGTCGTTGTACATGGTCAGGATCTTCTCGTAGTTGTACTGGCGCGTGATCGCGTTGGGAATCTTATACAGATTCACGAGCTCGTCGATGAGCACCAGCATGCCCTTGTAGCCGCTGCAAACCAAAAAACGCGCGATGAGTTTGACGTAGTCGTACCAGTCGTCATCGCTGATGATGGTCGAGGAGCCCAGCTCGGCGCGTGCCTCACTCTTGGTGCGGTACTCGCCACGAATCCATTTGGTCACGCGGCTCATAGCTTCTTCGTCGCCCTCGGATACGGCCGCGCGGTAGCGGCGGAGCATACGGGCGAAGTCGAAGCCGTGGACCATTTCCTCGAGCGGGGCCAGTTGGGCATTGACGGCAGACTCATCGGCATCGGCACACGAGGCGACCCAGCGATCCAGGATAAGGTTGAGCGCACCGCCCTCGGGGCGCGTTTTAGTCGATATGTTGCGGATGAGCTCACGGTAGGTGGCAAGGCCCTGTCCCTGGCCGCCCTGCAGGCGGCGCTCAGGGGATAGGTCGGCATCGGCGACGACGAATCCCTCACCCATGGCGTGCGTGCGGATGGTCTGGAGCAAAAAGCTCTTGCCGGCTCCGTAGCGACCGACCAGAAAGCGGAAGCTCGCGCCGCCGTCGGCGATGAGACTCAGGTCGGTGAGCAGGGCGCGGATCTCTACCTCGCGCCCTACGGTGATGTAGGGAAGGCCGATGCGCGGGACCACGCCGCCCTTGAGCGAGTTGAGAATGACGGCGGCGACGCGCTTGGGCACACGGGGTGCTGCGGATGTGGTATCACTCATGGTCTAGGTATCCTCTCACGTCTGCTTCGTAGTCCTCGATAATGTGCGGTCCTGCCGCGCCAAATTCAATTACGGTGTCATCCACCAGGTCAAAGAGCGCCTCGTTGATGGTATCGACGAGCATGTCCTCGCTCTTGCCCGACTGTGCCACCGCCAATGCCGTCTGCGCCGTGTTCTGCTCGAGCAACGCGCGGAGATAGGCGTCTGCGGCAGGCGCGAGTTCGTTCGTGGCGTCAGCGGGCGCAGCAGCTGCGAACACGGGCGTCGGTGCGAGGAGCGGTGCCACGACGCCAAACTCTTCGGTGGAGACAGTCGGCTCGTCGGGTTCGTCTTGCCGTGTGGCCATCTCGCCAGGTCCGGCGGTCATGCCGGGCGCAGACTCGGTGTTCGGTTGCTCGATAAGCGTCGCCTCGGCTTCCATAGGCACATCATCCTCGCGCTCCTCATCAATCAAAAGCGCTTCACGCGTTTGCGCGGCGGCGCTCCGAATGTGCCCCAGCTGACTCAAATCGATATCGATCTTGACAGGCTGGTGCGCGGCGTCCCACGAAAGCCATGCCACGATCTCGTCATCGATGATCTTGGCCAGATATTTGGGGACCTTCTCCTCCTTTAGGGGATGGGTGGGGTCTAGGGCCAGGCGCAGGCGTTGGTCGCAGGCGCGCATCATCTCACCGAGCTTGCTACTTTTTTGTCTGCTGCCGTGGATGCGCATGCATTCCCAAAAGCCATTTTGGCAGCGGTAGATGTGAATGGGGTCCAGGCGATATTCGCAGTCCTCGTGGCGCTCGGGCGCAAAGAACACGGCCGAGGCAAACATGGTGTAGGGCATGGCCGTCTCCTCCCCAAACAAGCTCGCTACGATGCCGGTCTTTCGGTGCGTGTCATAGTAGCGCGCCATACGGACATACGCGGCGCATGCCACGTGGCGCAGGTCGCGATGGTGGGAACGGTCGAGCCGTGAGTTATTCAGGTTGTACGTGGAGAGGGCGTTGATGGCGGTCATGAGTCGCTCCTCGCCTGCCTCGTCGGGCGGAAGGGGGAGCGTGGGCTCGGAGGTCTTGCGACGCGCAGGCGCCAGGTCTGGCGGCGTTGGCGCGGGCGCAAGGTCTCGCGCCGCACGCCGCAGCTCGATAAGGGCGTTATCGAACATGACGGTTTTAGAGTCGCGAAGCAGCTTGGGGTCGAGTCTGTGGAACACGGCGTAGTCCTGCAGCCACACGCGTGCGAACCGGTCGATGCCGGGTTCAAAGGCGCGATAGGCATCCCAAAAGGCCTTGATTTTGTTAAAACCATCGAGTGGGTCATCTACGCCAATGCCGCAGATCAGCTCATAGAGATACAGAAAGGCAAAGGACGTAGACGTTTCCTCGACGGTTCCGCGGCGCACTTGGGTGCGCCAGGTAAAATAGCCACGCAGCTGCCGATCGCTCATGGCGTTATAGGTGGGAAAGTACGACTTGAATGTGCCGTTGTAGGGGCAGTCGTCCTCAAAGTCGGCCATCAGCAGGCCTTGGCGGTAGAAAAGCTCGGCTTCCGAAAGCCAACGTCCCGCGCCACCCTTGGGGTCTTCTTGCCAACGCGATATCTCACGCATTTTGCGGTACTGGTCGGGAAGGAAGTTCTGCATCTGACGACCGGTTTTGAGAATCGGCTCGTCAGCATAGACTTCGTTTGAGAAGCGAGCGGACTGATGGGTCCGGGCCTCGGCCATAATGCGCTCGATGAGCATCTTGATGTCCTGGTCGGCCACCGTCTCTCCTCTCCTAACGCAGCTTCGGTGACCTCATATCATAGCACAGCATCAAACAGGTGTTCGAGATACCGCTACGTAGATAGATTTAGAACAGGAGGGCGTAGATGACGGCTATGACAACGGAGGGGAGCATATTGGCCGTGCGGAAGGTCTGAGGACGGATGAGGTTGACGCCGACGCAGAAGATGAGTATAGAGCCCACGAGCGATAGACTGTCGAGGGCGGCGGCGGTCATGATGGGGGAGAGCGCGCCGGCAAACAGCGTAATCGTTCCCTGGAATACGGCAACGGGCAGGGCGGAGAAGATGCAGCCGCGGCCGAGCGAAGCCGTCATGGTGCAGACGATGATGCAGTCCAACGCGCCCTTGAGGGCAAGCGTGGACCAGTCGCCGAGCAAGCCGTCTTGGATTGATCCCACGATAGCCATGGCACCGATGCAGACGGTCAGCGATGTCGAGACAAAGGCATTGGTGAACTCGTTGTCTCCCTCGCTGCCGGTTTTGCGCTTGAGCCATTCGCCCAGGTTTTCGATGCCGGCTTCCAGGTTAACGGCCTCGCCGATGAGCGAGCCGAGGGCAAACGAGACGATGAGCATGGTGGTGCCGGTGGTCTCCAGCGCTTTCCCGTCAATGACGAGCATCTTTTGCATGGTGCCGCCCAGTCCGATAAACAAAACGCACAGCCCCGACGCCTTCATGAGCGTGTCTTGGATGCGGGGTGTGATAAAGCGTCCGCCTATAAGGCCCAGCAGTCCGCCCGCAATCAAAAGTGCGACGTTGATGACCGTTCCCAAACCCGGCATGAACCCTCCCATATTGATGCCAACCTGGCAATCGTAGCAGAACGGGCTGCAGGGTGCGTCATGCCTCATCCTATACGTTATATAAGTGGTATTAATGACGGCATTTGATGCCCGAGCCTCAGCCTCCCATCACGACATAGGGGCTGTAATCGAAGCACAGCGTCATGAGTCGCTGCGGGGACTCAATGGCCGCGGCGATGATATCGGCATCTCGAGCTCGGTCAAATCCCACGAGCTCAATTTGATACGAGACGTCTTCCATTTTATGGAGTATCCGGTTATTCAGGAGATTCTCACCGTCGAATTCCTCGGTTTTGCCTCCGTCCGAGGTTACGGCATACAGGTGCAGTTTTGCGGTGGTCGCAGGGTCGGCGACCGTGAGGTTGTCGATTTGGTTGGCCGTGCCCTTTGCCCCAAGCAAGGTGAGCAAGGTGGGGGCTACGACCTCGCCCGATGGCAGAAAAACAACTTCGACGGTTTTAGGGAATGCGATAATGGCTGCTTTGCGGACGGGCTTATCGGCAGCGGTGACCTCAATGCTCGCGGCGTCGACGGTTTCCGTGCGGTCGAGCGCGACCATCATGCAACAATTGCCCTCGTCGATGTCTGCCGGCATGGGACACCCCAAGTTTTCGCCAGCTTGCGTGCCGCCCACTGCGGTGGCTGTTTCGCTTGGCTCGCTGAAAGTGGCTGAAGGACCGCTCGATGGCGGTGTTATGCCGCCTGGTGCGCCATTGTCCCCAGGCGCTATTTCACCGCTGCTCTCGCTGGAGTCGCTTGCGATGTCACCTGTCGAGGGGGCGAGTCCGACCGCTCCTACTCCGCTCCATTCCATCTCGAGGAGCGCCGGATCGACAAGGACGTGATGCACATCTTGCGTTTCGGTACTGATATCGACAGGACCGGGATCTGCCCCTCGCGTCAGGCTGAGCGATCCGGTCCGCTGTTTGCCCCGAATCTCCTGGCTTTCTGTGCCGCTCGCGTAGAACATTAGAGCGATCTCGCCATTTGCCGTGGCGTCGGTGCCCGCCTTGGTCATTTTCAGCGATGCGGTGAATGAGATAGCGGGCTGCGTGCCATCGGCGCTCGAGGGGACGCAGCCCAGGCATACACCCCCTCCGTTTTCGAAAAACGTGCTGTCGAAGGCGACTGTTGCCCCGTCCGCCGAGTCATCGGACAGGGTGATGTCGAGGCACAGCTCCACGTCGCAGGAATCGCCATCGGCATCAGTTGCAGCTGCGCGCCATGTGCAGATAACGCATCCCGTTAGGGGGCCGTCCGCTGTGCTCGAGTGCTCGGTATCCACGACTATCGAGCTGTTCGTGCAGCGACGGAGGCACCCCGAGGCCGAAATGCTTGCCTGCGCAAGCGAGAAGCGTTGGCGCGCGATGGTGCTCATCTGGTTTGTGGCGAGACAGTTGACGGCAGGTAAGGGGGCGTCCACGGCGGGTGTCGCTAGAGCGGCAACGGGCATGCCGGTGGCAAGCGCACTACAGAGCGCGGCAACGGGCAAAAGGTTCTTTGATGCCATGGGTTCTCCTTACCTATGCTGGACGGTCTCGATTCGTGTGGCTACCGGCTGCGTTTGATGTGCAGGCCAAGGCCGATGGCGCTAGCGCCTGCCGTGGCGATTCCTGCTGCCAGGAGCTGTCGCGTGTCGCTCGTTTGCGCGAGGGGTTCATGTTGGCCACTGCGTTCGAGTTCCGATAGATCGACAGTTACCTGCGTGGCAGCCTGCGCCTGCTCTTGTTGGGCAAAGGCGGCGATCGGGGCAAACGTTGCAACGCCGATGATGACGGCAAGGACAATCGCCTTAGGCCGTGTGCGCACCGGGCTCGACCGTCCACGTAATGCTTGCGACCTGGTCGCCCTCGCCAGTCACATGGAAGATGTCCCGCGTGACGCGGGCGACATTGCCGCTTGTCTTGAGCTTAATCTTGTCCGTACCATCGGCGATGCCCTGGTAGCCCATGTCGAAGGATGCATTTTTGGAAAGGTCGAGGCCCGCTTCCTGCGTCGCGGCGTGGGCGTCTTGGAGTGCCTTGTCTGGGCCGACCTTAAAATCGATGGAGTTCTGGGCGGTCCCCGTCTTGGCGTCGGCGACGATGCTCCAGGACTTCTGGGCGGCAATCTTCATGTTGGTAACGTGGATGCCATAGGCCGAAAGATTGTCGATGGTGGTTGTATTCTCGGAAGGGCCCTGGAGCGTGCCGTCTGCCTTAGCGACGAACGGAATGACGGTCGGGGCTTTGAACTTGATGTTGTCGATTTCGGTCCTGATGGTCACGTTGGTGGTTCCAGTGCGTCCCTCCGCCAGGGCGGTGGTCGGCGCGGCGCCCATTGCGAGTGCGAGCGCCAGCCCTGCGCCCACGACGAGCACCCTGGCCCCATTCAAGTTCCTGGTGATGTCCATAATCGTTCCTTTCTATTCGTCACGGACCGTTTCCGTGAGGGTTAGACGAAAGCGGCACGGGTGCGCATTTTCATAACAGGTGGCAGGTCTAGTCTTCTGTCTGCGCAACTCGCACCTTGACGCGCGTGGGATTGCCATGGACGTCGTAGGTCTTGGCGTCGAGCGCTTGAATCTCGATATACGCCTCGCCTTCTTTGATGTCGCCTGCAGGGCAGGTCTCAACGGTCTTGCCGGTCTCGACCACGCCCGATTCATAGATGGTCTCGTCGTTTTGGATCACGCGGAAACGCTGGGGAAACTTGTTATCCTGGACGTTTTGCACGTTGACGCGCAGCTTGCCGCCTTTTTGTAGCTGGGCGACCGGTGCGACCGAGATCGTCATCATGTTGTCGCGGACGATGGCATCGAGCTCGTCCTGGATTTCCTGACGCGACTTACCCTCTGCCGCTGTGACCGAGGCACCCGTCTCGGCGACAGGCTTTGACTGCCAAGCGTAAAGGCCGACGGCGATAAGGGCGCAGGCGATGGCCAAACAGACGGCGCCGAGCCTTTTTCGATGTTTTGACCCTAGGGGGCTCGACTGCTTCCTTACGCTCATGCGGCATCCTTAGTGGTATAGACGCGCGCGAACGTGGACGGATCGGCGCCAAAGAGCATGTGGAGCATGAGGCGTCGCGAGTAGATGAGCTCGTCGAAGTTTGGGTCGAGTTTGATGTCGTGGATGTGGGCGATGTGGTGGGCGAGTGCCGAAAACGATTCGGGATCGCAAATCACGTCGGTGGTGACGTGATAGACAGCCGCATCGGGAAATGCCTCCTCATCGAAGGGCAGAAGATATGGGTCATCGTCAACTTCGATGGCGATGCCGTACTGGGGCCAGTAATATGCCATGGGAACCTCCCTGTTTTTGGGCCAAACCTTCTATTGGTTTTGGCTGTCGATGCCGACCGTATCAGCCACAACTTGACCAATTTCTGACCAAATGCTTGACGGGTTTACATCGCCGCAGGTGAGAGACGCTAAAAAATATCTCAAGTTTTTTCGAGCGCCAATTGTGTGCGTGGCTGCGATGGAAAGGAGCGCGTTAAATAGAGCGCCTGCCGAGAAAACGCCGCCGCTCGCCGAATTGCGCAAACGTAAAATTCGCCAATTATGGAGACGGTCTCAGTCACGTCGACGAAACGATGCGGTAACATCTCCCTGCAAACACTGTAGTTAACTAAAGGGGGAGTTCGCGTGTCTGCAGCCATTAAACCCTTCGGCGACGAGTTCGAAGAATATGGTCGCGATGAATCTCGCACATCGGGCGAGGCGTCGAGCATCTCGTTTCCGACAACGGAGGACGAAGTCCGCGCCATTCTGCGAAAGCTCCATGCCGAGCATGTTCCGATAACGGTCCAGGGTGCTCGGACCGGTCTGGCTGCCGGTGCCGTGCCTCACGGCGGGCATATCCTCAACACTTCTCGTATGAATCGCTACCTGGGTCTCCGCCGCGACGAGCGAGGCCGTTTTCTGCTGCGCGTGGAGCCGGGCGTCGTGCTTTCGGAGTTGCGCAAGCAACTGGGTAAGAAGGCATTGCCGACCGCTGACTGGGATCAGGTATCGCTTGAGGCCTATGAGGAGTTCCAGGCAGCTCCTGAGCAGTTCTTTCCCACCGATCCCACCGAGGCATCTGCCTGCCTGGGCGGCATGGCGGCGTGCAATGCCTCCGGTGCCCGCAGTTACGCCTACGGCCCCATGCGCCCGCACGTTACGGGGCTTCACGTGGCACTGGCGGACGGCGACCTGCTTGAGCTTCATCGAGGTCAGGCGCACGCTGACGCACGCCACCTGTCGCTCGTGACAGCGGAAGGCCGCGCGCTCGAGCTGGATCTTCCTGGCTATACCATGCCCAAGACCAAAAACGCGTCGGGTTATTTCGTTTCGGACGATATGGACGCCGTCGACCTCTTTATCGGTGCGTGTGGCACACTCGGCGTCATTACCGAGCTCGAGATCGCCTTGCAGGCGGCACCTTCGGTCGTATGGGGTGTGAGCTGCTTTTTCGACAGCGAGGACAAGGCGGTGTCCTTTACCGATTCCGTGCGCCCCGTGCTGTCCCATGCCGCCGCTATTGAGTATTTCGATGCCGGCGCCTTGGATATCCTTCGCCGCCAGCGCGAGCAGTCGACCGCGTTTGCCTCGCTGCCGGCACTCGACGATGAGGCAAAGGTCTGTGTTTACGTGGAACTCGACTGCGACGACGAGGCGCAAGCGACCGAGGAGCTGTACCACCTGGGATGGGTTTTGGAGCTTGCGGGCGGCCACGACGACGCGACCTGGGTTGCACGCACCGAGGTCGATCGCGAATGCCAGCGGTTCTTCCGCCACGCCGTTCCCGAGAGCGTCAACATGCTCATCGACGAGCGCCGCCGCACCGATCCCACCATTACCAAGCTGGGGTCGGATATGTCGGTGCCCAACACGCGCCTGGCCGATGTCGTTGCCCTCTATCGCCGCACGCTGGCCGAAAGCGGGCTTGAGTCTGCCGCCTGGGGACATATCGGCAACAACCATCTGCATGTGAATATCCTGCCGCGCGATGCGCAAGACTACCGTCGCGGTGGCGAGCTGTTTGCCCAGTGGGCTGCGGAGGTAACGGCTATGGGCGGCGCCGTCTCTGCCGAGCACGGCGTCGGCAAGATCAAAGCGGGCTTTTTGGAGACGATGTACGGCCACGAGGCCATGGTTGAATCGGCTCGACTCAAGCTGCAGCTCGATCCTGCCGGGCAGCTGGGCCGTGGCAACCTGTTTTCGGAGAAGCTCTTGGATGAACTCGTCCAGAAAGGGGGCGCGTGAAGATGAGTGATTTCCATATGGTGGTGTGCGTCAAGGCGGTGCCGGGAAGCACCGAGGTCAAGATGGACCCCAAAACCAATACCATCGTGCGCGATGGCAAGCAGGCGGTCATTAATCCCTTCGATGCAAGTGCCCTCGAATGTGCGTTGGCGCTCAAGGACGACTTTATCGGCTTTGGCATGGATGTGCGCGTGACGGTGGTATCGATGGGTATCCCTGCAACCGAATCGCTACTGCGCGACTGCATCGCCCGCGGCGCCGACGATGCATTGCTGCTCACCGACCGTGCTTTTGCGGGCGCGGACACGTTGGCGACCACCTATGCTCTCAAATGCGGCATCGAGGCGCTCGACGAGGACTTCGACCTGCTCATCTGCGGCAAGATGGCGGTGGATGGCGATACTGCCCAGATTGGCCCCGAACTGGCCGGCGCCTTCGAGATTCCCTGCGTGACCGATGTGAGCTGCGTACAGAGCGCGGGCTTTACGACGTGCGGCTCGCTGGCGCTTGTCCACGGCTGTGACGCCGGCGAGGAGACGGTCTATCTGGAGATGCCGTGCGCGATGACGACCGCCAAGGAGATCGGCCAGCTGCGCATGCCGAGCATCGCCGGCATTCGCGCGGCCGAAGATGCGGATGTGCGGGTGGTCTGTGCTGCCGATGTGCATGCCGACCCTTTGCGCTGCGGCCTTACCGGATCGCCGACGCAGGTCGTGCGCTCGTTTGTGCCCGACCGTGACCAAACGTGCGAGGCCATCGAGGGCACGCCGGTCGAACAGGCGGCAAAGCTTGCCAAGATTATCGAGGGGATGGCATAGATGAGCGGACTGATAATCGATAGCGAGGCGTGCGTTGGCTGTGGCCGCTGCGTTCGCGCCTGTGCCTCGGGTGGCATTGTGGTGGAGGGCGAGCGCCCCAACCGCTGCGCCCATGTGACCGACGGCTGTATCTTGTGCGGCGGGTGCGTCGACGCCTGTCCCGTCAACGCCATTTCGATCGAGCGCGACGAGGCCGCCGGCGCGGTTGACCTCGATGCGTATCGAGACATTTGGGTATTCGTTCAGACCGACGAGCACGATGACGTGGCCCCGGTGGCCTACGAGCTCATGGGCAAGGGCCGCGAGCTTGCCGATGCACGCGGCTGTCGCCTGGTGGCGCTGGTCGGCATGGGCCCCGAGGGCTCGCTCGGGGACCTGGAGCATCTGGTTTGCGCCGGTGCGGACGAGGTCGCGGTTTGCCGCGACGAGCGACTGCGCCAAAACGATGCGGAGGTCTATGCTCGCTTGATTTGCGATTTGGTGGCCGAGCGCAGGCCCGAGGCCATTCTGTACGGCGCGACCGCCTTTGGCCGTGAGCTGGCGCCAGGTGTGGCCGTTCGCTTGCGGACGGGCCTTACGGCCGACTGCACCGTGCTTTCGATGGATACGGAGACGGGGCTGCTGCAACAGACGCGTCCGGCGTTTGGTGGCAACCTGATGGCCACCATCGTCTGCCCCAATCATCGTCCCCAGATGGCAACGGTGCGTCCCGGCATCTTTAAGGCGTCCGACTTTGACTACGGCCGCTCCGGCACGATCACCCAGATATCACTTGCGGATGATGCTAAGGCTCGTGTCGAGATCTCGATTCCCGCCGAGGAGTGGGGGCAGCAGGCATCAGTTGCCGATGCCGAGCGCCTGGTCGTGGTGGGTCGCGGCATTGGTTCCAAGAAAAACCTGCCGCTGATGCGAAGGCTCGCCGAGGCTCTGGGAGCCGAGCTTGGCTGCACGCGACCTGTCGTGGAGGCCGGCTGGTTGGAGTATCGCCATCAGATTGGCCAGACGGGCGTATCGGTTTCGCCCAAGCTCCTCGTGAGCATTGGTGTTTCGGGCGCCATCCAGCACCTTGCCGGCATCGGTGGGGCAGAGTGCATTATCGCCATCAACGAGGACCCGGATGCCCCCATCTTTGGTGCTGCCCAGTACAAGGTTGTCGGCGATGCCGTCGAGGTCGTTGAGGAGCTGCTGGCCCAGCTTGAGCGCTAGGCGCGCGCCAGCCAGTCGCGCATCTCGTCCTTTAGGCGGCTCCAGGTTGCCTGCGTGGCGGGATCGGTAAAGGGGCGCGTAATGCCAAAGGGCGCGTCGAGCAGGCGGTAGATATCGCCCTGCTCACGCGCCAGCGCGCGGCTTGCGGGATAGACGAGCTCAAACATAAAGCAGATAAGCCCCACCAAGTAGTCCGCGGGCTCATCGCGTTCGTCGCGTGCAACGCAGCGGCGTTCGTCAAAGGCGGTGAGCGCCGGTGTCGAGAACCGACTGGCTAGAAACGCGTCCTCATCCACCTTGAGGATGGTATCGACGGTGCTGTCGGCGATGGTGCGCATAATGTCGATCTTGTCACCATCGCGCACGATATCGCAGAAGCTCCGCGTGCGCTCGTCGAGCTGCGCGGGTAGACGGAAATCGCTGTGATAGGCAATGCTCGCTCGGATGAGCTCATCTTCTGCCGGGTCATCGATAAAGTCGCGGATGCTCGATACGGCGGGTGCATCGGCGGGATGCTCGCCAAAGAGGACCTCGATGCCCAGCGCCGCATGGCTCATGCTCTCGGCGTCCTTAAAGGTGTCCCAGCGTCGCAGCTGTTCAAAGCGACCCATATCGTGTAGCAGGCCGCAAAGCCACGCCAGGTCAATATCCTCTGGCGCCCAGCCCTGTTCGCGCGCCACGGCATCGCATGCCTCGGCAACGTGGTACGTATGCTCGATTTTGAGTGCGATACGGGGATTAGCAGCATCGTAGGCATCGGTGTAGGTCTTGAAGGCCGCGGCAGCCCGCGTTCGATCGATAGCTGTCATAATGACTTCCTAAAAAGCTGTGTCTTTCTGTGTCTTTCGATCCGGTGGCAATTGTAGGTGAACTTGGTTGCTGCTGGGCGATGATTCTGCCATGTCGTTGAATGCCACTCGGAAAGCTTGTCGGGACGAGGAACGCTATGGTGCTCAAAATCGTTAAAACCGTCTGGCCGGTGATGCTTACCTATGTTGCGATAGGCGCGCCGTGCGGAATGATCATGGGGCAGACGGGCATGGAACCCTGGATGGTCTTTGCTCTGAGCAGCACGTTTGTGACGGGCAGCGGGCAGTTTATGATCTGCAACCTGTGGTTGGCGGGTGTGCCTGCAGCATCGATCGTCGCGAGCGTCGCCGCAATCTCCTCGCGCTTTGCGCTTTACTCGGCATCGATCGCACCGCATCTGAGGGGTGCCTCGAAGCGTCAGACGCTGGCTGTTGCCGCGACACTTACCGAGGAGGCATACGGCATCTCGCTTGCCAAGTTGGTTAAAGGGGAGGATTGGGGTCCGCGTGAGTCCTTCGTGCTTAACGTGATCCTTATCGCAACATGGGGCGTTTCGTGTACGACGGGCGCCATCGTCGGCGCCGTTGTCGATGTTCCCACCGCCATTGCAGCCTTTGTCTGCACCTCGCTCTTTATCTGTCTGCTCTTTTCGCAGCGGCTGTCGCGCGGCAACGTTGTCGCGGCGGTTTCGGGCGCGGTGTCCGTCGCCGTATGCAAGTTCTTGGGCCTCACGAATATTGCCGTGCCGGCAAGCGTCGTGGTCGGCATTGCCATTGCGCTGGCGTGCGATGCTGTATTTGACGGAAGAGGTGCCCGCGATGCCCGTTAATGAGTTTTTGGTCCTGTGGCTGTCGTCGTGGGCGGCTATCGCATTTTTCCGCATTGCCCCGGCGTTTGCCTTGCGCGGAAGAACGCTGTCGCCCCGCATTACCGAGGCCCTGGGCTATATCCCGCCCGCTGCCTTTGCCGCGCTGGTCGCCAACGACTTGGTGAGCCCCGGCGCGTTCGACGCGGGACTCTGGCCTGCCTTGGTTCCCTGGATTGCGGCCGCCGGCGTCGTGGTTGTGGCGGTCAAGACAAAATCGATGCTGTGGTGCTGCGTCTCGGGCATTGTGCTCTATATCGTCTTGAGCCTTATATAGGGGTGGCGTCGCGGGCGCCGAATCTCGTTCCATCCCAACTTGTCGAATTTTTCACCGAGCCGGTCTGCTTCTTCTGGTACCATGGTCAAACTTTACTGTAGCAAAGCGTGACGTGGACTTTTGTACTCCGTCAGCGGAAATGGGGGTTTCATGGCACAGGAAGCAACCGCCAACGAGCAAAAGAAATTCAAGGTCCCGCGCATCCCGGGCGACATCATGATCTATCCCATGATCGTCGGCCTTTTGCTCAACACCTTCTGCCCGCAGGTTTTTGAGATCGGCGGCTTCTTTACGGCTGCCTGCCGCGGTGGCTCCAATACCATCGTTGCCGCGATCCTGCTGTTTGTGGGCGCCGGCATCAGCTTTAAGTCCACGCCGGGCGCCATCAAGACCGGCATCGTCGTGCTGATCCCCAAGCTGGTCGTCGCAGCGGCTCTCGGCCTGGGCGTGGCATATTTCTTCAACGACAACTTCCTGGGTCTGAGCTCCGTGTCTATCATCGGCGGCATCACGTTTTGCAACATGGCGCTCTACACGGGCATCATGGGCGAGTTTGGCGATGAGTCCGAGCAGGGCGCCGTCGGTATCCTGTTCTTTACGGCCGGCCCTGCCGTCACCATGATCATCCTCGGTGTCTCGGGTCTCGCCAACATCCCCGTCGGCACCATCATCGGCTCCATCCTGCCGCTTGTCATCGGTATGGTTCTGGGCAACCTCTTCCCGTTCATCAAGAACCTGCTGGTTCCCGGCGCCAATCCTGCGATTGCCGTTATCGGATTTCAGCTCGGTGCGTCCATGAGCCTGTCGAGCTTTATCACCGGCGGTATTTCCGGCATCTTGCTGGGCCTTGTCACGCTGTTTGTCGTCGGTCCCATCACCTTTGCGTTCGAGCGCCTGTGCGGTGGTAACGGCAAGGCCGCTGTGGCTTGCTCCACTATCGCCGGCACGGCTATGACCACGCCGGTTGCTCTTGCCGAGGTCGCGCCGCGCTATGCCGAGCTTGCACCCACCGCGTACGCCCAGATCGCCACCGCCGTTATCATCACGGCAATCATGGCTCCGATTCTGACCGGCTGGGTCGACAAGAAGTTCTGCCAGGGCAAGGAGGACCTGTCGCCTGCCGGTGTCGAGGCCATCGAGGAGGCTGTCGCAACCGATATCGACGGTGAGTAACGGCCGTTACCGATAATTGATTCCGGCGTGCAACTCGCGCCGTTTGAGCGCCCGAACGAGAGCTGTCCTGCAGTGACGTTCGGGCGCTCTGCTATGATTCCCCTTACTCCTGCGGGCAGGGGTGTTTGTTGCCCAGATTCGAATTGGTCGATTCAGACCACTTGGATATTGAAAGGATGGCGGCTAGTGGTTAAGGCACTCAAGATTGAGATATTCGTGCTATGCATGATTGTTCTTATCGGGCTTGCCGTGCGAAGTCGTCGCTCCTTGTTCTCGAGCACCCAGCAGCTATTGTTTAGCATGCTTGGCTACACCTCTGCCGCGTACATATTATTCGATATGGTCTGGACGCTTTCGGACGGTGTGGACGGCACGTTGGGCATTGCTGCCAACTGGATTTCCAACGCGGTTTCGTTTTCGCTCTTTGCCGTCGCGTGTCTCATTTGGTTTATCTATTCCGAGACGGTGCAGGGTTCTCGCCTTTTGACCTCGCGCTATAGGGTGGTGCTTGTAGCGTTGCCTACGGCTCTGGTGGTCGTGCTGGCGTTTACCAGTTACTGGACGCACGCCCTGTTCTATATCGATTCGCAGGGTGTGTATCGTCGCGGCTTTGCCTATATGATCCAGCCCATTGTCAGCTACTGCTACGTTATACATACGTCCCTGCATGCGTTTGTGCAATCTCGCAGGGTCGAGAGTCTGCAGACGAAGGCCATCTATCGAACCTTGGCATTTTTCGCCATTCCGGCCCTGGTGGGTGGTACCTTTCAGGTCGTATGCTCGATGCCCGGCCTTTGTGTCGGCATAATGATTAGCATGTTGCTGCTCTACATTATCTACCAGGAGCAGCTCATCTCGACCGACCCGTTGACTGGCCTCAACAATCGCAACCGTTTTGAGACCTATATGTTGTCGCTCTTCTCAAATGTGGATCAGGCCGAAGACGTGTATCTGCTTATGATGGACGCCGACGGCTTTAAGCAGATTAACGACCGGTATGGACATGTGGAGGGCGACCATGCCCTCCAGGTCATATCTGCTGCGCTCAAAGAGGTCTGCTCGGCGTCTGGTGGCTTTATCGCACGTTATGGCGGTGATGAGTTCGTGGTGCTTCAAAAGGCGACGGCGGAGCAGGGCATCATGCGTCTGTGCGCGGCAATCAGCGACGAGCTCGCGCGCGCCGAGGTTCCGTATCTGTTGCGGATGTCCATCGGCTACGCACGGGTTGGTGATGGCGTCGATACCTGGCAAGACTTGCTTCGCGCTGCCGACGCGGAGCTCTACCGCGTCAAGGCCGAGAAAAAGAAGTCCGGCGTCCAGATACGCTAGAAAAAGGGGCACACGCTTGCGTGCATGGTTGCCCTCGGCTCTCCGATGTACTCCATTAAACTAAAGTATATGAATCCCCTCTGCTAAATAGGGCAGCTCGTTAGACCTTTTTGGGTTTGTTGACGATGATGATGCCGGCGCAGACCAACAGTAGGGCAACGA
>CAUBTS010000009.1 GCA_958438955.1 uncultured Collinsella sp.
GCCCCTCGAGCAGGTCGAGCTCGCCCAGGATAAACGGGGCGGCGCAGATGGCGGCGACGTGCTTGGTTGCGGCGAACTCGCAGACCACGTCGCAGACGCGCTGATCTGCGCGCAGGTTGGTGGCACCGGGCAGGCCGCCGGGCAGCACGACGCAGTCGTACTCGTCAAAGTTGATCTCATCAAAGAGCGCATCGCAGGTCACGGGGATCTGCAGCGAGCTTACGACCTCGCGCGTGGGCATGATCGAGACGAGCGTGGCACGCACGCCGCCGCGACGCATGACATCGACCATGGTCAAGCATTCAATAGTTTCAAAGCCATCGGCGGCGAGAACGGCAACGCTGGGCATGAGGGTTCCTTTCATAGGCGGCATACAATTAGCCGTCTTATACCCCGAAGACCTCCGCTTGCCACGCTCGATTTCCCAATGATTTTCTGAGCAATGATTAAGCGGCTAGTTGCGCCTAAGGTGGACGACGGTCTCGCAGTGGAAGGTTTGTGGGAACAGGTCGACTGGCGTGATCTTTACGGGGGAGAAGGTGCCTTCTTCGACAAAGCGTTTGAGATCGCGCGCCAGGGTGGCCGGGTCGCAGCTCACGTAGGCGACATCGCGGGCACTCGTGCTGGCGATAAGGCCGATCGCCTCGGGGGCGAGGCCTGCGCGCGGCGGGTCGACCACCAAGATGTCGGCATCCTGGTCGGGGAACTCGCGCACCGCGTCTCCGCCAATGACGTCGACGTTATCAAGCTTGTTGATTTCCAGGTTACGGCGTAGATCGCGCACGGCGGGGCCGTAGGCCTCGACGGCAGCGACAAAGTCGCAGCGGCGGGCGAGCGGCAGGGTAAAGGTGCCGGCACCGCAGTACAGGTCCACGGCAAGCTCGTCTTCCTGCGGGTCGAGCGCTTCCATGACAAGATCGATCAAAATCTCGGCACCCTTGGTGTTGACCTGGAAAAAAGACGGGGCAGACAAGCGCATCTGATCCTCGGCGATATTCTCGGTCCATGAGCCCTCTCCGGCGAGCATTTCGACCTTGGAGACACGGCGGGCCTTCTTTTCGCCCTTGCTCATCACGCGTACGATGCTCGTAGGATGAGCGGCGTCCGCCAGCACGCGGGAGACCTGCGAGCGCGGAAAAGAGCCTGTGGGCGTCCAGAGTGCGACCTCGAGTGCCTTGGTGCGGCGCGATGCGCGAATGCCCACGCGTTCGAGCCCCAAGTCATGGCTGCCGCTTAGATAGTTGAGTGCGCCGACGACCGATTTGAGTGCCTTGGGAAAACGCTTATCGAACAGCGGGCACGCATCGACGGTCACGATTTTGCTGGAGTCGACACCGTGCATGCCAAGGCGCACGCGACCGTTGACGACGGTCGGTTCGAGCTCGATTTTATTGCGGTAGCCCCAGTCGTCCTTGGTGTGGCAGATGGGCTGTACCAACTCATCCGCCAGCTCAGGAGCGAACTTGCCGATGCGCTCGAGCGTGGAGCGCAGGTTTTGCTCCTTGGCGGCGAGCTGTGCCGTGCGTGAGAGATTGCCCCACGAGCAGCCGCCGCAGATGCCCACGAAGGGGCAGGGAGGCTGAATGCGATTGGGGCTTGGCTCCAGAATCTCGGTGGTGCGGGCGCGCATGAATGACTTGCCGTCCTGTACGACCTCGGCCTCGACGGTGTCGCCTGCCACGGCACCCTGCACAAAGACGGCCTTGCCGTTGTCGGCGTGCGCCAGCCCGTCGGCGCCGTAGGTCATCGATTCTATAGTGAGCTTCATATTCCTGCCTGTCATTCGCGTTGTTGTTCGCACCATGGTAGCAGGGAAAAGCGCCCCGCATCCGAGGCTTACCTCAAATGCGGGGCGCTTCTACAAACTGCTTCTACAAACGACTATTTCGTCTTGCCGGTAATGAGCGTCTTAAGACCCAGGCCGATCAGACCCAGGCCCATGCGCACGCGGCCGGGGCGATGGCGCTCGATGGCCTTGGTCTTGCCAGCGGGCTTATCGCGACGGGCGCTCGTCTCGGGTGCGGGCTTGGTGACCTGCGGATCGGGCTGAGGTGCAGGTGCAGGCTCGGGCTCAATGACGGTCGCCTGGACCTCTTGGACCTTGGGTGTGGCCGGCTGCGGCTCAGGAGCAGGGGCGGGCTTTGCCTCGGCGGCGGGCTCCGGAGTCGCAGTAGCGGGCTCGGGCGCTTTCTCCACGGCGGGCTCTGCGGCAGCCTCGGGCTCATTCACCGGGGGAGCTGCAACCGCTTCCGGTTTGGCAGCTGCCCCGTGTTCAACATCGGCCTGAATGGCCTCCTCGGCCACACGTTCCTTCTCCTGTGCGCGCTGCTGCGCGGCGGCCTCGGCGTTGCGATAGGCACGCTCCAGCAGGGCTTCCTGCGAGTTGAAGGGTTTCTCACCCTCTGCACGCTCCACGGGGACCCAGGTGCCGTCGCTCGTGAGGCTGCGGGCCTTCACGTTGTCGCGCAGCTGCATGCCCATGTACTCGTGCACCAGGGCGCGGCAGGTGGGGTCGAGCACGGGGAAGGCAATCTCCACGCGGTGCTCGGTGTTGCGCGTCATCATGTCTGCCGAGCTCAGGTAAATCATGTCCGAGTCCACGCCGAAAGCATAGACGCGCGCGTGCTCCAAAAAGCGTCCGACGATGGAGCGGACATGCACGTTCTCGGTCTTGCCCGGAACACCGGGCTTGAGGCACGAGATGCCTCGGATGATCATGTCTACGCGCACGCCGGCACACGATGCCTCGGCGATCTTGTCGATAACCTCGCGGTCGGTCAGCGAGTTGAGCTTAAAGAACACGCGGGCGGGCTCGCCGGCAAGGGCGCGCTGGATCTCGCGGTCAAGCCCGCGCATGATGAGCGGTTTCAGTCCGACGGGCGCCACACCCAGGAAGCGGTAGTCGCCGCGCAGGTTGCCCAGCGACAGGTTGCGGAAGAACAGGTTGGCGTCCTCGCCGATGCCGGGATGGGCTGTCATGAGCATAAAGTCGCTGTAGAGTTTGGCCGTCTTCTCGTTAAAGTTGCCGGTGCCCAAAAGCGTGAGGCGCGTTAGCGCCATGCCCTCGCGATAGGTGAGCTGGCAGATCTTTGAGTGGCATTTAAAGCCCTCGGAACCATAGATGACGGTGCAGCCGGCCTCTTCCAGGCGCTCGGCCCACTCGATGTTGTTCTGCTCGTCAAAGCGGGCACGAAGTTCCATGAGCACCGTGACCTCTTTGCCGTTCTCGGCAGCATCGATCAGCGACTCGCACAGGCGGCTCTGCTTGGCCACGCGGTAGAGCGTGATGCGCAGCGAGATGCACTCGGGGTCGTAGGCGGCCTCGTGCACCAGATCCAGGAAGGGGTTCATGGCCTCGTAGGGATAAAAGAGCAGCTTGTCGTGCTGCAGCACCTGCTCGCGGATGGAGCGGGTCATGTCGATGGTGGGATTGGGCTGCGGCCTAAACGGCGTAAAGAGCAGCTCGTTGCGCAGGTGCTCGGGAATCTTGCCCTCAATGCCAAAGACGTAGCCCAGGTCGAGCGGGATATCGCAGGTAAAGACAGAGCGGCGCGAAAGCTCGAGCGCCTTGCGGATGGTCTTGAGCGTTGCCTTCTCGAGCGACCCCGAGACCGCGAGCACTACCGGCTGCAGACGCAGGCGCTTCTTGAGGATGCGCTTCATGTGCTGGCGGTAGTCCTCTTCCTCTTCGACGCCCTCGCCGTCCGGATCGATGTCGGCGTTGCGGGTGACGCGGATCAGCGCACGATCCAGCGGCTTATAGGAGCCAAAGCAGCTGTCCAGGCAGGCGAGGATGACGTCCTCGAGCAAGATGTAGGAGTAGGTGCCGGTGGGCGAGGGGATCTCGACCACGCGGTTCATCGAGGTGGGAATCTCGATAAGGCCCAGCAGGCTCTCCTCGTCGGTGGCGCCGTCCAGACCACAGGCCAGATAGAGCGCGCCATTGCGTAGGTTGGGGAAGGGGTGGCGAGGATCGATGACCAGCGGCGAGATGACCGGCGACACGTAGGCCTGGAAGTAGCGGGTTACAAAGGTGCGCTCCTCGGGCGTAAGCGAATCGATGCGGGCGCGGTGAACGCCCAAGGTGTCGAGCTTGCCCTCGATGCTCTTAAAGATGGACTCCCAACGGGTAAGGAGCCCGGGCATTTCGGCCATGACAGCATCGACCTGTTCGGAGGCGGTCATATTGCTCTTGTTGTCGACAGGTTGCTTTTTGAGCTCTGCCAGATCGGACAGGCCGCCCACGCGCACCATGAGAAACTCGTCGAGGTTAGACTCGAAAATCGACACGAACTTTAGACGCTCGAACAGCGGAACGGTCTCATCGAAGGCTTCGTCAAGCACACGGTTGTCAAAGCGTAGCCAGCTGAGCTCTCGGTTCTGCGTGTACGAGAAGTCGCGAGGCGGTTTGCGCAGCTTTGCGGCGGCTTGCTTTTTTTCGATTTTGCTCGGCATATGCATCTGTCCGTTCAGTCCCCGCAGGGGACGGTAGCCTAACCCTATTCACTATTGTCTCAATTTAGTCGACTTGTGGCACGGACGTATTGTGCGAACGGTATCTTTACCTACTTCTTACGCTGACAAGTCATAGGACTGACGCCCTGATCGTCTGCAAGCGGTCTATATCCTCACTCAACTGGTACGTAAGTGTGAATAAGAATGATGGATAGCTGAATATCATTGAATGCAGGCGGAAACGTAAACAAACATCATTTATATACATAAAACCGATTTAGCTATGCAATTCTGAATCAAAAGTTTAGAGATGCAATTGCAAATAGTTTTTAGGAAAAAAGAGCGTTTACCTTAGAAAAGTTACTTTAGAACGCCGAAGTACATTATGGGGGAATCTCATGCGATATACCGTTCATCGCACTTTGTTGACCGTTCGGGGGCGAGGTGGAATTGCGGGTGGAATTTGGATATAACTAGAGCTGTCAGCAAGCAGCGTCCGCTATGGAAGGGCGCTGAGAGATTCGGCCGAAAGGCCCGAAAGAAAGGTAGGAGGCCATGACGAAAGGTCTGCACGTGCCTTCCGAGATCGGCAAGCTCAGGAAGGTCTGCCTGCACCGTCCCGGCGACGAGCTCCTCAACCTGCCGCCCGACGAGCTCGAGCGACTCCTGTTCGACGACGTCCCGTTCCTGGAGGTCGCGCAGCAGGAGCACGACACCTTCGCCCAGATCCTGAGGGACCAGGGCGTGGAGGTCCTCTATCTCGAGAACCTCGTCGCCGAGGTGTTCGACCAGGTCCCCGGCGCCCGCGCCGAGTTCACCGACCAGTACATCGCCGAGGCCGGCATCCGCGGCCAGCACATGCCGCAGATCGTCCGCGAGAAGCTGGACTCCATCGAGGACAACCTCGAGTTCGTCAAGAAGACCATGGCCGGCATGACCAAGTCCGAGATCGACATGCCCCTCACGGCGTCCACGACCCTCGACTCCCTGGTCAACTCCGAGTCCGAGTCCGACCTGATCATCGACCCGATGCCCAACCTCTACTTCACCCGCGACCCGTTCGCGGTCATCGGCGAGGGCGTCAACCTCAACCGCATGTACTCGGTCACCCGCAACCGCGAGACCCTGTACGGCAAGTACATCTTCAAGTACCACCCCGACTACAAGGACGTCTCGCTGTACTTCCGCCGCGACTGCCAGTTCCACACCGAGGGCGGCGACGTGCTGAACATCAACGAGAAGACCCTCGCCGTCGGCATCTCCCAGCGCACCCAGGCCGCCGCGATCGACGTCATGGCCCAGAACATCTTCTGGAACTCCGACTCCAAGGTCGAGCGCATCCTGGCCTTCGACATCCCGGTCTCGCGCGCCTTCATGCACCTCGACACGGTCTTCACCCAGATCGACGTCGATAAGTTCACGATCCACCCCGCCATCATGGGCACCCTGCGCGTCTACGAGCTGACCGCCGGCAAGAACCCGGGCGACGTGAACATCCGCCTGATCGAGGACACCCTCGAGCACGTCCTGGAGGACGCCACCGGCGTCGACCAGGTCAAGCTGATCCCCTGCGGCGGCGGCGACCCGATCGCGGCCTCCCGCGAGCAGTGGAACGACGGCTCCAACACCCTGTGCGTCGAGCCCGGCAAGATCTGCGTCTACGCCCGCAACACCGTCACCAACGACGTGCTGTACAAGGAGGGCCTGGACCTTCTCGTCGTGCCCTCCGCCGAGCTCTCCCGCGGCCGCGGCGGCCCGCGCTGCATGAGCATGCCCTTCTGGCGCGAGGACCTCTAAGGTCTTCAAGGACTCGTACGGGCCATAATACATACATCTAGCTGCCATTAGATGTCTCCCATTGGGGCGGTGCGGGTTTTCGCACCGCCCCAATCTTGTATGAGGAACGTCAACACGATTGGATGACTGCTTTTGTAAGGAGCTTGGCCATGGACATCAAGACGATTGGCGTTGAGGAATGGCTCAACGTTTGGGAGAAGAGCGCCACGTGGGACATCGCCCAGTCGACGATCTCGTCGCTCACCATGGGCGAGCTGCGCGCGCTCGATGAACAGGACGGCGCCACGTTCTACGAGCGCCTGGACCGCGAGAAGATGAACTACGGCTGGATCGAGGGCTCGCCGGAGTTTAAGGCCGAGGTTGCCAAGCTGTATCGTCGGGAGGTCAATCCCGATCACATTCTGCAGACCAATGGCTGCACGGGCGCTAACCTCAACGCCATCATGGCTGTGGTCGAGCCCGGCGACCATGTTATCGCCGAGTGGCCCACCTACGCGCCGCTCTACGAGATTCCGCGCACGCTGGGCGCCGAGGTCGAGTATTGGGAGCTTCGCGAGGAACTCGGCTGGAAGCCCGATATCGAGGAACTCAAGCGCTTGGTGCGTCCCAACACCAAGCTCATCTGCATCAACAACGCATCTAACCCCATCGGTACGGTGCTCGATGCCGATATGCTCGGCCAGATTGCCGAGATCGCCCGCTCGGTGGGCGCCTACGTGCTGTGCGACGAGGTATATCTGCCGCTCGAAAACACTGAGTCCTTTATGTCGATGGTCGACGTGTACGAGAGGGCCATTGTCACCAACTCGTTGTCGAAGACCTATTCGACACCTGCGGCCCGCGTGGGCTGGGTCCTGGCAGACGAAGAGATATCCAGCCGCATCCGCACCTATCGCGATTACACCATGATCTGCGGCGGTGTGTTCAACGACGCCCTGGCGACCTATGTGCTTGAGCACAAGGATAAGATTCTCGAGCGCAATCGCAAGATCGTGTTTGGCAACCGCGATATCGCGCAGGCTTGGATCGATACGCAGCATCGCGTTTCCTGGACGGCCCCGCAGGGCGTGTCCACCTCGTTTATCCAGCTGGATATTCCCGAGGATGACGAGGAGTTCTGCAGGCGCCTGCTGTCCGAGAGGGGAGTGCTGCTGGTCCCCGGTAGCCGTTTTGAGCTTCCCTGCGGCGCACGCCTGGGCTACTGCGCGAGCGAGGACGTTCTGCGCGAGGGCCTGAGGCTTTTGGGCGAGGCACTGGCGGAGTTCGATCGCTAGGATTCCGATGGTCTTCGGGGGCCTTATCCAAATTAGCCGAAGATAATCGAAAACGGACCCGTTTCCCTAGGGGAAGCGGGTCCGTTTTTCTATACCGAGAAGTCAAGTTGTTACAAATGGGGCCGTAAAGCGAGGCGGTATCCGCTGGGCCTTATACTGAGTTTCCGGTGAACGGTATCAAGCGTCTGGTAAACGGTAATTTATTTATCAGAAATGAATCGGACAAACTTTTTTCTGAATAAAAATGAAAATGGTTGAGACGCGGTGTGAACCGCTAATTCTATTCATAGCTTTATTGGAAATATGCAATTTGAGGATGGTTTAACAAAGTTTAGTTCCATTTGATTTTAGGATTAAAACGCGTTTAAGCACGTAAATACGCTTTATTAAGATGAAGTGTGCCATGCGTGAAGTATATGTGTATGCCGTTCACCCCCTATAAAAAACCGTTCGGGGGCAAGGTGGAAGTATGAGCTGATTTTGGATATAAATATGTCGTCAGCAATAACGCCTCACACGGAGGGGCGCTAACGAATCGGCCCTGACAAGGGCCCGAAAGAAAGGTAGGAGGCCATGACGAAAGGTCTGCACGTGCCTTCCGAGATCGGCAAGCTCAGGAAGGTCTGCCTGCACCGTCCCGGCGACGAGCTCCTCAACCTGCCGCCCGACGAGCTCGAGCGACTCCTGTTCGACGACGTCCCGTTCCTGGAGGTCGCGCAGCAGGAGCACGACACCTTCGCCCAGATCCTGAGGGACCAGGGCGTGGAGGTCCTCTATCTCGAGAACCTCGTCGCCGAGGTGTTCGACCAGGTCCCCGGCGCCCGCGCCGAGTTCACCGACCAGTACATCGCCGAGGCCGGCATCCGCGGCCAGCACATGCCGCAGATCGTCCGCGAGAAGCTGGACTCCATCGAGGACAACCTCGAGTTCGTCAAGAAGACCATGGCCGGCATGACCAAGTCCGAGATCGACATGCCCCTCACGGCGTCCACGACCCTCGACTCCCTGGTCAACTCCGAGTCCGAGTCCGACCTGATCATCGACCCGATGCCCAACCTCTACTTCACCCGCGACCCGTTCGCGGTCATCGGCGAGGGCGTCAACCTCAACCGCATGTACTCGGTCACCCGCAACCGCGAGACCCTGTACGGCAAGTACATCTTCAAGTACCACCCCGACTACAAGGACGTCTCGCTGTACTTCCGCCGCGACTGCCAGTTCCACACCGAGGGCGGCGACGTGCTGAACATCAACGAGAAGACCCTCGCCGTCGGCATCTCCCAGCGCACCCAGGCCGCCGCGATCGACGTCATGGCCCAGAACATCTTCTGGAACTCCGACTCCAAGGTCGAGCGCATCCTGGCCTTCGACATCCCGGTCTCGCGCGCCTTCATGCACCTCGACACGGTCTTCACCCAGATCGACGTCGATAAGTTCACGATCCACCCCGCCATCATGGGCACCCTGCGCGTCTACGAGCTGACCGCCGGCAAGAACCCGGGCGACGTGAACATCCGCCTGATCGAGGACACCCTCGAGCACGTCCTGGAGGACGCCACCGGCGTCGACCAGGTCAAGCTGATCCCCTGCGGCGGCGGCGACCCGATCGCGGCCTCCCGCGAGCAGTGGAACGACGGCTCCAACACCCTGTGCGTCGAGCCCGGCAAGATCTGCGTCTACGCCCGCAACACCGTCACCAACGACGTGCTGTACAAGGAGGGCCTGGACCTTCTCGTCGTGCCCTCCGCCGAGCTCTCCCGCGGCCGCGGCGGCCCGCGCTGCATGAGCATGCCCTTCTGGCGCGAGGACCTCTAAGTCTTTCCGTTTCCGGTGCGGTCCCCCTACAACCGCACCGGCTTCGCCCGTTAAACGGGCAACACTAATACTTACGTAATTCATTTCTTCGAAAGGAATCGAACCATGGGTGTTAACCTCTCCGGCCGTAGCTTCCTCAAGCTTCTCGACCTCACCACCGAGGAGATCGAGTACCTGCTCAAGCTCTCCAAGAACTTCAAGGATATGAAGCGCGCTGGCGTTCCGCACCGCTATCTCGAGGGCAAGAATATCGTTCTGCTCTTCCAGAAGACCTCCACTCGTACCCGCTGCGCCTTCGAGGTCGGCGGCATGGATCTGGGCATGGGCGTCACCTACCTCGATCCGGGTTCGTCGCAGATGGGCAAGAAGGAGTCCATCGAGGACACCGCCCGCGTTCTCGGCCGCATGTATGACGGCATCGAGTTCCGTGGCTTTGCCCAGGACGACGTCGAGGAGCTTGCTGCTAAGTCCGGCGTGCCCGTGTGGAACGGCCTGACCACTGAGTGGCATCCCACCCAGATGCTCGCCGATATCCTGACCGTCCAGGAGAACTTCAACTACGACATCAAGGGCAAGACCCTCGTCTTCATGGGCGACTGCAAGAACAACGTCGCTCGCTCCCTCATGGTCGTCTGCTCCAAGCTCGGCATGAACTTCGTGGCCTGCGGCCCCGAGGAGTGCATGCCCGCCGACGACGTCATCGAGGCCTGCAAGCCCATCGCCGAGGCCAACGGTTGCACCATCAAGCTGACCACCGACGTCAAGGACGGCGTCACCGGTGCCGACGTTATCTACACCGACGTGTGGGTCTCCATGGGCGAGCCCGACGAGGTCTGGGCCGAGCGTATCGCTCAGCTCACCCCGTATCGTGTTACCTCCGAGGTCATGGCTATGGCCAACCCGGGCGCCATCTTCCTGCACTGCCTGCCCAGCTTCCACGACACCAACACCACCATTGGCGCCGAGAAGTGCGAGCAGTTCGGCATCACCGAGCAGGAGGTCACCGACGAGGTCTTCGAGAGCCCCGCTTCCAAGGTCTTCGACGAGGCCGAGAACCGCATGCACACCATCAAGGCTGTCATGTACGCCACGCTCAAGTAAGAGCATCTAGCATCTCGCTCGGGGTGTCTTGCTGCACACCCCGAGCGGCTTTGTCTGGTAAATATCTCGCACCAGGCGGCAGGCACGGCACGGAAGAGCCGCTTCGGGCGAGATCAGTAAATGATTTATGAAGGGGGGATGAGAACTATGACTGAGACCGCTAAGAAAAAGCGCGGTATGCCTTCATCGTTCACCATTCTTCTTGCTCTGCTGGCAATTGTCGCAGTGATTACCGTTATCGTCTCCGGCACGTCCGGTGGCGCGGTTACTGCCGCCCGTCTGAGCGATTTCTGCACCGCCCCGATTAAGGGCTTCGCTGACGCTCTGCCCGTCTGCCTCTTCGTTATGATCCTGGGCGGCTTCCTCGGCATGATGACCGAGACCGGCGCCCTGGACAACGGCATCGCCGTCCTGGTGCAGAAGCTTAAGGGTAATGAGATCATGCTCATTCCCGTGCTGATGCTCATCTTCTCCCTCGGTGGTACCACCTATGGTATGTGCGAGGAGACCGTTCCCTTCTACGCCTTGCTTGCCGCTACCATGATGGCCGCTGGCTTCGACCCGATGGTCGGTGCCGCCACCGTCCTGCTCGGCGCTGGCTGCGGCTGCCTGGGCTCCACGGTTAACCCGTTCGCCGTCGGCGCTGCCGTCGACGCTCTGACCGGCGTTGGCATTGAGGTCAACCAGTCCATCATCATCGGCCTCGGTGCCGTCCTGTGGATTGTTACCACTGCTATGTCCATCTTCTTCGTCATGAGCTATGCCAAGAAGGTCAAGGCTGACAAGGGTTCCACCATCCTGTCGATGCAGGAGCTCAAGGACGCCGAAGAGGCTCACGGCAAGGCTGCTTCCGAGGTTCACAATGAAGTCAAGCTCACCGGTCGTCAGAAGGGTGTTCTGATCGCCTTTGCCTTCACCTTCGTCGTCATGATCGTCGGCTTCATCCCGCTGGCCGACCTCAACGAGGGCGTCGCCAACTTCTTTGACGCTGGCGCTGTCTACGATGCCGACGGTAACGCCGTCGTCCAGGGCTGGTCTGCCCTGATCACCGGCCTGCCCATTGGCCAGTGGTACTTCGACGAGGCTTCCACCTGGTTCTTCCTCATGGCTGTCCTGATCGGTATCATCGGTGGCCTGTCCGAGAAGCAGATCGTTAACACCTTTATCACCGGCGCTGCCGACATGATGTCCGTTGTTCTCGTCATCGCCCTCGCTCGTGGTATCTCCGTCCTCATGGCTAACACCGGCCTCGACGTCTACGTCCTCGACGCTGCCGCCAATGCCCTGGCTGGCCTGTCCGGTGTGATCTTCGCTCCCATGAGCTTCCTGGTCTACTTCGGCCTGTCCTTCCTGATCCCCTCGACCTCCGGTATGGCCACCGTCTCCATGCCCATCATGGGACCGCTGGCTGTTAAGCTCGGCTTCTCGCCCGAGGTCATGGTCATGATCTTCTCCGCCGCCATCGGTGTCGTGAACCTGTTCACCCCGACCTCCGGCGCCATCATGGGCGGTCTCGCCCTGGCCAAGATCGAGTGGACGACCTGGCTCAAGTTTGCCCTTAAGCTCATCGTCGCGCTCTCCGTCGTCTGCGCCATCATCCTGACCGTCGCCTGCGTGTTGCTCTGAGTACCCAACGGGTACCCCACGGAAACCTTGACGATCCTGTAAAGGATCACCTGGTCATCGTCTGTCCGGTGGGGTAAACCCACCGGTAGACTCCTACCTTTAGCCCCCTTCCGTTCCGTGCGCGGGAGGGGGCGCTCTTGTGTTCCGGCGTTTTACCAAACGCCGGAACCACTCGACGCTGCAAGCCCGCCAGAGCGGCAATCTGACGTTCAATCGTCGGGCATGGCCAAAAGGCCTATGCCCTCCTCTTTCACGTCACCTTGCTCGCTCTGGCGGGCTTTCGCTGACTTTTGCTCCACCTGCGGCGCTGCCATTGTTGGTGCTGAGTGCCTTGTTTCCCGTCCCAAATGATCTACCCCGGGTCCCCGGTGGTTGCGGTGGGCGTGTTTGGTTGGTGCCTGTTGATGGTCTGGGTATCGGGGAGGGTCTGCTCCGTTATAATCGCCTAGAACATTAAATGGAAACGGGACGGGAGCCATATATGCGCCAGGGTTTCGACAACGCGAAGTATATCGAGCTGCAGGCTGCTCACATTAAGGAGCGCATCTCGCAGTTTGGTGGCAAGCTCTATTTGGAGTTTGGCGGTAAGCTGTTCGATGACTATCATGCGAGCCGAGTGCTGCCGGGTTTTGAACCGGACAGCAAGTTCCGCATGCTCAAGAGCATCGCCGACGATGTCGAGGTTATCATCGCGATCAACGCGAACCACATCGAGAAAAACAAGGCTCGTGGTGACCTCGGTATTACCTATGACGAGGATGTGCTGCGCCTGGTCGACCTGTTCCGCGGCAACGGCTTTGCCGTCGCGGCTGTGGTCATCACCCAGTATGCCGGCCAGCCCGCTGCCGATGTGTTCCGCAACCGCCTGAACGCGCTCGGTATTCCCGCCAAGCTGCACTATCCCATCGAGGGGTATCCGCACGATGTCGATCTGATCGTGTCCGACGATGGCTACGGCAAGAACGAGTTTGTCGAGACCACCCGACCGCTCGTCGTGGTCACTGCCCCCGGTCCGGGCTCGGGCAAGCTTGCCACCTGCCTGTCTCAGCTCTATCACGAGCACAAGCATGGCACGGCCGCCGGCTATGCCAAGTTCGAGACCTTCCCGGTCTGGAACCTTCCCCTCACGCATCCGGTCAATATTGCCTACGAGGCCGCCACGGCTGACCTCGACGACGCCAATATCATCGATTCGTTCCACCTTGAGGCCTACAACAAGACCACGGTCAACTACAATCGCGACGTCGAGGCCTTCCCGGTAGTCCGTGCCCTGATGGAAAAGATCCTGGGCAAGAGCCCCTACCAGAGCCCTACGGACATGGGCGTCAATATGGTCGGCTTTGCCATCACCGATGACGATGCCTGCCGCGACGCTTCCAAGATGGAGATCGTCCGCCGCTACTTTACCGCGGTCGAAAATGTGCGCCGTACCGGCGTGGGCGATGAGCAAGTCGACCGTCTCAAGATTATTATGAAGAAAGCCGGCATCGATAAGAACTACTCACCGGCGCGCTCGGCGGCCCTCACCAGGGAGCAGCTGACGGGTGGTCCCGTGGGTGCCATGGTCATGCCCGATGGCTCCGTGGTGACCGGCAAGACTTCCACGCGCCTGGGCGCCGCGAGCTCGCTCATCATGAATGCACTTAAGCATGTCTCGGGCGTCGACCTTGAGCTCGAGGTCATTAGCGATGAAGCGATCGAGCCCATCAGCAAGCTCAAGACGCATTTCCTGGGCAGCAAAAACCCGCGCCTCCACACCGACGAGACGCTTATGGCGCTGTCGATCACCTCGGCCACGAGTGAGACGGCCGCTCGCGTCCTTTCGGGCCTGGAGCAGCTGCGCGGTTGCGATGCCTTTTTTAGCGTGATTATCTCGCCGACGGACGAGACGGTACTGCGCAAACTGGGTATCAACGTGTGCTGCGAGCCCAAGTTTGAGCGCCGCGGTTTCTTCCATCGCTAAGTTTGAAGCACCGCGGTAATTGCATTGCATTTTGGCCGTATCGGGTTAGCGCCCGGTACGGCTTTTTGATCAATAAAGCGCCTATTTCGACGAAAAATAGCTGTTTACCTGCCTAGAAACAATTTGAGCGGTATACAATAACCGTAACTGTTTCATCCTTAGCGGGATGCCGCATGATGGATATTACCTGCCATCGTGAGGTGTGTCGGTCGCGCACGGCGCGTTAGATGCTCGTGCTCGGTTTGAGGAGGCTGCCATGGCGGGCAAGGGTCGTGCGAGTGTCAACGATATGAAGCGTGTCGAGGTGCTGGTGTTGATGGAGATCGACCAGCAAACCGAAGACAATGGCGGGCCGTATGGTTTCTCGCGCAAAACGCTTGCCGAGCGCGTGGGGGTTTCGCCGTATCGTGCCCGCGCCGCAATCGATCGCTTGGATTCCGAAGGCATGATTGATGTCGTCTCGCGTTATAGCGACGACGGCGGTCAGCTTGCAAATGGCATTTGCCTCACCGAACGTGGCGAGTGGTATCTTGAGGGCGTCCGTACCGGCATGCTCGTTCAAGAAATGCTTGAGGACGAGGTTGCTGATCGATAGCAGCATGTAACCCTTGCCATAGCGACGCCGCCTGGGAAACCGGGCGGCGTTTTGTTTCAAGATTGAGAAATGCAATCTCACGCGAGAAAAATTGCGAACGGTCCGCGGCGCGAGTATTACAATGAAGACCCGTAAGATGTGGATAAACAACTTCTACGGGAAGCGCAGGTAACTCAATATGACCAAGCATGTGTTCGTAACCGGTGGCGTGGTTTCGTCTCTGGGCAAGGGTATCACCGCGGCCTCGCTGGGCCGTCTGCTCAAGTCGCGTGGCTACAAAGTAACGATGCAGAAGGCCGATCCGTATCTGAACGTCGACCCCGGTACCATGAGCCCCTTCCAGCATGGTGAGGTCTTCGTTACCGAGGATGGTTACGAGTCCGACCTGGACCTGGGTCATTACGAGCGCTTTATTGATGAGAACCTGACCCGCGATTCCAACTTTACGACCGGCGCCATCTATAAGAGCTTGATCGCCCGCGAGCGTCGCGGCGACTTTTTGGGCGGTACCGTGCAGGTGATTCCTCACGTCACCAATGCCATTAAGGACAAGTTCCGCCGCATCGAGGAGCAGACCGGCTCCGATGTAGTCATCACCGAGCTGGGCGGCACGATCGGCGACATCGAGTCCCAACCGTTTGTCGAGGCCATCCGTCAGTACCGCAAGGAGGCCGGCCCCGAGAACGTCTGCTACATCCACGTGTCGCTCGTTCCCTATATCGCCGCCGCCCACGAGGTCAAGACCAAGCCCACGCAGCATTCCGTCAAGGAGCTCCGCAGCTTTGGCATCCAGCCCGATATCATCGTGCTGCGCTCCGACCACCATATCGATGACGCTATCCGCGGAAAGATCGCAAGCTTCTGCGACGTCGACACCGATTGTGTCTTTACCAACGAGGACTGCGCGAGCATTTACGATGTTCCGCAGCTGCTTGCCGAGCAGGATTTTGACCTGCGCATTTGCGAGCGCCTGGGTCTGGACCCGCGTAAGCGCGACATGAGCGAGTGGAACGAGTTCCTGCGCAAACAGAACCACGCCAACCATCACGCCGACAAGGTGAAGATCGCCGTTGTGGGCAAGTACACGCAGCTGCCCGATGCGTACCTGTCGGTTATCGAGGCCCTGCACCATGCGGGCGTCTTCTACGATCGCCATGTGGACGTCCAGCTGGTCGACGGCGAGAGCCTCGACGAGCAGAATGTCTCCGAGGTTCTGGGCGACGCCTCGGGCATCCTGGTCCCCGGCGGCTTTGGCAAGCGCGCCCTGGAGGGCAAGATCCTCGCGGCCGAGTTTGCCCGTGAGCACAAGATTCCGTATCTGGGCATTTGCCTGGGTATGCAGGTGGCCGTGTGCGAATTTGCGCGCAACGTCGTCGGCCTTGCCGGCGCCAGCTCCTCCGAGTTCGATCCGGATGGCCCGTATAGCGTCATCGATCTGATGAGCTCGCAGGAGGACGTGACCGAGAAGGGCGGCACCATGCGCCTGGGCGCCTATCCGTGCAAGCTCGCCGCCGATACCCTCGCTCGCGAGGCATATGGCGAGGAACTCGTCTACGAGCGTCACCGTCATCGCTTTGAGTTCAACAACGCCTTCCGCGACCAGCTCGAGGACGCCGGTTTGGTTATCTCGGGCCTGTCGCCCGACGAGCGCCTGGTCGAGATGGTCGAGCTGCCGCGCGACGTGCATCCGTGGTATGTGGCAACCCAGGCTCATCCCGAGTTCAAGAGCCGCCCGACCAACCCGCAGCCGCTGTTCCGCGAGTTCGTGCGCGCTTCGATCGGCCAGCACGAGGGTGTCGACCGTCTGCAGGTGACGCCCATGAACCTCGCTACGGACTAAGGGTGCCGGCGAATAAGGAACATACCGAAGCTACTCCCTCGTCGCTCGCCGTGGCGGCGGGGGAGTATCTCGATTACCTCGCGGTCGAGCGGGGTTTGGCGCGCAACACGATTGCGGCCTATCGTCGTGACCTGACGACGTACTGCGCCTATCTGGAGCGGGCGGGTATTGTGTCTTTTGAAGAGGTGACTCGTCAGGTCGTGGAGGGCTTTGTTGCCGACCGTCGCGATGGGGGCTATTCCGATGCCTCAGTGGAGCGTGCGCTTGCAGCCGTGAAGGGCCTGCATGCCTTTTTGGTGCGCGATGGGGCTGTAGCCCAAAATCCAACGGCGGCGTTGCGCCTGCCTAAAAAGGCTGAGCGTTTGCCGGAGTATCTATCGGTGGAGGATGTCTCGGCTCTGCTCGATCAAGACTTCCCCGAGGGCGAGATGGGCTTGCGCGACCATGCCATCTTGGAAGTGCTCTACGGATGCGGTTTGCGTGTGAGCGAGTTGGTGGGGCTCGATGTGGGCGATATCCATATTGACGATGGCTTTGTACTCGTTCGCGGTAAGGGCTCAAAGGAACGCCTGTCCCCGCTGGTGGGAAGCGCGGCGCGAGCTCTGATGCTCTATGTAACTGAGGGACGTTCTCGCTTGGCGGCCCATGCCCGCGGAACCGAGACCTCGGCGGTCTTTTTAAATAAGAACGGACGTCGCCTGTCGCGCCAGGCCGTGCATGCGATATGCGAGCGGTATGGGCGTCAGGTGGGGCTGGTGGGGCTCCATCCCCATACCTTGCGCCACTCCTTTGCCACCCACATGCTCGCGGGCGGTGCCGACCTGCGTGTGCTGCAGGAGATTTTGGGCCATGCCGATATTTCGACCACGCAGGTCTACACGCATGTCGACCGCACGCAACTGACCGAGGTCTATCTGGCGGCGCATCCGCTGGCGCATCGTTAACACATCGCTGGCCTGCATATTTATAGGTATTTGGGGACGGGCCCCAGATTGCTGCGGCGTGCTTTTGCGCGCGCATGGGCAATCTGGGGCCCGTCCCATTTTTCGCCACTTGTCGTCGCGGTGGTGGGCCGCACGTGCCTTGGGTGGGGGAGTTTGGGGGCGATGTGAACGCCATGTAAAAGGACGCAAAAATCGCCTCAAGGTCAACTTGAAGGTTGAGGTTGAAAAGCGGGGTGCCACAGGTGGCATCCCGCCTTTGCTGTAAACACAACATATTGTGTTTTCGAACATATGCTCGGGGGTGTTTTACAACATATTGGGGGTGGAATGGTGGGGCGGGGTGGGGGAAGGGGTGGGGAAAGGTGTTGAAAAATGGGGCGGTTCCCCATATTATTGATGACGTCGACAGGCGGGGTGGTTCCCCGCGTACGTGCCATCTGAGTAACCGAGGGGAGGGCGCACATGGGAATGACTGGTGCATACGAGCGCAATCTCGATGCAAAAGGTCGTCTATCCCTGCCTGCACCCCTTCGCGAGGAGCTTGGAGAGCACGTTCGCGTGTTTAAAGCCCTGGATGTCGATGCTCTGTACGTGTTCTCTGCCGAGGCCTTCGATAAGTGGGTCGAAGGACTCTTCGCGGGTCGTGAGGGCCACGAGGGTTTTAACCCGCGTGACATTAATGACCAGAAGCTCATGAGGGCGATCAACAAGCGCACCACGTCGATGGACGTGGACAGCGCCGGTCGTATCGGTCTTTCCGAGTCTCTCCGCAAGCAGGCGAACCTCGACCGCGAGGTCACGGTTGTGGGCAACTACGACCACCTTGAGGTTTGGGATCGCGCCGCGGCCGATGAGGACGATGACGATGAGGCCCTGCTGGACCTCTTCTTCTCGTAAGGGCAAGGCACGGGTAACGGATGGAGCGTGGGATCTTGACACAAGAATATCGGCATGAACCTGTCATGCTCGGCGAAGTGCTTGAGTCGCTGCGGCTAAAGAGCGGCTCCGTTGTCTGCGATTGCACCCTTGGCGGTGCCGGCCATTCGGTAAAGATGGCCGCGCAGGTGGGGGAGACGGGCCTTTTGCTCGGCGTCGATCAGGACGACATGGCCCTCGAGGCCGCTGGCGCCCGTCTGGACCGCGAGGTTCCCGGAGTTCCGCACCAGCTGCTGAAGGGCAACTTCGGCGACTTGGACGAGCTGCTTTGCTCGGCCGAGGTGCCCGGGGTCGATGGCTTCCTGTTCGATTTGGGCGTTTCGTCACCGCAACTCGATATCCCTGGCAGGGGCTTTTCGTATAACGAGGACGCCCCATTGGACATGCGGATGGATCCGGGTAATAACACCTTAAACGCAGCTGAGGTCATCAACACCTATAACGAACACGACCTCGCCCGGATTCTACGCGTCTACGGCGAAGAGAAGTTTGCCTCGCAGATCGCGCGCGAGATCGTGCGCCGCCGCGAGCAAGAACCGATCGAAACCACCGGCCAATTTGTCGAGATCATCAAGGCGGGTATCCCGGCTGCCGCTCGTCGGCATGGCGGACACCCGGCCAAGAAAAGTTTCCAGGCCATTCGCATCGAGGTCAATCACGAGCTCGATGTGCTCGAACGAGGGCTTGATGCCGCCACCAGGTGGCTCAACCCGGGCGGACGTATCTGCGTCATCTCGTATCACTCGCTCGAGGACCGTATCGTAAAGAACCACTTTAAGGAGATGAGCCAGGGGTGCACGTGTCCGCCGGAGATTCCGGTGTGCGTGTGCGGCAACGTGCCGATACTCAAGGTCATCACCCGCAAACCCTTGGTTGCCCAGCCTGATGAGGTTGAGCGCAACCCTCGGGCGAGATCAGCCAAAATCCGCGTGGCGCAGCGTCTGTAGGCGCGACCGCGCGATATTGGACCTCCCGCTCGCACCATAAACGAAGCTTAAACACACTACCAACGTACTCGGGATGGGAGGCGGCATATCATGGGCTACAACACTTCAAGCGCAGCACTTGCCTATGATATGAACGCCATGCCCGCCTATCGTGAGACGCCGCAGGCCCCCGTTGCTCCCCGTGAGCAGCGCACGCCGCGCTTTGATGTCTACACGGGCGCGGGCCGTCAGGCAAACCAGGCGGTAAGCCCGGTTTTCATGAGCGTTCTTAAAACGTTTTGCATCATTGCGGCTATCTTCATGACGATCGGCGTCGCCCGCGTGGCACTCGCCGGCGTTACGGCCCAGGTGCTCAACAGCAACGCCGAGCTTACCAACACGCTCGAAAAGGCGACCGATGAGAGCTCCGACCTGGAGGTCATGCATTCGGTCTATGGCGCCGACACGCGCATTCGCGACCTTGCGGGCGCTTATGGCATGGTGGAGCCCAGCGAGAGCGTTACACTTGACTTTTCGCAGGATGCAGCCGCGGGCGCCAACGCGACCGCGACCGCTCAGTAGCAAGACGGTAGCTGAGTATGACAAATGACTATCGCCGCGGTTCCGATGGGGGCCGCGGTTCTGGACGTCCCTCGTCGCGGGGACGTTCTGGTTATCAAGGAACGGGTCGGCAATCTTACAACGCCGGGCAGTCCCGTGGCAACGACCCGGCGTCGCGACTTCGCGGCTCGGACGGCCCTCAAATGCATAACACCAGGTCGCGCAAGAGTTCGTCGACCGAATGGCTCACAGGCACGCCTCTGCCTCGCCGCAAAGCCATCATGGGCTTCATCGGGCTTGGTTTGGGCTTGGGCGTCTTTCGCCTTGCCGACTATCAAATTGTCGAAGCCGATAAACTGCGCGAGCGTGCCGATGCGCGCCGCCTGCTTGCACAGACCCTCTATGCCAAACGCGGCACCATCTACGACCGCAACGGCAACGTGCTGGCGTCGTCGGTCGAATGTCGCAACATCGCCGTGAACCCGCAGCTTGTCGAGGATGTTGACAAGACGGTGTCGGCGCTGGTCAAGGCAACTGGAATCGATAAAAAGACCTGCCGCAAGCTCGTCGAGTCCGATGGCACCTGGGTGTATATCAAGCGCCAGGTGGACGAAGACGATGCTGCGGCGCTGGAGAAGAAGAACCTGCCCGGCGTGCTTTTTGAGCAGGCCATGAAGCGCGTATATCCATACGGCAATCTGGCATCGCAGGTGCTGGGTGTAGTGAATGTAGACAACGACGGCTTGACGGGTCTCGAAAAGCAATACAACAAGCTTCTGACCGGCACGAATGGTACCCTCGTGCGCGAGCGCGCGAGGGACGGCAGCTATATCGCGGGCGGTGCCTATAAAAAGGTGGCTGCGGTCGACGGCGTTGACATCGTGACGACGCTCGACGTCAATATGCAGCGAGCGGCTGAGGATGCTTTGGCGGAGGCTGTCGAGAAGACAAAGGCCAAGAACGGCTCGGCTTTGGTCACCGACCCCACGACTGGTGAAATTCTCGCCGCCTGCTCGTACCCGACCTACGACCAGACCGATCTGGAAAACGCCAAGACCGAGGATATGAACTTGCGTCTGGTCACCGACGCCTACGAGCCCGGCTCGGTCTTTAAGACGCTCGTGGCGGGCGCCGGCTTCGACTTGGGCGTCGTGCGATCGAGTACGTCGTTTGAGGTGCCGGCGAGCATCAAGGTGGGTGACGATACCGTCACCGATGCCGACAAGCGCGACTATGCCATGACCATGGATGTGCGCGAGATGATGCGCCGTTCGTCCAACGTGGGCTTTGTCCTGGTGGGGCGCAAGATCGGTGCGGATGACTTTGCCGCCTATGTGGACAAGTGGGGCATAGGTCACAGCTCCGGTGTCGATTTTCCGGGCGAGAGCCTGGGCATCGTCAAGGAGCGTGACCAGTATGACGGCGCCACGCTGGGTTCGATGAGCTTTGGACAGGCGCTGTCCGTCTCGCCGATTGAGATCGCACGTGCCGTGGGCGGCATCGCCAACGGCGGCGTGATGATGACCCCGCACTTCTATAAGTCCAGCAAAGGCGACGAGAAGGACTGGGGCGAAGGCGAGCGCGCGATTTCGGAGGACGCCGCATCCCAGGTGACATCGTGCATGCAGACGGTCGTGTCCGAGGGAACGGGCGTTGGCGGCGCGGTTGACGGCTATGACGTGGCGGGTAAGACCGGTACGGCCGAACGAGCCGACGAGAACGGCGGCTACCTCAAGGAGAACTACATGTCGTCCTTTATGGGCTTTGCACCGGCACAATCGCCCAAGGTGCTGTGCTATATCACGCTCGACGGAACGCCGAGCGGCTCAGATGCCGCTGCGGTGCCGTTCCAGTCCATTATGGCCAACGCGCTCGACGTGCTGGGTATCCCGCACACGAAGTAGGGGGTTACAATCTTTGGGGCGTGGTTTGTTGTCCCATATGAGGGGTGTTCACATGCCCTGCACCACGCATGCGCGGCGCTGGGATACAATACGCCGATAGCATTATTAGGTTTACAGGGGAGCTGCAATGATAGAGATCGCCGTCAACAACCTCGCGGCCGCAACAGGGGCCCGAACCGTGACGGGAGAAGCCGATCAGGTATGCCGCGGGTGCGTTATCGACTCGCGCCAGGTCGAGGAAGGGACGATTTTCGTCGCCTTTCCCGGTGAAAACGTCGACGGCAATGATTTTGCTTCCCGTGCCGTCCAGTCGGGTGCCGGCGCCGTCGTGATGACGCGTGAGCCCGAGGCCGAGCTGGTCTCGCTGGCGCAGGACAAGGGCTGTGCCATCTTGCTGACCGATGATCCCGAGGAGTTTCTGCTGCGTTTGGCGCACACGTACCGTCTGGAGCTTGGCTGCCTGGTCGTTGGTATTACCGGTTCCATCGGCAAGACGACGACCAAGGACGTGCTCGCCGCTGTGCTCGCCAAGCGCTATCGTGTCTGGGCCACCAAGGGCAATTTCAATAACCTGATCGGCATGCCACTCACGGTGCTTTCCGCTCCGGCCGATACCGAGGTCCTGGTGCTCGAGATGGGCATGAACCATTTCCACGAGATCGAGCGCCTGTCCCAGTCCGCCAATCCCAACCTTGCCATCGTGAGCAAGATTGGTACCTCTCATATCGGCATTTTGGGTAGCCGCGAGAACATCGCCCGCGCTAAGGCCGAGATTGTCCAGGGTATGTGCGCCGCTGGCGACGTCTTGCCGCTGCTGGTTTTGGGCGGCGAGGACGACTTTACGCCGTTCATTCGCGATACGTTCGCCCAGCCTGCTGGTATCGACGTGATGCTGGCCGGCGTCTCGGACGATGATGAGGTCCGTGCCCGCGACGTTCGAGTTGATGACGAGGGCCGTCCGGTCTTTACGCTCGATTTTGGTCAGGGCGAGACAATCGATACCATGCTTGCCATCCCCGGCGTGCAGTCCGTCCCAAATGCCGTTAAGGCCGCCGCGGTTGCCTATCGCCTGGGCGTGACGCCCGAGCAGATCGATGCTGCCTTTAGGGGCCTCACGATCACCGGTCACCGCCAAGAGATCAAGCGCGCCAAGAGCGGTGCCCGCGTCATCGACGATTCCTATAACGCCAGTGCCGAATCCATGGCTGCTGGCCTCGATCTGCTGTGCTCGCTTTCGTGCACGGGGTCTCGCATGGCGATCCTGGGCGAGATGGGCGAGATGGGCGATGAGGCTCCTCGCATGCATGAGCTCGTGGGCGCCTATGCCGCCGCCAAGAAGCTCGACATGCTGGCGTGCGTGGGTGGTGAGCTGGCCCAGCTTATGGCCGATGCCGCGCGCATGATGGGCATGGACGAGGACCGCATCCAGGTGTTCTCCGATTATCAGCAGGTGCTCGACCGCATGGGCGGCGCGCTTGAAAAACATGATGTTGTACTGGTCAAGGGTTCCCGTTTTGTTGAGCTCGACCGCTTTGTGGAAGGTGTGTGCTAGCCCATGTTCGGCAATCCCTCGTATCCAACGTATCAGGCTTTTTTGGGGCTTGGCATCGCCGCTGCCATTGCGCTGCTGCTCATGCCGTGGTGGATCAAGCTGCTCAAGGTCGAGGGTATCGGCCAGCAGGTTCGTGCCGACGGCCCCAAGCGTCATTTGGTTAAGCAGGGAACGCCCACCATGGGTGGCGTTGTCATCCTCGTCGCGATCTCGCTGACCTGCCTGCTGATGGGCAAGCTCACCACCGAGCTCGTGCTCGTGCTGCTCGCCACGCTGGCGACCGGCGTGCTGGGCCTGATCGACGACCTGACCTCCGTTACGCACGGGCGCTCGCTCGGTCTGACGCCTCATGCCAAGATGATCGGCCTAACCATTATCTGTGTCACCTTTACGGTACTTGCCGTCAACTGGTGCGGCGTCGCCCCCGAGATTCGTTTTCCCGGTGGCCTGACGATTGACCTTGGCGTGCTTTCGACCACCATCTGCGGCCTTTCGTTCCCGTGGTTCTACATTGTCTTTTGCTGGCTGATGATCGCCGGTCTTTCTAATGCCGTGAACCTGACCGATGGCCTTGACGGTCTTGCCGGCGGCACCTCCATGATTGCCATGCTCGCCATGGCTGCCATGGCGTTTTTGCACGGAGACGTGAACCTGTCCATCTTCTGCACCGCGTGTGCCGGTGCCTGCTTGGGCTTTCTGTGGTTCAACTGCTATCCGGCGAGCATCTTTATGGGCGATACCGGCTCGCTTGCCCTGGGCGCCGCGTTTGCCTGCACGTCCATCATGACCAACACCGAGGTCGTCTCCCTCATCATCGGCGGCCTGTTTATCGTTGAGACCCTGTCGGTCATGATTCAGGTTGTCTACTTCCACTTTACGCACAAGCGCGTCTTCCTTATGGCGCCCATCCATCATCATTTCGAAAAGAAGGGCTGGGCCGAGACCAAGGTCGTCATCCGTTTTTGGATTATCGCTGCGGCCTTTGGTGCCGTTGGCCTTGCTCTGTTCTTCCAGTTGGGATAGTGGTCTTTCATGTCTCTTGCTGATGTCTTTAGCCTGCTCGTTTTGGGTCAGGGCAAATCCGGTCTCGATGTCGCCCGCTGGGCGTTGGCACATCCCGAGCGCGTAAGTGCCGTTACCGTGTATGGCGGTGGCACCTCTGAGCCCAATGACGCCACGCGTGCGCTCGAGGCTGCTGGTGCGTCGTTTGTCTATGGGACCGAACAGGTCGAGGGCGCCTATGACGTATGCGTGACGTGCCCGGGCATCTCGGAGTTCTCGGGCTTCTTTAAGGCCGGGCGCGAGCATGCCGCCCAGATTATGGGTGAGCCCGAGTTTGCCTATCGCCTGTCGCCCGATAACTGGATTGCCATCACGGGCACCAACGGCAAGACGACCACCACGTCGCTGACTGATTATCTGCTTAAGGCTGCCGGCGAGGCCAGCGTTGCTGTCGGCAACATCGGCGAGCCGCCGGTCAACGAGATTGACGGCCGAGCCCACAACGAGTGGTTTGTGGCTGAGCTCTCGAGCTATCAGATTGCTACGACAACCGAGCTCCACCCCCGCGTGGCGGTGCTGCTCAACATCACTCCCGACCACTTGGGCTGGCATAAGAGCCATAAGAACTATGCGCTTGCCAAGATCAAACTGTTTGACAATATGGTCGATGACGATCTGGTGGTTGTCGACGTCGAAGACGCCGGCATTCACGAGTTCGATGAGTACATCTACACGCCGGGTCGTCGCATCTGCAAGGTTGCCTTTGACGAGCCTGAGGGCGAGGATGCCGCCTTTGTGCGCGATGGCAAGATGATCGTGCGTCTGAAGGGTGTCGAGACCCCGCTCATCGCTATATCCGAGCTCAAGATCTCGGGCCATCACAATGTTATCAATGCCCTATGCGCTGCCACGGCTGCCTTGGCGGTCGGTGCCGATGTCGACGGTGTCTGCCGCGGTCTTGCCTCGTTCCAGCCGCTCGAGCACCGCGTGGAGCCGTGTGGCGAGATTGACGGCGTGCGCTACGTCAACGATTCCAAGGCGACCAACACCGATGCGGTCGAGAAGGCACTGACGGCATTTCCCGATGACGACGTGATCTTGCTGCTCGGCGGCCACGATAAGGGCACGCCGCTCACGGATTTCGCGCGCGTCGTTATGGACAACGTGCGCTCGGTCGTCTGCTTTGGCGATGCGCGCGAGCGCTTCACCGCCGCTATGGACGAGGCTGATGTCGATGGCGATGTGGATATCGCCCAGGCGGATGACCTGCGCGACGCCGTGGACGTTGCCCGTTCGCTTTCGAGCCGTGGCGATGTGATCTTACTTTCTCCTGCCTGCTCTTCGTTCGATGAGTTCTCGGGCTATGAGGAGCGCGGCCGCGTGTTTAAGGACTACGTGGCTCAGCTTGCCGCTACAGCGAAATCACAAATGGAATAGGGGTTGCGGTGAGAGAGGAGAGCCCCCGACAAGGTATGAGGAGGCCCGACTCGGACCGTGCCTCCTCACGTCGCACCACACCGCGTTCCAGCCACGGTGGGCAGTCGTTTAGCGAACGCTATATTGCCGGCGTTCCCGCCCGTATCATGCGCCCCCGTTTGATATTCATGGCCTGCTTGTTTACCTTGGTATGCTTTGGCCTGCTGATGTTGTACTCGGCGTCTTCGGTCGAGGCGCTGCACGAGAATGGCTCGGCGACGTTTTTTCTGGGCCGACAGGCCGCGTTTGCCGTGGTCGGTGTTCTGGCGCTGATTGCCATCGTGCGCGTTTTGCCGGACAGCTGGTTTGGGGAGGATGTGCTCAGGATCTTCCTCATCGGCATGGTAGGACTACTGCTTCTGGTGTTCTTGGTGGGCAGCGGCAGCCGTGGCGCCACGCGCTGGCTCAACATCGCCGGTATTCAGTTCCAGCCTTCCGAGTTTTTAAAGCCATTTGCCATTGCGTATGCGGCCATCATGCTTGATCGCTTCTTTTCCCCCGGTGGCAACATCAACGAATTCCTTCGCAAGATGGGCATCTACCTGGGCATTTCGCTCTTTCTGATCTTTATCCAGCCCGATTTCGGTACTGTCCTGATCATCCTGTTGACCCTCATGTGCATGGCGTTGTTTGCGGGTCTCGACCCCAGATTTATCATCGGTGTGCTAATCTTCGGCATTCTCGTGATCGTGATTGCGCTTGTCGCAGAGCCGTACCGTATGGTGCGTATTCAGGTTGCCTTGAACCCTTGGGCCGACGAGTATGGTGACGGCTATCAGGCCACGCTTGCCATTATGGCCTTTGCCTCGGGCGGTCTGTTCGGCCGTGGCATCGGCAACTCAACCATGAAGTACTCGTATCTGCCCGAGGCGCACAATGACTACATCCTGGCCATCATTGGCGAGGAAGTCGGTTTTGTCGGAACCGTGCTGTTCTTCTTGGTGTTTGCGATGCTGATCTACTCGGCGTTTCGCATTGCCGAGCAGGCGACCGATCGCCGGGGCGCGCTTATGGCGTCTGGCTCCGCGGTCATTCTCGCAGTGCAGTTTTTGATTAACGCGCTGGGCATCCTCAACGTGTTTCCCATGACGGGCAAACCGTTGCCGTTTATTAGCTACGGCGGTTCGTCGATTATTGTGTCGCTCATGCTTGCCGGGTTGATCCTGCGCGTTTCGTACGAGAGCGCCCGCCGCGATGAGTATGACCGCCGCCGTGAGAGCTTTGCCGTTATGGATGAGAGTACCGCCGGCGTGCCCCACGTGCGCGGCGAGCGATCTTCGCGTAACGGTTTTACCGTCCTGGATGGCTCTGCGACCGACCCCGCAGCCCGCCCGCGTCAGCGAACGGCGCCGCAAGGTCGTCCTCAGCGCCCCACTCCTCGCAATGCGGGCGGCGGATATAATCGAATCGATTTGAACTCAGACCCGTCGGCGCGTCTGCGTACCGACGGCCGGGGACCGCGTGTACGAAGGGACTACCATGACCGATAAAATGACCGTTGCTATTGCAGCCGGCGGCACGGCAGGGCACATCAACCCCGCGCTCGCCTTGGCCGAAGAGCTGCGTGACCGTGGCCACCACGTTGTGTTCGTGGGCCAGTCGCGCAAGCTCGAGGGTCGTCTGGTCCCCGAGGCTGGGTTTGATTTTGTGCCCATTACGGTCACGGGCTTCGACCGCTCCCGTCCTTGGACGGCGCTGACCTCGCTATGGCGTGTCAACAAAGCCAAGCGTGCGCTCGCCAGTCATTTCTCAAAGGTCGGCAAGCCCGATGCCGCCATTGGTTTTGGTGCCTATGTCGAGGTTCCGCTGCTGGGGTGGTGCAAGGGCGCGGGCGTTCCGTATCTGCTGCATGAGCAGAACTCTGTTCCGGGCCTGGCCAACAAGATGATGAACTCCCACGCCGCCCGCGTGTGCATCTCGGTGCCGGCAGCGCGTTCGGTCTTTGAGCGCGAAGGTGACCCTGATCACGTGCTCATGACCGGCAACCCCGTACGTCGCTCGGTGATCGAGGGCGATCGCGCTCGCGGCCGCAAGGCACTTGGCGTTCCCGAGGACGCTACGCTGCTGCTCGTCTTTGGCGGTTCACTTGGCGCCCAGCACCTCAACGAGCGTGTGGCTTCGCTCAAAAACGAGCTGCTTTCGCGCAAGAACCTCTATGTGTTGCATTCGACGGGTGCCGACGGCTTTGAGGAGACCGAGCGCGCTTTGGCGCTGACGCCCGAGGAGGCGAAGCGTTACCGCGTCCAGCCTTACATCGACAACATGGGCGATATGCTGGCTGCTGCCGATTTGGTGCTCTCGCGTTCGGGCGCATCGAGCGTGGCCGAGATCGCTGCACTCGCCGTGCCTTCGGTGCTCGTGCCGTACCCGCATGCGACGGCCGACCACCAAACCACCAATGCCCGTTATCTGGTCGACGCTGGGGCCGGCGTGCTCTGCGCCGATGCCGATATCGACGGTTCTGCCTTTGCCGATGAACTGCTGCACCTGGTCGATGACGCGGCGGCGCGCGACGCCATGCGTCAGGCGGCGCGTGGTCTGGCCCAGGATAGGGCCGCCGCTCTTCTGGCGGATGCGGTAGAGGGTTTGCGTTAGTTAGACGGGATATCGTCGGTCGCCCTCGCGCTGATGCGGTAGGTGCGGTACAGTTAACGGGTTACAGGCAGTGTTTACGCAAGGAGTACACGAGCACATGGCTGATTCCCAGACTGCAACCTCCGCGCCCGAGTTTAAGAGCGCCCACTTTATCGGTATCGGCGGCGCCGGCATGAGCGGCATCGCCCTCGTTCTGCACGAGCGCGGTTATGCCGTTACCGGCTCCGACCTTAAGACGTCACGTTATATCCGCCAGCTTACCCGCGCTGGTGTGAAGGTGCATGTGGGCCATGAGGCCGCCACGATCGACGAGGTCAAGCCCGACGTGGTTGTTGTCTCCACCGCTATTCCGGAGTCCAACCCTGAACTCGTGCGCGCTCGCGAGCTTGGTATTCCCGTGTGGCCCCGTGCTAAGATGCTCTCTGCTTTGGGCCACGGCTACACCACCGTCGCTGTTGCCGGCACGCATGGCAAGACCACCACGTCTTCGATGTGCGCCACCATGCTCGACCGCATGGGTCTGGATCCGAGCTTCTTGATCGGTGGCATCGTCGAGGGCTATGACACGAACGGCAAGAACGGCTCGGGCGACTACTTTGTCGCCGAGGCCGACGAGTCCGACAGCTCCTTCCTGTTCCTGAACCCCAACGTGGTCATTGTGACCAACGTCGAGGCCGACCACCTCGATCACTACTCGGGTATCGAGGAGATCGAGGCAACTTTCGCCAAATTCATGAGCCTGGTGGGCGAGGACGGCACCGTCATCGTCTGCGGTGAGGACTCGCATCTGGTCGAGCTCGCCAAGTCGACGGGCCGTCACGTGCTTTCCTACGGCTTTGCCGAGAGCAACGACATCGTCTGCATGCACCCGGATGTCAAGGGCATCCAGAGCGACTTTATCGTTCGCTTTGAGGACGGCACTGAGCACGCTGTGGAGATCAAGAGCAATCCCGGTCGCCACAACATGCTCAACGCCACGGCGGTGCTCACCGTCGCCCATGTCCTGGGCCTTGACATCGACGCCGCCGCCAAGGCGCTCTCGAGCTTTGAGGGCGTCCGCCGTCGCTTTACCCACGTGGGCGATATCGATGGCATCACCGTGGTCGATGATTACGGCCATCACCCCACCGAGATCAAGGCGACGCTTGCTGCCGCTTCGTCGCTGGGCTACAAGCATGTCGACGTCGTGTTCCAGCCGCACCGTTATTCGCGTCTGCAGGCCCTGTGCGACGACTTTGCCGATGCATTTGCCAATGCCGATAAACTGCTGCTGATTGATGTGTTCTCGGCTGGCGAGATGCCCATTCCGGGTGTTACCTCTAAGATGCTCGCCGATACCGTGCGCGCCAAGCATCCTGGCAAGGAGGTCGTGTACTGCTCCAGCCGTCTTGAGCTCAATCAGGAGCTCGAGCAGATGGTGGGCGAGGGCGACCTGCTGCTCACTATGGGTGCCGGTGACGTTACGACCGTCGGTCCCGAGTTCATTGAGTATCTGACTGCCAAGAAAGACGCTTAAGTCTAATGGGTCTGTTTAACGCCGTCATGGCGCTCTCGGGCATGATCGACACGGATGTGATCGAGGACGAGCGCCTTGCGCGTCATACGAGCTATCGTATCGGCGGCAAGGCCGACCTCTTTGTGACGTGCCATAGCTATCATGCCCTTCGACGCGCCGTGGCGGTGCTCGATCGCGAGCAGGTGCCGTGGGTCATCATCGGCAAGGGCTCCAATCTGCTGGTTGCCGATGGCGGTTATCGCGGCGCCGTCATTTCGCTCGGACGTGAGTTTCAGCGCACGGTTGTTGCCGATGACGGTTGTACGCTGACGGTCGGTGCGGGCGTGATGTTTGCGCGCCTGGTCAACGATGCCCTGTCGCGTGGCCTCTCGGGCCTTGAGTTTGCCGTTGGCATCCCTGGCTCGGTTGGCGGTGCGATATCTATGAATGCCGGCACACGGACCGAGTGGATTGGCTCGCTGGTTGAGGATGTCGTAACGTTTGACCCGGCATCCGGTATCAAGCATTATGCGGGGTCCGAGATCACTTGGGGCTACCGCGAATGTAGCCTTCCCCGCAATGAGATTATCCTCGAGTGCGTGCTCAAGCTTAAACCGGCGCCCAAGGCCGACATTCGCGAGCGCATGGAGCGGTACCTGACGAGGCGCAAGCGTACGCAGCCCATGGGTCGCGCATCCTGCGGGTCGGTCTTTCGCAACCCGCCCGATGCGAGTGTGGGCAAGCTTATCGAGGATTGTGGATTAAAGGGTTTTTCGATTGGCGGCGCGGAAGTTTCGCCCGTTCACGCTAATTTTATCGTTAATAACGGAACTGCCTCGGCCGATGACGTTGCCGCGGTTATCAGACATGTGCACGGAAAGGTGAGGGAGGCGTATGGCATCGAGCTCAGACCGGAAGTTAAATTCCTCGGCTTCTAGAGCATCGAAACCCACCTTCCGCCGCGCCGGAGGGCGTTCCGGCGCGCCTGCCAAACCTCAACGCAATACCGTCGCGCACTCTAAGTCTGTCGGGCATGCTCGACAGACCAGTCGTCCGGTTGTCGGCTCGCAGCTCGGTAATCGTCCGGCCGCAAAAAAGTCCTCGCGTCCCTCGGTGACGTCAAAGCCTGTTATGGGCGCCAAACCCGCCCGTCCCATGGCAACTCCTAAGCCCTCGACGGGAACTAAAGCGCCGCGTCCAGGTCGCACGCTGGGCGCATCGAAACCGCGCTCGCTGACATCGGTGCCGGCTACCGCCAAGAAGCCTTCGGGTAAAAAAAGCGTCAACCCGTTGTCTTCACTTGGGGCGATGGTAAATAAAACATCAGACGCCGCTTCTGTCGTTGCAGGCAAAGGCAAAATCGTGGGCGGCGTTCTGGCCGCCTTGGCCGTGCTCGTCGTCGTTGCCATCGTGGTGATCAACTCTGGATTGTTTACCGCCACTGATATTCAGATTCAAGGCAGCGAGCATGTGACGAAGCACGATGCTATCCAGCTGATCGATTTGCCCGAGGGAACGTCGCTTTTTAACGTCGATCCCGACCAGATTACCGAGGACCTCAAGCAGAATCCGTGGGTCTCGGGCGTGGATGTCCAGCGTCAGTTCCCGCATACGCTCATCATTACGCCGATGGAGCGCAAGGTCATCGCAATTGCCTATATCAGTTCCGATGACCTTGCCTGGGCCATCGGGGATGATGACACCTGGATCGCCCCACTGTCGACGTCGGTCGAAGTGGACGACCAAGGCAACGTCATCACGACAGGGCAGGGCTCAAATACCTTGACCGGAATCGATGCCGCGCTGGCGCTCGCTAAGCACTATGGCGCGGTGTTGTTGACTGATGTCTCGGCGGATGTCGCTCCGGTTTCCGGCCAGGCAGTGAGCTCCAAGGCCGTTAAGGCTGGCTTGGATTATGTGCGTGGTTTTTCGAGCGAGTTCTTGGGACAAGTCAAGGATATTTCCACGCCTTCGGTCGAAGCCATCTCGGCAAACCTCAATAACGGCATTGAGGTGTCGCTGGGCGATTCGAACGATATCGTCAAGAAGGAGCGCGTAGTCACCAAGCTGCTTTCGCAGGTAGAGGGCGTAACGTATATCAATGTGCGCTCTCCGGGTAACTATACATTTAGGAACGCTCCGACCTCGTAGCGCTGGTTGATGCTTTGTTGAGGGGCCATACCACGCCGTTTATCTGGTTTGTTTGGTTTTCACGGTCAATTATTTGACTGATACGTTCATAATGTGCAAACATAATACGGTTTACCTTTGCATTTACTTTCAACCTGAAGGTTAATGTGCGCAGGGGTCGACCCATGCTATGGCTATAACCTTTGTTCGGAGGACCGACATGCACGAGACAGAGATCAACAACTACCTTGCCGTCATTAAGGTGGTCGGCGTCGGCGGCGGCGGTACCAACGCGGTCAATCGAATGATCGAAGAGGGCATTCGTGGCGTCGAGTTTGTTGCCATCAACACCGATGCTCAGGCACTCGCGATCTCTGATGCCGATATCAAGGTGCACATCGGCACCGACCTTACCCGCGGCCTGGGCGCCGGCGCCAACCCCGAGGTTGGCCGCAAGGCTGCCGATGAGTCCCGCGACGACATTGCCGAGGCGCTCGCTGGCGCCGACATGGTGTTCATCACCTGCGGCGAGGGCGGTGGCACCGGTACTGGCGCTGCTCCCATCGTTGCCGATATCGCGATGAACGAGGTCGGTGCGCTGACCGTCGCCGTCGTGACCAAGCCCTTCACCTTCGAGGGCCGCAAGCGCAAGAAGAGCGCCGAGGAGGGCATTAAGACCCTCTCCGATTGCGTCGACACCATGATCGTCATCCCTAACGATAAGCTGCTCGACATCGCCGAGAAGAAGACCACCATGCTCGAGGCCTTCGCGATTGCCGATGGCGTCCTTTCCCAGGGCACCCAGGGCATCACCGACCTCATCACCGTCCCCGGTATCATCAACCTGGACTTCGCCGATGTTAAGACCATCATGAAGCAGGCCGGTACCGCCATGATGGGTATCGGTACCTCTTCTGGGGACACCCGTGCCGTCGACGCTGCCCAGCAGGCCATCTCCAGCCCGCTGCTCGAGAGCTCCATCGATGGCGCCACGCGCGTGCTGCTCTCCATCGCCGGTTCCAAGGACCTGGGCATCCAGGAGATCAGCGACGCCGCCGACGTTGTCGCCAACGCCGTCGACCCCGAGGCCAACATCATCTTCGGTACCGTTGTCGACGAGTCCCTGGGCGATCAGGTGCGTATCACCGTCATCGCTACGGGCTTCTCCGACTCCAACGTTAACCGTCAGGACGAGCTCTTTGCTGCTCAGCAGTCTCAGAGCAAGGCCGCTGCCTCCGCTGAGCCGCAGCGCACCGCTCCGGCCACCAGCCCGGCTCAGGCCGCTCCGACCCGCAACGTCGGTGGCACCGAGCTTCCTAACTTCGGCAACGATCAGTTCGAGCTTCCCGACTTCCTGAAGCGCGGTAGCTTCTAAGTCGTTCTTTGCATTGTTGTGCACAGGGGCGTGTCCGTATGGACGCGCCCTTTTTATTTCGACTTTGTAAACTAGAACCTTCAATCTCTTTACGTTCCCTTTACGATTGCCTCCAGCGCAGCAGGTATCCTTTTAGAGAAGTATGACAGCCGTATAAACGCGGGCTGTAGCGGCGATGCCGCGGTACTTGTGTTATTAGGAGGCTTTAGTATGGCAGCACGTGCGGACAAAGTTTCGCGTGTCGACCATGATGGAGTTACGTTGGTGGAGGGCGCGACATCCGATGTTCGCTTTGCCTTCACCGAGCGCGCCGGCGGCGTTTCCGAAGATGCGTACTCCTCACTCAACTTGGGCTCGCATGTTGGCGATGATCCCTTTGCTGTTCAAGAAAATCGTCGCCGCGCACTCGAGGCTATGGGTGCCGCGGAGTGCGAGCACAACCTGCTCGTTCCCAATCAGGTCCATGGTGACCATATCGTTGCGGTGACCTCGAATGGCGCCGATGACCTTGAGGACGTCCGCGAGCAGATTGCCGCGGGCTGCGATGCCATCGTCTGTACGGCGCATAACGTGCCCGTGCTGCTCTGCTTTGCCGACTGCGTTCCCGTGGTGCTGGTGGCCCCTGGCGGATTTGCCGTGGTGCACTCCGGTTGGAAGGGCACGATTGCACGTATTTCTGCCAAGGCGTGCCAGGCGCTTTGCGATGCTGCCGGCTGCGATGCGGGCGACGTTTCCGCCTATATCGGCCCCCATATCTTGGGTGACGAATATGAGGTATCCCAGGAACTCATGGATCGCTTTGCCGCCGAGTTCTCTTGCATCGATGCGAGTACCTCTCGCATGCTCGATCTTTCCGCTGCCATTCGCGAGGCGCTGGTAGATGTCGGTGTCGACGCGGATGATATCGTGGATACCCAGCTTTCGACCGTGCGTCAGAACGACCGCTTTTATTCCTACCGTAACGAGGACGGCACCTGTGGGCGCCATGCTGCGATCGGCGTGATGCTATGAGAAAGATCGTATCGGTCCTGAGCGCCGCTGTGCTTACACTTACGCTGTGTGCCTGTTCTTCGGGATCTTCTACCTCTTCCATTACCGTCGCTGGCTCCACGACCTGCCTTCCTATCGCCGAGATTGCGGCCGAGGGCTTTAAGGAGGAGACCGGCATCGACGTGCTCGTTTCCGGTTTGGGTTCTTCCGCTGGCATCGAGGCCGTCAGCGCCGGCACGGCCGATATCGCCAGCTCCTCCCGTGGGCTCAATGCCGACGAACAGGATCTGGGCCTGACCCCCATCGTAATTGCCCACGACGGTATCGCGGTCATCGTGAACGACGATAACCCGGTCGATAACCTCTCGACCGAGCAGCTCCGCGATATCTACGCCGGCAAGATTACCAATTGGAAAGAGGTCGGTGGCGAGGACCTGAGGATTCAGGTCATCAACCGAGACGAGGCGTCCGGTACGCGCGAGGCCTTCCGTACCATCGTGATGGATGGCACGCCGTTCGATCGCCGCTCGGCTGTTCTTTCGGGTACGGGCCAGGTGCGCGACGTGGTATCTCGTTCGCGTGGGGCCATCGGCTACATTTCGCTGGGCTTCGTCGATAGCCTCAACGCCAAGACCTCGGTCAAGGCCGTCTCGGTCAATCATGTTGAGGCGTCCGAGAAGACGGTCGCGAGTGGCGGCTATCCCATCTCGCGCGACCTTTACTTCTTTGTGAAGGGTGCGCCTTCGCAGCAGGCGCAGGATTACATCGACTATGTGACGTCCGAAAAGATGGACAAGCAGATTCGCGAGGCGGGCTTTATTCCCGTCACCAACGACGAGAAGGGGAGTGAGTAGCATGGAAGCACAGGAAAACTCCCAGACTGAGCAGAATGTTCAGACGCCCAAGAAGCGCGAGCTGGCGCTCGTATCGCGCAGTACCTATATCAAGGAGAAGGCGCTGCAGTGGATCTTCTTTGCCTGCGCGTTCTTGGCGGTCGTTACCGTCATCCTGATTTTTGTCTTTACCACGTACTCGGCGCTGCCCGTCTTTACCGACATCGGTCTGGCGGACTTCTTTAGCTTTACGTGGGCGCCTTCCGAGGGCCACTACGGCATCTTGTCGCTGCTTGCCGGCTCGGGTCTGGTGACCGTCGGTGCGCTCGCCATGGGCGTGCCGCTGGGCGTGGGTACGGCCGTTTACCTGGTCGAGATTGCCAGCAAGCGCGTGCGCAAGCTCATCAGCCCCGCCGTTGACCTGTTGGCCGGCATCCCTTCTATCATCTATGGTTTCTTTGGCATGATCATCATCCGCCCGTTTATCGCACAACTGACCGGCGGCCTTGGTTTTGGTGCGCTGACGGCGTGGTTTGTGCTCGCCATCATGATCGTCCCTACCATCACCACGCTCACCATCGATGCTCTCAATTCCATTCCCATGGGCATTCGCGAGGCATCGTATGCCATGGGCGCCACCAAGTGGCAGACCATCTATAAGGTCGTGCTACCTGCCGCGAAGCTGGGTATCGTTGATGCCATCGTGCTGGGTATGGGCCGTGCCATCGGCGAGACCATGGCCGTGCTCATGGTCGTAGGTAACGCCCCGGTTATTCCCGACAGCATTGCGAGCCCTATCTCGACGCTCACGAGCCAGATCGCGCTCGACATGAGCTATTCCTCGGGTCTGCATCGCTCGGCGCTGTTCGGCATGGGCGTGGTCCTGTTTATCATCTCCGCCACGCTGGTGGGCATCGTCCGTCTGATTTCCAAGAAGAAGAGGGGGTAGGCTATGTCCGATTCCGTTGACACGACGGTCGATACGACCTCGTCGCGCGAGCGCATCAAGCGTGCCCTTTCCCACGGCAAGAAGGGCCGCATCAACAAGGACCTGTCCAACAAGATCATGCTTTGCGTGTTTCGTGCCGCTGCCTACATCACCACGCTGGTGCTGGTCGCTATCATCGCCTACGTGGTCATCAACGGCCTGCCACACATCTCGCTCGACTTTATCTTCGGTTGGCCCCAGGGCGTCAACGCCGAGGGCGGAATTTGGCCCACGATCGTCTCGACCGTCTACGTGACGGCGCTCGCCATGCTTATCTGCACGCCGATCGCTGTGCTGGCAGCCGTCTATCTGGCCGAGTACGCCAAGCAGGGCAAGGTCGTCGAGCTCATTCGCTACGCTGCTGACGCTTTGGCCTCGGTGCCCTCCATCGTTATGGGCCTGTTTGGCTACGCCTTGTTTGTCGAGGCCATGGGCCTGGGCCTTTCGATGGTCTCGGCCGCCCTGGCACTCGCGCTCTTGATGCTTCCCATCGTCATGCGTACCACCGAAGAGGCCATTCGCGCCGTTCCGCGCTATATCCGCTGGGGCGCATATGGCCTGGGCGCCACCAAGTGGCAGGTTGTCTCCAAGATCGTGCTTCCTTCTGCCTTTGGCCGTATTGCCACGGGCATCGTTCTCGCCATCGGCCGTGCCATTGGCGAGACCGCGGTGGTGCTCTATACCATGGGGCAGGCCATCAATCTACCTATTTCGCCGCTCGATTCCGGCCGCCCCATGACGGTTCACCTGTATCTGCTTGCCAACGACGGCATCAACATGAACGCAGCCTACGGCACCGCGCTCTTGCTGATGGTGATCATTCTGGCCTTCAACCTGTTTGCGCGCTTCCTGTCGCGCAAGCGTCGCTAGTTAAGGAGTCCCATGTCCGTTTATCAGTCCGCTCCCACGTTGGAGCAAGCGGCCATTACGGCCAAGGATTTCAACTTTTGGTACGGTGACTTTCATGCGCTGATGGGGCTTGACCTCAACATCGCCAAAAACGCCATCACCTCCTTCATTGGCCCTTCGGGCTGCGGCAAGTCGACGTTTTTGCGCTGCATCAACCGCATGAATGACCTGATCGAGGGCACGCGCGTCGAGGGCACCATGACGCTCGACGGCAACGATATCTATGCCGAGGGTGTCGACCCGGTCGATCTCCGTCGTCGCGTGGGCATGATCTTTCAGCAGCCCAACCCGTTTCCTAAATCCATCTACGAGAATGTCGCCTTTGGCCCTCGTCTGCAGGGCGTGACTAGCAAAAGTGACCTCGATGACATCGTGGAAGAATCGCTCAAGCGCGCCAACCTCTGGAAAGAGGTATCCAATCAGCTCAACAAGGATGGTTTGGCGCTCTCGGGCGGTCAGCAGCAGCGTCTGTGCATCGCGCGCGTGCTTGCGGTGCAACCCGATGTCCTTCTGATGGACGAGCCCTGCTCCGCCATCGACCCCACGTCCGTCTCTAAGGTCGAGGATCTGATGGCCGAGCTGGCGCCCGAGATGACGATCATCATCGTCACGCATTCAATGCAGCAGGCAGCTCGCATTAGCGACTACACCGCATTCTTCTTGCAGGAAGTTGCCGGCGAGCCCGCTACGCTCATCGAGTATGGTCAAACCGACGCGATCTTCACCAGCCCGGTGGACTCGCGGACGGAAGACTATATCACCGGCCGCTTTGGCTGATCGGTGCGACTAGTCCCAAGCCGATCGGACCTTGTCCGGTGCGTATTCACTGTGCGGGCGGCATGACCGCACCCAACTGATTGGAGTGAACCATGCGCAAACTGTTTTCCCGTCAGCTCATCGAGGCCCGTCACGAGATGCTGAGCATCTACGAGGCCGTCGATCTGGCCCTCCACGATGCCGTGAAGGCCTATGTGATCGACGACCGCAAGCTCGCCACCAAGACCAAGAAGCGCACGCTTTCGATTGACGCACGCTGCGCCAACCTGGAGGCCGTCTGCTACAACCTGATTGCCACGCAGTCACCGGTCGCCTCCGACTTCCGCTTGCTGCAGACGATCATCTACGTCGACTTTAACCTGCAGCGCATGACCGATAAGGTTCGCCAGAT
>CAUBTS010000010.1 GCA_958438955.1 uncultured Collinsella sp.
GCCTCGCGGTGCTGCACCTGCTGGGCGATGCGGTCCTGGTTTGCCAGGTAGAGCTTGCGCTGCTCGCCGGTAAGCTGCGCCATCACCGTATCCTCGATCTTCTCGGGCAGGTCGGCCACCACCTCTTCCTTGACGCGACGCAGCACAAACGGCGATACGAGCGCCTGCAGACGAGCGGCACTATCGCCCTCAGCATGCTCGACGGGACTTTCAAAGCGCTTGGCAAATGAGTCGCGCGTGCCCAGAAGGCCCGGCATCAAAAAGTCGAAGATGCTCCAGAGCTCGGACAGGCGGTTTTCGATGGGCGTGCCCGTCAGGGCAAAGCGCACACCGGCCGGCAGGCGCTTGGCGGCGCGGGCCACCTGGGTGAGCGGGTTTTTAATGTACTGGGCCTCGTCGAGTACCACGCGGGCAAAGTCCTGCTCGACGTATTCGTCGATGTCGCGGCGCATGAGGTCATACGACGTCACGACCACGTTGTGCTCGGCTGCGCCGGCAATTTGCACGCGACGCTGGGCTTTGGCGCCCACGATGGCGCACACATCAAGCGAGGGGGCAAAGCGCTCCAGCTCGGCGGTCCAGTTGTACACAAGCGACGCGGGGCACACCACGAGCGTGGGCTTGGTATCCCCCGCTTCCACGCGCGCCAGAATGTGCGCGATCATCTGCAGCGTTTTGCCCAGGCCCATATCGTCGGCCAAGATGCCGCCAAGGCCCAGGTGCTCAAGCGAGCCGAGCCACTGGTAGCCGTCAATCTGGTAGCCACGCAGCGTGGCCTTGAGCGAGACGGGTACCGTAAAGTCCATCTTGCCGAGCGTGTCCAGGCGCTCGACGGTGCGGCGGAACGCCGCGTCGCGATCGGCCTCGAGCGCCGGCGTGCGCGCGATCATGCTGTCGACAAACAGGGTGCTCGACGCGGGAAGCGACACGCCGTCGAGCAGGTCGACGGCATCGACGCCCAGGTCCTCGGCAAGACCAAACGCGGCACGCGCTCCCTCGTCCAGGCGCACGATATCCCCGGACGTAAGGCGCGCGAACGTCTGGTGGCGCTTATACGAATCGAGATAGATGGCAAGGTCGACCGCCGAAAGCCCGCTCGCACCCAGCTCGACGTCGAGCAAGTTGCTCTTGACGGTGGCGCGCACCGAGAGCTTGGGCGCAGGGCGGACCGAAATCTGGCGCAGACGATCACTGAGCATGACCTCTCCCAGCTCGGACAAAGCCGCCAGCCCCTCGGTCAGCAAGTGGAACAGGCTCTCGTCATCGCGCTCCTCAAATGCCAGGCCGCCCTCGTAGAAATCGAAGTACAGGGCCGCCGTGTCCATAACGCGAAACTCCGCCACCGTATCGCGGGGCGGAACGCCGGGGCGTTGCTCTTCGAAAGGACTGCCCGGAGCACCAAGACTAAAGAGATCTGCCGACCAATCGCCGTAGGTCACCGTAATCTTGCAGGTCACAAGACCATCGTCGACGCCAATCGCCATGGCAAAACACGGCTCGGGCGCCACGGCATCGAGCGCAGCGGGAGCGGTCAGGTCAGTGTAGTCGCGCAAGATAGGCAGCGCCATGCGGCAGAACTCGCCCACCTGGTCGGCGGCGATATGGACCGGTGTGCGGCAGGGCAACAAGTGCGAAAGGAACGGCGCCGCATGTTGGGCAAACGCCGTGTCGCTACGGCGCGCGCGGCGCGTATCAACCAGATAGGCTGCGTCACCAGCGACAAAGCAGTACACATCGGCCGGCAGGCGCAAGTCGTAGCTACCTCCCGCCGCCGGTGCAATCTTGGCGGCAAGAAGCGGCGGGCGCTTAGCCGGGACTTCGCCCTCCCCCTGCAACGAAGGCTCGACTGCCACCTCGTAGGAGCGATGCGTCGTCGTCCCCCGCGACCAAGCAGGCTCAAAGGACAAGGTCCTGCCACGCAGCAGGTCCAGCACGGACACGACGGAATACTCGGATACCGGCAACTGACGCTCGGCGACAAAACCGCTGCGGGCAAAGTCATACGATGCCGAGCGCGAGCTCGTAATATCGCCTAGGTAGGCGACCGTCATTGCGATAAAGTCGAGCAGCTTTGTCGACACGTCATCGAAAGCCTCGGGCACATGAACAAACGTAAGCTTCTTGCCATAGGAGAACGTACCGCCGCGCACATAGGCATCGGCCATGCCGTCGATATCCTTAACCACGTAGGACACCGAACCGCAGCGAATGCGAAACTCGAGTGCCCAGTTAAAGCGATCGGCAAACAGCGGATTGTAGTACGGCACCAGTGAGGGCTCCAGCACCGCCTTGGGCGCATCGGGGTCAATGGTGCTGGCGAGCTTGCGACGCATGGCCACGAGCTCGTCCATGCGCGCGTCCGAAAGATCGGAAAGCGCCGCCACAAGGCTCGGGCTCGTGGGGACGGGCGCCGGGAAGGGAAAGTTGGGGTTGACCGCAGATGCGGTGGGCGCGGGGCGCGTGGGCTGCTTGGACTGTGCGGGCGGTACCGTAAACGTGCGGACCGGCGTACGCAAGCCCTCGACGGGCTCGGCGCCACTGGCATCCAGATACGCCAGCGCCGTGGCGATAACGTGCTTGCACATGCCGGAATAGCGGAAGGCGGCGGGACAATCGCAGTCGTAGTCGATAACCTCGTGCTCGTCCATATCGAGCGCCACGCGCGTCTTGTACAGGTCGCCGCGCGAGCCGCGCACCGTGCCCTCGATGTTCACGTTTTTGGAGAAGCGCGAGCCGGAGTCCTCAAACGACAGCACGGCACCGTTGAGCATGAGCGAGCGCCCCTTCATAAAGGTGCTGCTAAGCGCCGCCTCCTTACGAAGCGCCTGCACAAACGTCCCCTGCGCCATCACTTCCTCCAATCTCGCATGCCAAATGATTTTTCTGGGACGGGGATGAAAAAATCATTCCCGTCCCGGAAAGACTGGTCTTCCGCCACACGTCACCCAAAATGATTTTTTAATCCCCGTCCCAGAAAAATCATTTTAGACCACCGTCACGCGGCCTTGGTTGCCGACGATGGCCTTTGCCTCTGCCAACAGCGGAATCGAGCGTGCGTTGACCTTGGCCGGCACCTCGGCACGCAGCACACGCCCGTCCACCTGCTCGATAAAGATCTCCACGCGGTCGCCGCCCGGGTTGGCGGTAAGCACCGTGGCAAGACGCGCCATATTGCCCTGGCTAAAGCGGCTGTTGGGCACCATGACCTCAAACACCTTGGGCTTGTTGTTCTCCTCGTTGAGCTCCAGCGGCACGATCTCCTGCGCGATGATCTGGTCGCCGCGGTCCGAGCGCTCGAGTTTGCCCTTAATGCGCACAAACGCATCGGACAGCTGCGCGCCGGTCTCGGGATCGACCTCGCCGTACAGGTACCCCTCGGCCTCCTTGTAGGTCTTGGGGAACACCACGACCGTGGCCTCGCCTTCCATGTCCTCGAGCTGCACGATGCCCATGGGGTCGCCGTTTTTGGTCACGCGCTTGGACACGCTCGAGACCATGCCGGCCCACCACAGCGCCTTGCCCTCGGGAATCTCCTGGTTGATGGTACCGCCCGTAGGATTCTGAACTTCGTAGCCAGTGTCGATCTGCGAGAACGAGAAGTCGCGTGCCTTGGCTAGTGCATACTCAAACGGGCGCAGCGGGTGGTCCGAGACATAGATGCCCAGAACCTCCTTCTCCTGGCTCAGCTTGAGGTGGCGGTCCCATTCCTGGCCGTCCGGATCGGGCACGCTGACCTCAAAGCCCGAGCCCTCAACGTCGCCAAACATATCGAAGAACGAGGTCTGGCCGCTCGCGCGGTCCTTCTGGCGCTTTACCGCGGCATCGATGATGTTCTCGGGGTTGTTCTTGTCCACAAAGTGCATCATCTGGCGACGCGGATACCCCGTGGAGTCGAAGGCGCCTGCCTTGATCAGCGATTCGATCACGCGACGGTTGGCCTGGCTCGAGTCCACGCGCTCGACAAAGTCGTGCAGCGTCTTAAACGGACCGCCCGCCTCGCGCTCGGCGATAATCGCCTGCGCCACGCCGGTGCCCACGCCGCGGATGCCGGCCAGACCAAAGCGCACGCCTTCCTTGGTAGCCGTGAACTCGGTACCGGACTCGTTGACATCTGGCGACAGCACGGGGATGCCGTCGTGACGGCACGCCGAGACGTAGTGCACGATCTTGTCGGTCTTGCCCGTATAGGACGTCAGAACGGCCGCCATGTACTCGTGCGGATAGTGCGCCTTGAGCCATGCCGTCTGCATAACCAGGATGGCGTAGCCGGCGGAGTGCGACTTGTTAAAGGCGTAGGACGCGAACTCGAGAACATCGTCCCAAATCTTCTGGGCGACCTCGCGCGTATAGTTGTTCTTGATAGCGCCATTCATCCAGTGGTCGTAGGTGGTCTCGTCCGAGCCATCCTCCCAGTGGAGCACCGTCGACGTGAGCAGCTTGATCTTTTTCTTAGCCACGGGCTTACGGATACGCGAGTCCGATTCGCCCTTGGAGAAGCCGCACATCTCGACGGAGATGAGCATAACCTGCTCCTGGTAGACCATGGTGCCGTAGGTTTCGCCCAGGATGTCGTCCAGACGGTCGTCGTAGGAGACAGCCGGCTCCTTGCCGTTCATACGGTTGATGTAGGACGAAACCATGCCGGCGCCCAGCGGGCCCGGGCGGTACAGGGCGATCAATGCCACGACGTGCTTGTACTCGGTGGGCTTCATGTTTTTGATCGTGGCCGTCATGCCGGCGGACTCGACCTGGAAGACGCCGGCGGTGTGGCCGGAGCCCATGAGCTTAAAGATCTCGGGATCGTCAAAGGGAATCTCTTCCTCTTTGATGTCGATGCCGAAGTTCTTTTTGATGTTGGCCTTGGCCTTGGAGATAACCGTCAGCGTGCGCAGGCCCAGGAAGTCCATCTTGAGCAGGCCCATGTCGGCAACGGTATGGCCCTCGTACTGGGTAATCTCGACGCCGCCCTTGGTGTCGAGCTTGGTGGGCACGTGCTCGTTGACGGGGTCGCGGCAGATTAGAACGGCACACGCGTGCACGCCCTCGCCGCGGGTGAGGCCCTCGATCGAGAGCGCCGTGTCGATGATGCGGCGGGCGTCGTCGTCCTTTTTATATGCCTCGGCAAAGTCGGGGTTAAACAGATCCTCTTTGCCAGGTTGTTTGTCGAGCACCTGCTTGAGCTTGACCTTGGGGTCGCTCGAGACCATCTTGGACAGGCGCTGGCCCATGTAGACCGGATAGTCCAGGACGCGCGCAGCGTCGTTGATGGCCTGCTTGGCCTTGATGGTCGAGTAGGTGATGACGTGGGTGACCTTCTCGGGGCCGTAGAGCTGGCGAACGTGCTCCACGACCTCGAGGCGCCGCTCATCGTCGAAGTCCATATCGATATCGGGCATCTCGGTACGCTGCGGGGACAGGAACCTCTCGAACATCAGGCCGTTCTCGAGCGGGTCGAACGCGGTGATGTTCATGGCGTAGGCGACGATAGCGCCGGCGGCAGAACCACGGCCGGGGCCGACGCCGATGCCGTTGTCCTTGGCCCATTGCACGTACTCGGCAACGATCAAAAAGTAGGCGGCAAAGCCCTTGTCGCAGATGACCTTGTATTCGTACTCAAAGCGTTCTTTGATGTTGACGCCACCGATCTCGCGCGTGGCCCAGTCGTCGCCGTAGTGCTGGCGCAGGCCCTTCTCGCACTCGCGGCGGAACTGGCTCTCGTGCGTCTCGCCGGGGTCGAGCAACGGGAAGCGCGGCAGGATGATGGAGTCCCAGTCCAGCTCAACGTAGCACTTGTCGGCGATCTCGAGCGTGTTGTCGCAGGCCTCGGGGCAATACGGGAACATCGCCCGCATCTCCTCCTCGGTCTTCATGTAAAACTCCGAGCCGGTCATGCGCATGCGGTTGGGGTCGTCGACCTTGGCGTTCATGCCGATGCACATGATGACGTCCTGTACGGGCGCGTCCTCGCGGCGCAGGTAGTGGAAGTCGTTGGTGGCGATGACCTTGACACCCACCTGTTTGGCAATGTCGATGAGTGTGCGGTCCATCTGCTCGTCGGTCAGGCCGTTGTCGGTGGTAATGCCGTGTTCCTGGATCTCGATGTAAAAGTCGCCAGGGTCGAAGGTGTCGCGGAAGGTCTCGGCCCACTTGATGGCGCCCTCCATGTCGCCGCGGTCGATGTATTTGGGGATGATGCCCGCGATGCAGGCACTCGTGCAGATCATGCCCTTGGCGTGGCGGCGCAGGTTGTCGAGCGTCACACGTGGCTTGTAGTAAAAGCCCTGCACGGCGGCCTCGGAGACCGTCTGCATCAGGTTGACGTAGCCCTCCTGGTCCTTGGCCAGAAGGATCATGTGGTAGAGCTCGGGCTTATGGTCGCGGGCGAGCGTCTCGTCCGGCGTAAAGTAGACCTCGCAGCCAAAGATGGGTTTGATGACTAGCGGCGGCTTGAGCTCGTCGATGTTGCCCTTCTCGTCCCACATGGCCATGTCCTTCACATACTGGGCATGCTCGCGCGGGCTGGACTCGGGATCGGGCTCCACCAGCTCGTCGCGGCGGTCCTTTTCCAAGAAGGCCTTGTCGTGGCTCCACGTCTTGTACTCGGGCGTATTGTGGTTGACGGCGTCGCAGGCCAGCGCCAGGTCGGGCACGCCGTACATGTAGCCGTGGTCGGTAATGGCCACGGCGGGCATGCCCAGCTCTACGGCGCGGTTGACCATATCCTGGATACGGGTTGCGCCGTCGAGCATGGAGAAAACAGTGTGATTGTGCAGATGGACAAATGCCATGTAATGAGCTCCGATGCGGGTTCGTGATCTTAGGGTTACGATTCTACCGCACGGCGCGGACGACACCCGAACCTAGCCCAAACCCACACGGCTCCTCTTGCAGTTGCGGTGAAATAGTTCCCGCTTGGGCCACCTGGGCCGCAATACAGGAACTATTCCACCGCAAGCTATCTGAGGACTAGAGGTTGTAGGTGACCACTTGAGGCTCGGCGGGTTCGACGAAGATGGTTGGATCCGGCTGCTCCACGCGGACGAACTTGACGGTCACAGCCTCAAAGCCCGCCTTGTGCAGAACATCGGCGTAGACGCGCGCCTGCAGGGCGTGCTTCTCGAGCAGCTGGTCCGGCGTCTCGTCCGGCGTGCCACCCGTCTTGTAGTCGATGACCAGTGCGCGCGACGGATCGGCCGGGTCGGTGGCCAGTGCATCGATGGCGCCCTCGGCATAGGCACCGTAGCGAGCGATGTCCTCGTCCTCGCAGCCCAGTGAGAAGAACGGCACCTCGGCGCGAACGCACGGCCACGCGAGCAGGTCGGCGCGAACAGCCGACTTGAGCCAGCGGTCCAGGGCAACGTCGAAGCGTTCACGCTGCTCCGGCGTCAGGCGCCACAGACGCGCCAGCGCATCGGCGCGCGCAGCGGGCAACGCATCCGCACACATCTCGATGAGCCACTGGCAGGCAGCGTGGAAGGCCGAGCCCAGCGCCACGGGATTGCCGGCGGGCTCGACAGCGGCCACGTCTGCATCCGTCATCTCGGAACCATCCGACTCCGCATCATCGCCGGACTCGTCCATGGGAACACGAGCCTCGGCGGCACGATCTTCCGTCTCGGCATGGAGTGCCGCGGCGATTGACGAGTAGCTATACGAATCACGCATCGGATACGGACAGATACCCATGCGCACGCCCACCGCCTGGGGATACACAAGCTCAAACGAATCGGGCTCGGGGTCGGCAGGACCGGGGACGATTGTACTGGCCGAATCGTCGGCAGCATCTGCATCGGCATCGCCACGAACAAGCCTGCCCTCGGCATCCAGCGAAGCGTTGGCCTCAAACGCCTGCTCGCCAAACGTAAAGTCCGCCAGCGAGATGAGCTCGTAGTCGCCCGGCTTAGAGTTGTCGAACACCAGGCGGTCGGCATCGAGCTGCGGCATGTCCAGAGCGTCGGTCGGCAAAATACGGCGCAGCACATCGTAGGTCAGATCGGTCTCGACGTCGAAGGCCGGCGCACACAGCTTGCCACGGCTCACGCCGGCATCCATCGCCAAGATCACCAGCTCGCGCGCACGCGTCATGGCAACATAGAGCAAACGGGCCCGCTCCTCGAGCGAAAGCTGCAGGTCGTCGTTGCGCAGGCGAGCAAATACCTCGGCGGGAGAACCCGTCGCGCATACGTCCTCCATAAGCTCTGGCGGCAACCACAGCGACGTGCCCTTGCCCTTAAACGCGTGCTCAAACTGCTTTTTGACGTCGTCGCCCTTCACAAAGGTACCGTCGGCAAGCTTAACGCCGTCGAAGCGTGCCGGCAGTGCCACGACCTGCGCTCCGCCCTCGACGCGACCCATCTGTGCCGCACCCGAGGACTTACGCACGCCAAAGCACTCGGCGACCGCCACGACCGGATATTCCAGACCCTTGGAGGCGTGTACCGTCATGATGCGCACCGCGCCGTCGCCCTCCTCGTTGAGGGCACCCGGGGCTTCCTTGCCCGCCAGGAAGCGATCGAAGGCAAGCGCGATGGAACGCGGCGAGTTGCCGAACTCGGCCTCCGCCTCGGCCACAGCGTCGAGCGCCTTGAGCACGTTGGCGGCAATGGCCTTGCCCTCGGGACCACGCTGTGCCAGACGCACAAACCAGCCGGAGGCGTTGACCACGTCGCGCGCGATGGCGGCGAACGAATCGCGGCCCACGCGACGAAACGCATACCGCAGCACCTCGCGGGCGCGCGTCACGAGCGGCAAGTCTTGCAAACCCGGCACATCGGAATCGCTCATGATACCCACGTCGATATTCCGGCGCGAGGTCTCCCCCGTCTCGCTATCGAGTTTGGTCGCCAGCGCCAGGAACTCCTGGGCGCCGAGTGCAAACATCGGCGAGGCCAGCAGTGGCATAAGACCCTGCGCCGTATCGGCCGGATTGGCGAGTGCACAAACCAGGGCGCGCACCGTCTGCACCTCGGCAGCCTGTGCAAAGACCGAGCCGCCCGCGATGACGCAGTCGAGCCCCTGGTCGCGGAAGGCCTGTGCGTAGACGTCTGCGTTGGTCATGCGGCCCAGCAGCAGCACCATGCCGCCCTGGGGCTGGCCGGCATCGGCAAGCGCGCGGAATCGCTCAGCGATCGCACGGGCCTTGGCCTGTGTGCGCTCCTGCATACTGCCGCCGGCAACAAAGAGGGCCTGGCGACGCGAGGCGTCTGCCACCAGCGTGTCCTTGCGGCCGTCGCTCGCCTCAAGATCCAAAAAGCCCTGCATCAGGCCGCCGTCATCGCCGTCGAAGACGCGTGCCACGTAACGCAGTACCTCGTCATGGCTGCGGAAGTTGCGCACGAGCTTGACGAGCTCGCCGGCGGGGGTGTCGGTCACGGCAGTCGCCTCGGGCGCGGCAGACGAGCCCACCTTGCGCTCCTGGCGACGGAATACCTCGACCTCGGCGCCGCGGAAGCGATAGATCGACTGCTGTGCATCGCCCACGGTACACAGCGCGCGCTCCCCCGCACCCGTCAGGTAGCGGATTAGATCGACCTGCATCTGGTCGGTATCCTGGAACTCGTCAATCATGACCATCTTAAAGCGGCCCTCGTATGCCGCTCGGATGGCCGGGTAATCGCGCAGGGCCTCGTAGGCCATGCGCAGCAGGTCGTTATTATCGAGGGCGGACTGGGCAGCCTTCAATGCGCGATACTCGGCCTCGACAGAACGGGCCAGGCCCACCAGCGCATCGAGCGCCGGGCCACCGCAGGCAAGCACGATATTGATAAACGCATCGGCGGCCTCGGCCTTGAGCAGCTCGACCTGCTCCTTAGGGAATGCCTTGCTCGCGCGCGGCATGGTGCACGACATCATGAGTCGCGCTGCATCGGCCATGGTCTTGCCGCTCGCCTCGAACGCGTCAATGGCGTCGAGTGCCATCTGCGCCTTCTCGGTCGCGGCCTTGCTTGCGCCCAGCGCTGCGCGATAGGCATCGGCGAGTGCCGAGGTATCGGCCTGGCCGCGCGCCACGCACACGTCGTCCACACCGCCCGGCAACTGGCTCGACAGCTCCAGCAGGTCGCGCACCAGGCCCTTGATGGTCGTGCCGGTGCCAAAGGAACCGCCCTCGCCCGCCATGGGATACCAGGCATAGAGGGCCTTGAGCGATGCCGCGAGCTCGGGGGCGGCATCGGGCGCCGTCGCGCGGGCCAGCACATGCTCAACAGCCTGGTCCATAAGCTCGTCGGTATCGGTGAGCACCGTGAACTCGGGGTCGATGCCCAGCTCCAGCGCATGCGCGCGCAGGATACGCGAGCACATGCCGTGAATGGTCGAAATCCACGCGTCGTCGACGGTCAGTGCTTCCTCGTCCATGCCCTCGTCGATAAGCGCACGGCGCACGCGGTCGCGAATCTCGGCCGCGGCATCTTTGGTAAAGGTGATGGCGAGCACCTGGTCCAGATGCTCGACGAACGGACCGGATTCGGGCGAGAGCGCGTAGACGATGCGGCGCGTGAGGGTAAAGGTCTTGCCCGAACCGGCGCCCGCCGAGACAAACAGCGGACGGTCGAGCGTCTTGACGATCTGCAGCTGTTGCGGCATCAAAGTCGAAAGATCCATGGTCTACACGCCCCTCCTTACAAACGTTCCTTGGTGGTTATACGAACAGCGCGCATGCGCGGCTTGCGCCGATGTCGGGTCGACAGCGGCAACGTTGCCCGCCTCGAGCTCGCGCAGGCGCTCGGCGATGCCGGCCTCCACGCGATCGAGCAGGGCATCGAAGTCCATGCTGCCGCCCTCGCCCGGGAAGCCCTTCTTGAGGCCCGGGATGCGACCGTCACCGCGCTCTTCCTCGAGCAACTCGGCGCTCGCCGCACCGCGCAGCGCGGGCTTGCCGCCCTTGGTCGAAAAATAGAGCGCTGCACGGGTATCCAAGCCCAGTGCCCGACGCATGGCCTGCGCGTAGATGAGCGTTTGGGTATGGGGCGGCAGCCAGCGCGGGTCGTCGATGGGAGCCTCGCCCGTCTCCTCGTCACGCACCGTGGGGTCGGCAAGCTTAAACTCCTCAACGCCCGAACGATGCTTGTAGTCGATTACCACGGCGCGGTTCTCGGCGTCCACATCCACGCGGTCGATGCGCCCGCCGAGCGGCCAACCGGCATACTCGACCTTAAGCTCATTAAAGGCGAACTCAAGGTAGCGTGGCGCAAAGGGGGCAAGTGCCTCGGACTCGTAGGCGAGCACGCCTTCCAGCTGCGGCAGAATCTCGGCCACCTGACGTTCCTCTACCGGAGAGAGCGGCACGAGCGGACCCTCGGCACCGCGCTTGCCGGCGTGCTCGGCCAAGGTCTCGTCAAAGACCTCGCGCAGCAGCTCCTGTGCGCGCGGCAGGTTCTCGGGCGTCACGCGCTCCATGCCCTCTTGGGGCAGACGGGCATGCAGATGCTCCAGCACGTCGTGGACAAAGTTGCCCTTCTCCATGTTGCCAAAGCCCGCGTCGATAGACTGGGGCTTGACGCGATACGAAACGAACCAGCACAGTGGGCAGGTAGAATAGGCCTCGATCTGCGAGGCGGACGTCAGACGCGGCACGAGCGGCGCGTCCTCGCCCTCGCCATCGCGACGGCGCAGGACCAGATACGGAATGGCTTCATCGCTCAGATGCTGAGGAGCTTCGCAGGTCACGCGCTCGCGCCTAAAACCTTCGCCTGCAGCGGGATCAAAGTCGGCGATGATATCGCCCTCGCCCACGCGCGTGGGCTTGGCAGCGCCAGCGGCCTCGGCATGTGCCCGCAGCTCGGTCCATACGGCTGCCGGGTAGCACTCGCGCGCCTGGCGATCGTGCGTCACGCGGGCGAGCGCGACCGGACCGCTCGCCGCCTGCATCGCACGGCCAAAGCGCACGCGCAACAGGGCGGCGGGCTCCAAAGACACGCCGTCGCGGCGCAGCTCGGCCGTCAATGTGACAAGCGGGCCCTCTTCGTGCGAAAGCGGATAGCTGTCCAGGTCGACATCGGCAAACAGCACGGCATCGTAGCCGCCAGGACGCAAAACCGACGCATCGGCAAGCGACACGAAGCGCACTTGTGCCCGTGGCGTGCGATCGACCTCGTAGGTCGCGTAATCGTAAGCGGTACTGCGCTTGTCCACCTTGGTTCGAACGCCGTCGAGAACCGGCACGGTCGCGGCCTGCGACACGTCGAGCGCGCGAGCATCATTCATAAGGATGTCGATGGCATGGCGCAGCAAAGCCGTCTCCGCCTGGCGACGGGCCTGGCCGTCAAGACCGCCTAGAGCGCGATCGGGCAGCGCCTCTGCAACGGCGAGCATGGCCTTGAGCGCCGTCACGGGTTTGTCGCGCCACAGCGCCTGAAACACGTCCGAGACCACGCATGGCACGTTCTTAAACCAGTTTTCTTCGCTGGCGGCCTTGCGGGCGCCCCTCACCTGGCCCTGCACGCTCTGCAGCAGGCTCTTGACGCCCGCAGTGGTCTTGCTGCGCGACAGGCGCATGTTCTTGTCGAAGCCGCGGGCGCTCGCGGCGTCAGTACCCGAAAGCGGGCTATAAATCCAGTCGGTAAGCTCTGGAGCGGGCCACCACTCGGTCTTGGAAGCGGTGCCCTCGTCGGCGGCTTTCATACGCTCGATCAGGTTGGCGAGCGCCGTAAACTGCCTGCCCGCGATGGACTGGGAAAACGCCGTGAACTCGGTCGTCTCGGACGCAATGTGACGCGCCGCCAGACGAGAGGCGAGCTCACCGAACAGCTGGGATGCCCGGGCAGAAACAACGAGCACGCGCACAGGGTCGGCGGGCGTTGCAGTAGCTTTATCGGCCTTGGACTCCTTGTGCGCCTTCACCAACTTATCGATGGCGTCCGCATAGACATGAGGACGGGCATGGGGGCCGGCGACCTCAATAAAGGCAGGCTGAGCGGCGGTCCCGCAAGCGGCATCAGACGCGACGGCGTCCTCCTCCAGCGGCGCGGCCTCAAACAGCACACCGCGGGCATCAAATGCCGCGGCAAGCTCCTCTCGCATCGCCGCCTGCTCGCGGGCAAGCAGCACGACGACCTCTCCCCCATTGTTCGCCACGGCAGACAGCAGCTCGAGCAGACCGTGCGTAAACGACGTGATACCGCGTACGCATACGGCGCGGGTGCGCGCCGGCAGGTTATCGGCCAGGGCACCGGCCATAATGTCAGCCGCCTCGCAGGGCTCGACCATATCTCGACGGTCCAAACCGTCCGCGTAGGCGCGCAAAAGCTCAAACACACGAGCCTCGGCATCGCTTTTTGGCTCAGGTTGGCAATTGTCGCCACGGCATCGTTCGGCCGTCGTCCCCGCCACACCCGGTAGCACGTCGCGGGCCATGCGCGCGAGCATGCGCACCGTGCCCTGGCTGCGCGAAAGCGGCTGCAGATCGGCATCGTCGAGACGCGTGACCATGTCCGAGAACAGCATCTGGCGCTGCAGGTTGTCGACGAAACCGCGCCCGTCGCCCAAAAGCTCCCAAAGCGAGCGAAGCCACGATGTAGGCGTCTTGTAGTCAATACCCAGCGAAATCCCGGCTTCCGCCGCATCATGACGGCACAGGTCGAGCTCGGCAAACGTTGGAGCCAGCAACACGGCACGCCCGTGGCGGGCAATAAGGTCGGCAAGCAGCGCCGACTCGGCATCGCTCAAATCCGTGCCGGCATTGGTGGTATAGATTCGAACAGACATGGTCCTCCGCTCAAACTGTTCGCAATAATCAATGTATCCATCCTACCCGCCCACGCGGACAGATTTGCCCCACGCCAACAGATTTGATCCCTTGGGGACGGAGGAAAACGGATCACCGAGAAGGTCAGTTTAACCCGGTGATCCGTTTTCCTCCGTCCCCAAGGGATCAAAAAACCGCCCCCGGAGGGACGGCTCTTCGTAATTCAATGTTGTCGCTGGCCTACTCGCCATCCTCCAGTTTAATGAGGATCTTGCGGTAGCCACCGTACTCGCCGTTGAGCGCCTTGGATACACGGCTCACCGTGGTGGACGAAGCGCCGGTACGCGCCTGAACCTCGACATAGGGCTCGCCCTCGTCCAGGTAACGCGCGACTTGCAGACGCTGCGATAGATCGCAAATCTCACGCGGCGTGCAGATATCGGTCAAAAACGCTTGGATATCTTTCTCGTCGTCCAAAAGGCTAAATGCGTGGACCAGCTGCTTGACATCAGGCTTGTCAAACATGTTCTCGATATTCATCGATCACCGCCAAACCCGCCAAAAGGCATCGAAGTTGATACTGACATCGGGCATCGTTCACCCGTAATATGCAATAGGGCAACGCCTGTGGCTTTTGCCCGTAGCAGTTTAGCACACCACCAAACTAAAGCGACAAGACTCTCTGCCAGCGGCACGTTTTTTAGGACGAACGCCGTTTTGAAACCGAATGCGCACGCAAGCTCCACGAATATCTGGAACAATGGGTGCCCAAACAGGGCCGTGCCCGCGCATCTACCCGAGTTGCAAAGATGTGCGCCCCTCACGCCCCCTCCCCACGCCATGCGCAAGAAAGGATTCCCACCATGCGCTTTTTGCTCAACTGGCTTTTGACCTCAATCGCCATCGCGATCGCAACGTTTCTCGTCCCCGGCATTCAGCCCTTCGGCATGGCCGACGCTTGGGTCTGCTTTGCCTTCGTGGGACTGTTCCTCAACATCGTCGACTCGCTCGTCAAGCCGTTCCTGACGGTCATCTCGCTGCCGCTCACTATTATCACGCTTGGTATTTTTCAGCTCGTAGTCAACAGCTTTATGCTCGAGCTAGCCAGCTACCTCTCCGTCAATATCCTCGGCGCTGGCATCTCTATCGCCGGCTTTGGATCGGCCTTTATGGGCAGCATCCTGGTATCCATCATGCGCAGCATACTCGACAGCATCGCCAGGAACTAAAGCGACCGGATACGGACCGCCACAACACGCCAAAACGAAGGCCGTCCATCGCAACGATGGGCGGCCTTGTCATTTGTCAAGCCTCAGAGGGCAAGAAAATCTACCATTTCTGCCCCATCCCCAAATGGCAGGTGGGGCTAGATGACGTAGTCGTAGCCCTCGTTGGGGGCGACGAGCGCATCGAGCGTCACGCCATCGAGGTAGTCGTTGATGAGCTTGTCCAGGTTCTTCCACACGCCGAGTGTAGGACACTCGTCCGAACGCGAGCAGCCCTTGCAGTCGCCGTCCAGGCATGCGACCGGTGCCAGGCTGCCTTCGGTCAGGCGCAAGATCTCGCCCACCGTGTACTGCTCGGGCGGACGCGTGAGCACGTAGCCGCCGCCCTTGCCGCGCATGCCCGAGAGCATATTGGCGCGGACGAGCGTAGCCAAAATGTTCTCCAGATATTTCTCCGAAATCCCCTGACGCGCGGCGATCTCTTTGAGGGGAATGCGACCTGCCGCCTGGTGCTCGGCCAGGTCAACCATAACGCGCAGGGCATATCTGCCCTTTGTGGAAACCAACATATATATTGCTGCCTTTCGGTCTTTTAATTCGTAGAAATTCTAGCCGAAAAATTGGTTTTGAAAATACCTATTCCCGTCAAGCTGGTTAATCGACTCGTAATAATCTTCTATTTCCTATTGCATTACTAGGCTTTAGTGCCTACTATGCTTGCCAACAGCAATCGAACAACCTATAAGGTTTGTGGGTTTCGCTGTTACACACACCGTAAAACCACACGGTATCCAGTCATTTGAACACTTTGGAGGTTCACCATGAGCAATGTTTACACGTCCATCGATCAGCTTATCGGCCACACTCCGCTTCTGGAGCTCACTCACTTTGAGGCCGATGAAGACCTCAAGGCCCGCGTGCTCGTCAAGCTGGAATACTTCAACCCCGCCGGGTCCGTCAAAGACCGCGTCGCCAAGAACATGATCGACGAGGCCGAGAAGGCCGGCAAGCTCGTGCGCGGCGGCGACTACACCATCATCGAGCCCACGAGTGGCAACACCGGCGTCGGCATCGCCTCGGTGGCGGCGGCTCGCGGCTACAAGGTGATCATCACCATGCCCGAGACCATGTCCGTCGAGCGCCGCAAACTTATGCAGGCATACGGCGCACAGCTCGTGCTCACCGACGGCTCCAAGGGCATGAAGGGCGCCATCGCCAAGGCCGAGGAACTGCAGAAGGAGACACCCAACAGCATTATCGCCGGCCAGTTTGTAAACCCCGCCAACCCCGCCATCCACAAGGCCACGACCGGCCCCGAGATCTGGGATGACACCGACGGCAAGGTCGACATTTTCGTCGCCGGCGTTGGCACCGGCGGCACCGTGACCGGCGTGGGCGAGTTCCTCAAGGAGCAGAACCCCGAGATTAAGGTCGTCGCCGTTGAGCCCGCCACCTCCCCGGTGCTCTCTAAGGGCCAGGCCGGCCCGCACAAGATCCAGGGCATCGGCGCCGGCTTTGTGCCCGACGTCCTCGACACCCAGATCTATGACGAAATCATCCCCGTCGAGAACGACGACGCCTTTGCGACCGGCCGCGCCGTGGGCCACAAGGAGGGCGTGCTCGTGGGCATTTCGTCCGGCGCCGCCGTGTGGGCCGCACTGCAGCTGGCCAAGCGCCCCGAGAACGAGGGCAAGACCATCGTGGCCCTGCTCGCCGATACCGGTGAGCGCTACCTGTCCACGGCACTCTTCCAGGACTAGGGCCTGTCGCCCATAGGTTGAGCCCAGGACGAACCGGTCTCCTCTCTCTCCCGGCAGTCTGAGCCCATCCCATCAGGGCGCCCCACGAGTCGTCCGAACTTGCTACAATGTCTGCGGCGCGGAACCAGCCTCCCGCGCCGCTTTTCTTTTTTGGCCACATGCCACCAAGGAGAACCTCCCCATGCACAACAAGCGCGTGCTCGTCGCCATGAGCGGCGGCGTCGATTCCAGCGTGACTGCGTACCTGCTCAAAAGCCAGGGCTACGAATGCGTCGGTGCCACCATGCGCCTCACCTGCCCCGCGCCCGATCCCGTCACGGGCATGAGTAAGGTCGACCGCGACATCGCCGATGCAAAGGCCGTCGCCGAGCGCCTGGGGATACCCCACCACGTGCTCGACCTGCAGCAGACCTTCGACCGCAACGTTATCGAGCGCTTCGTGACTGCCTATCAGGAGGGACTGACGCCCAACCCGTGCATCATCTGCAACCGCCATATTAAGTTTGGCGCGCTGCTCGATGCGGCACTCGATATGGGCTGCGACTACATCGCCACGGGTCATTACGCCAAAACGAGCCAGGCGTCCGACGGAACCTGGCAGCTGCACCGCGGCGAAGATCCCAAAAAGGACCAAAGCTACTTTTTGTATTCGCTCACACAAGAGCGCCTGGCACGCACGATCTTTCCGCTGGCCGGACTGGACAAAGAGCGCGACGTGCGCCGCATTGCTGCCGAGCAGGGCTTCATCAACGCCAAGAAGGCCGAGAGCGAGGATATCTGCTTTATCGCGGACGGCGACTACGCGGGCTATATCGAGCGCCGCTGCGGACGTGCCGCTGCACCGGGCGACATTGTGTGGCGCGACGGCAACGTGGTCGGACGCCATAACGGCGCGTTGCGCTATACCATCGGCCAGCGCAAGGGCTTGGGCGTCGCGATGGCGCATCCCGTGTACGTAACGGGCGTCGATGCCGCCAACAACATTGTGAATCTGGGCGAGGCCGAGGACCTGACGGCCACAGCGCTCACGGCCAACGACTGGATCTGGAGCGCCCCTGCCGACCGCATGGAGGCGGAGCTCAATGCCGGCGGCATTCGCGTGGGTGCCAAGTACCGCTACCGTCAGAAAGACCAGGCAGCGACCCTTACGCGTGACGAAGACGGACAAATGCTGCTGACCTTTGACGAGCCGCAGCGAGCCATCGCCCACGGCCAGGCCGTTGTAGTCTATCGCGGCGACATCGTCCTGGGCGGCGGTACCGTGACGGCAGCCATCAAATAGCAGCACCTCGCCCCATCCCCTCTATAACTTGCGGTGAAATAGGGACTGTTTAAGCGTTTAAAACCGCTAAACAGTCCCTATTTCACCGCAACTTTGTTAAGTATTATGATGTTTGCGTTTGCTATATTTAACAATTAGAATACTTAATGAGGTGATGCGGCAGATGAATACTTCCAACTATATAACCATGGGTGACGCCGCGCGCCTGCTGGGCGTTACGAAGGCCCGTATATCGCAACTGGCTGCATCGGGAACGCTCGCGTGCGATATCGTCGGTGGGCGGAAAATGGTTCAGTACGATTCCGCGATTGGTTATCAAAAGGTCCGTAAGCGTGGGCGCCGTCCCGCAGCTGACGTAGGGCGCAAGTTCACGTTGATGTCAGCCGACCACGAGGTCGCGCATGTCTCGTTTGATCCAACGCGCGAGTTTTCCTTTGAAATTGCCGACATACTCGATGCACGAAGGATGCCGTTTGGCACGTGCTCGAGTTCTTCTCCAACGGTGAATAAACGAGCACTCAACACGTGGTGGAGTCACCGGTCGGTGCCCGACGTCCGCCCCGGACTCATCTCGCGCTATCGCGAGCTGGGAATTGACAGCGGTATTGAAGTGCCCGTTCGTTGCCTGGGTTTTTCGCTTTCGGATTGCTATTGGCTAAGACCGGTCGACTGCGACGAGCTCAATTGGCAGCACCTCAATTACTTCGAAAACAATTTTGAACGGTCGGCACCCGAGCATCGTTCAGGCTGGCTTGAGGGCATCGGACTCAAAAATCCTGACAATACGTCCGAGGGCGAGCTCCCCAAATCCTGGATGATCCGCAATGGCGTTCGCATCCTGGTTAAAGGATGCGGAATGGACGATCAGCGACCGTTTAACGAGGCGGTTGCAACAGCTCTACATCGGCGTCTGCTATCCAAAGGTGAGTTTGTTCCCTATACGGTCGAGCGCATGTTCGACGGGCCCGTATGCCTATGCGATGACTTTCTTAATGGCCGTGAGGAATACGTGCCGGCCGCTTATATCAGGGACGCACTCGGTGGCCAGCGAGGAAACTCAACATACGATCGATACTGTCGCTTTCTTGGCAGACACGGGGCTGACGAAGTCACGGTAAGAAAATCCATGTCGCAGATGATTGTCTGCGATGCCCTCCTGGCCAACAGCGACCGCCACTGGCGAAACTTCGGCATCATCCGCAATGTCGACACGCTGGAAATGCGGCCTGCACCGCTGTTCGATAGTGGCAATTGCCTGTGGTACAACGTGCCAACCGCCGTGCTCGTTGCCGGGGAGTTTGGATTTGCCGCCAAACCGTTTGGTCCGGACCCTTCCACTCAGCTAGCATTTGCTGACTCGCTCGATTGGTTCGATGCGTCGCATCTCGATGGGTTCGTCGACGAGGCAGTCGAAATCCTCTCACAAAGCGCATGGGCAACAGCAGGCAATCGCCTCAAGGCCATCCGCCGCGGTCTCGAGCGCCGCACGATAGAGGTAAGCGCCGCCGTTGAGGTGCTACGGCACGTGCAGAGATAACAGCACTGCCCCCTAAGTTGCGGTGAAATAGGGACTGTTTAAGCGTTTAAAACCGCCAAACAGTCCCTATTTCACCGCAACTTACAGAGGGCGGCCTCGGTCGGTACTGCTGCGCCAGCCGAGGCCGCTGCTCCCCTAGCGCTGGACGTAGGCGCGAACCAGCTCGTAGGTATTGCGCACGCCGTCGATGTGGCTGCGCTCGTAGTTGTGGCTTGCGTACACGCCGGGGCCGATGAGGCCGTGGCGGATATCGTAGCCGGCAGAGAGCGTGGCCTCGACGTCCGAGCCGTAATGCGGGTACACGTCGATGGCGTAATCGAGCTCAAGCTCGCGCGCGATATTGGACAGCGTGGTCACCAGATCGTAGTTGTAGGGGCCGCCCGAATCCTTGGCGCAGATCGAAACCATGCGCTCGGTGCAGCCCAGGTCGTCGCCCACGCAGCCCATGTCCACGCTGATCATCTCGCGCGTGTCGGCCGGCACGAAAGCGCCGCCGTGGCCGACCTCCTCGTACACAGTAAAGAGCAGCGACACCTTGCGCGAAAGCGTCACCTCGCCGTCAGCAACGGCACGGGCCAGACCCAGCAGAATCGACGCCGACAGCTTGTCATCCAGGAAGCGGCTCTTAATGTAGCCGCTCTCCGTCACCGTGGTACGCGGATCCATAGCGATGATGTCGCCGGTCTGAACGCCCAGCTCGAGTACATCGTCCTTGCTGTCAACGTTCTCGTCGAGCAGGATTTCCATGTTCTTCTCGATGGCCTTGACCGGCTCATCGGCCACATGCGCCGAAGGCTCGGTATTGAGGACCACGCCCGTGTACACATTGCCGTCACGCGTGTAGACGGTGCAGTTCTCGCCATCGGCCGTAGACCACTGGTGCCCGCCGAGGGTCGTGGGGCGCAGCCGACCATTGTCCTTGATGGAGCGCACCATGGCGCCCAGGGTATCGACATGGCTCGCCAACACAAGCGGCTCGCCCTCGCCGCCAAGCTCGACCAGCACGTTGCCCTTATTGGAACGCTCGGGGCCAAAGCCCATATCGCGCAGCGTTTCCATTAGATAATCAGTCGCCGCACGGGTATAGCCGGTAGGCGAAGCAATCGAGGTAAGCGCCTTCAACTGGTCAGTAATATAAGAGAGCGTAGAATCCATCTTGGACACCAAAGTCACCCTTTCATATCGAATTAAACCCACAGCAACAATACCACCGCGAACCATCTTTTTACCTAGCGAGATGGCCCATTGAGTTCTTCAGAACTGCGCCCGCCACGATAACGAGCCGGCGGGCCCCCTGCCCGTTAGCCCCACAATCTTTCCGCAGGACGGAGGAAGCCCCCGCCGCACGTAGTGCGCAGCGGGGGCTTCCGACATGTCCGAGGACGATTGTGGGGCTAACGGGCAGGGGCCCGCCGAACCAAGTTAGGCAGCCGGGCAGATCTTCTTGAAGAGCTCGATGACGTCGTCGAGCGTCGCCTCGCGCGGGTTGCCCGGGAAGCAGGCGTCGGCCATGGCGTCCTTGGCCAGGACCTCGATCTCGTCGGCCTTCATGGCCTCGCAGACGTGCGGGATGTTCACGTCGGCGGAAAGCTGCTTGACGGCGGCGATAGCGGCGTCGGCGGCCTCGTCGGTGCTCATGCCCGTGGTGTCAACGCCCATGGCGACGGCGACCTTGGCCAGACGCTCGGCGCAAACCGGCTTGTTGAACTCCATGGCGATCGGCAGCAGCATGGCGCAAGCGACGCCGTGCGGGGTGTCGTAGTGAGCGGACAGGGTGTGAGCCATGGCGTGATCAATGCCCAGGCCGACGTTGGAGAAGCCCATGCCGGCGACATACTGGCCAAGAGCCATGCCCTCACGGCCGGAGCCGGGCTGGCCGGACTTGGCCTCGGCGACGGAGTCGCGCAGGTTCTCGCTAATCAGCTTAATAGCCTCAAAGTGGAACATGTCGGAGAGCTCCCAAGCGCCCTTGGTGGTGTAGCCCTCGATGGCGTGGGTCAGAGCGTCCATGCCGGTAGAGGCGGTCAGGCCGGCGGGCATGGAGGCCATCATGTCGGGGTCGACGACGGCGACCTCGGGTGCGTCGTTGGTGTCGACGCACACGAACTTGCGGACCTTCTCGGGGTCGGTGATGACGTAGTTGATGGTCACCTCGGCAGCAGTACCGGCGGTCGTCGGCACGGCGATGGTGAACACGGCGTGGTTCTTAGTGGGAGCAACGCCCTCGAGGCTGCGGACATCGGCGAACTCGGGGTTGTTGATGATGATGCCGATAGCCTTGGCGGTGTCCATGGAGGAGCCGCCACCGATGGTCACGATAGCGTCAGCCTCGGCGGCCTTGAAGGCCTCGACGCCGTCCTTGACGTTCTGGATGGTGGGGTTGGGCTTAATCTCGGAGTAGAGGCTCCAAGCGATGCCGGCGGCGTCGAGCTCGTCGGTCACCTTAGCGGTAACGCCAAACTTGACCAGATCGGGGTCGGAGCAGACGAAGATCTTCTTGTAGCCACGACGCTGGAGCTCGCCGGGGATCTCCTTGATGGCGCCGGAACCATGGTAAGAAATGGTGTTGAGAACGAAACGATTAGCCATTGATAGCCTCCTATCGTGCGCGGGGCACCCGTTACGCCCCGCACTATAAGTCCCATCCTAACGCTTTTGAAACAAAAAAACACGTGAGAACGTCAAAAGTGTTAAAGCGTTTCAACAACTGGTATCGTCACCGCCTGACAACTAAACAAAAAGGGGCGGCCGAGATGGCCGTCCCCTCCCCATTATCGATCTATCTGGCAAAGGGACTGCCCCCTTGCCGCATCCTGTCACTATTTTTGGCAGGCGTCTTTCCAATCTTCGCAGGCGCGCTTCCAGCGAAAGCGCAAATCGCGCTCGCGGTCGATAAACATGATGGCAAACGCGATAAACAGCAGCACGCTCGCCACCGCAATGGAGTGCAGCCCCATGCGCTCAATACACCAGTTGCCCAGCACGGCGCCAAACACAAAGGTAAAGATCACGCCAAAGTACAGTGCGCCGTTTTCCAAAAAGCCTCGCTTGTGGGTGATGATGTAATCGTCCACGTTTTGCAGCGCGTTGCGCAAGTTGCCGATGCACATGGTCGTAGCGATGCCGTGACCGTGGATCTTGCGGAAGCTCTCGACTTGCATACCGCAGGCAAACGAAGTAAGGCAGTTGGCGAGCAGGTTGAAATCGCCGCCCGGGATAAAGCTCACGCCCAGCAAGATGACGGCTTCAAAGAACACCGTAACCTGACGCCAGTGGATCACGCTGCCAAAACGCTCGTGTACCAGGTCGGCAAGCATAATGCCCACAGCAAACGACACCACAGGGAAGAAGTAGCGCCCCGCAAGTGCCCAATTGCCCTCCGAGATGCTCACGCCCACCAGCAAGATGTTGCCCGTCTGCGCGTTGGCGAAAACATGGTCGCGCCCAATGTACGAATACACATCCATAAAGCCACCGGCGAGCGCCAAGATGATGCCCAGCTCAATAGACTCCGATATCTGTTTGGCACGCTGCATCGTCGTGCGTCCTCCTTGTTGACGACTCTCTCGTGCGTTGGCGGAAACATAGCCGCCGTTCATACTGTAACCCATTGACAACATGGCATGGGCGCGAGACGGGTTCTCCAACGCGCAGATACACAGTCTGGAAACAAACGGCGGGCGCGGCGCCGACACCCGACGCCTCGTGTGCTCCACCAGTCTTTTTAGCGCCGTCCCAAAAAGACTGGTTACAATTACGTGCAGCATACAAACACCGGGAGGGATCGTGGCAAAAAAGCCTCAGCACGCTCAGAACAACCAGCGCAGTCGGCAGGGCAAACAGGGCCAGCAGCAAAAGCGCAGCGGTAAGGCGCAGGGCTCGCGACCCACGCATGCCTCAGCAGCGCCCTCGCGTCCTTGGCGTCCAGGCCGCGATAAGTTCCTCCCCGTCAGCCGCGCCGACATGGATGCGCGCGGTTGGGACCAGTGCGACTTTGTCTACATCTGCGGCGACGCCTACGTGGACCATCCCAGCTTTGGTATGGCCATCATTAGCCGCGTCCTCGACGCGCACGGCTACAAGGTGGGCATCATCTGCCAGCCCGACTGGACCGACCCCGCCAGCATCACGGTGCTCGGCGAGCCGCGCCTGGGCTTTCTCGTCAGTGCCGGTAACATGGACTCCATGGTCAACCACTATTCGGTGACCAAGCACCGCCGCCACACCGATGCCTATACCCCCGGTGGCGAGGAGGGGCACCGTCCCAATCGCGCCGTCACGGTCTACGGCAACCTCATCCGCCAAACGTTCAAGGATGCCCCCATCATTATCGGCGGCATCGAGGCAAGCCTGCGTCGCCTGGCCCACTACGACTACTGGCAGGACAAGCTCAAGCGCTCGGTACTGCTCGACTCGGGCGCCGACATCCTCATCTACGGCATGGGCGAGCACGCGATCGTCGAGGTCGCCGACGCACTCGACGCGGGACTGCCCGTCGATCAGATTACCTATATCAATGGCACCGTCTACCGCACTAGCTCGCTCGACGAGGTCTACGACTACGACCTGCTGCCCAGCTGGGACGACCTTTCGGCTGACAAACTCAACTACGCGCGCAGCTTTAACGTGCAGCAGCAGAACATGGACCCCATCACCGGGCATCGCCTGGTAGAGCCCTACCCCAATAGCGTCTATGTGGTACAGAACCCGCCGTCGGCGACGCTCACCACCGACGAGATGGACGAGGTCGCCGAGCTCCCCTACGCACGCGATTGGCATCCCGATTACGATGCGGCAGGCGGCGTGCCGGCCTTTGCCGAGATCAAGTTTTCCATTAGCTCCAACCGCGGCTGTTTTGGCGAGTGCTCGTTTTGCGCCCTCACCTTCCACCAGGGCCGTGTGCTGCAGATGCGCAGCCACGATTCGATCATGCGCGAGGCCGAGCTGCTCACGCGCGATCCCGAGTTTAAGGGCTACATCAATGACGTGGGCGGACCGACGGCCAACTTTAGCCGCCCCGCCTGTGACAAGCAGCTCAAACACGGCGTGTGCAAGAACAAGCGCTGTCTGTGGCCGAGCGTGTGCAAGAACATGGTGGTCGACGAGAGCGGTTACACACAGCTGCTGCGCGACCTGCGCCAGCTGCCGGGCGTCAAAAAGGTCTTCGTCCGCAGCGGCATCCGCTTTGACTACACCATGGCCGATGCCTCGGACGAGTTTTTGCGCGAGCTGCTGGAGCACCATGTCTCGGGCCAGCTCCGCGTGGCACCCGAGCACGTGAGCGATGCGGTGCTCTCCGTAATGGGCAAACCGAGCCGCGCCGTCTACGATGCGTTCTGTCGCAAATTCGAGCGCCTGAACCGCGAGTACGGACTCAAGCAGTACGTGGTGCCGTACCTGATCTCGAGCCACCCCGGTTCAACGATGAAGGAAGCTGTGGACCTCGCCGAGGCCGTGCGCGACATGGGCTACATGCCCGAACAGGTGCAGGACTTCTACCCCACCCCGTCCACCATGTCGACGTGCATGTACTACACCGGCGTGGATCCGCGCACCATGCAACCGATCTACGTGGCGCGCGACCCGCACGAGAAGGCCATGCAGCGTGCGCTCATCCAGTATCGCAAGCCCGAGAACTACAAGCTCGTACGCGAGGCGCTGGAAAAGGCCGGGCGTCGTGACCTGATCGGCTACACCAAGCATTGTCTGATTCGCCCCGTGCCGCCACGCCCGGGCGAGACATCTGCTGGCGGCGGACACGGCGCTGGCAAGAAGGGCGGCAAGACCCACGGTGGCGCCGCCGGCAAGGGGCCCAAGGGCAGCAAGGGCCACGGCGGCATGTCGCGTGCGCAGAACACCGCCGGTCGCAACCGTGCAGCTCAGGGGCGTCAGGGTGCCAACGGCGGCGGGCGTCGCAACTAGGGCAGCGGTGCGCTCGCTGCGTCCATCCCACACGCGTGGCGCAGCGAGCGCATTGCTTCAACGAGGATGACGCCGGCGATAGCGACCGTAATTGCCACGTCGAACGGCGTGTTCACAAACCAGAGCAACGTCATGAGATACGACCCGGCATTAAAGGCAAAGTGCAGCAGGATCGTGTAGCGGAGCTTTCCAGTGGTCACGAGCACCCAGCCAAAGACCAGACCGGCGGCGCCGGCGTAGCAGCCCTGCACCCAGTTCATATGCATAAAGCCGAAGACCGCCGCCTGCAGTACGATTGCCGCGGCGACGCCCCAGGTACTCGGGGCCGCCCAGGGCACTATGGCGCCGTCTTGCGCCCGCGCGCGACGCCGGCGTTTCCAGAGCGGACGGCACTGCGGGTTAAACGCTCGGAGCGAAAACTCAAAAATGATGCCGCGCACCAGCAGCTCTTCACAAAATGGGGCGCCGAGCACCGTAGTCAGGACGGCGAGATAGCTGGTGTCGCCCATGCCTGTTTCCTCGACAAGCTCGCTGTAGTCGGCCGCGGCGTCGGGCAACAGCGACAGCACGGCGTCGGTCACGTAGCCAACGACCACCTGCAGGGCCAGGCCAATCACGATAACGCAGGCGATGCGTTTCCACGCCCCACGCGCTCCCCCGCCAAGCGGGCGCTCGCCCTGCCAGCGCGCCATAAACGAGCGCGGCCACAGATAACGCCACCACAGCAGCGCCATCAAAAACGACGCCGTCTGAGCGGCAGCCTGGAACCATTGGATATCGAGATTGTCGATCGGATAGCCCGTCAGCACCGACAGGGCATCGAGAACCGAAAACAGAACCACGCTCAGGGCTATATCGGCAGCGACAACGCCAAAACAGGCAAGTGCCCAAACCAGCGCATTGAGCATGCCAACCTCCTCAAAACCGTTCCCTAGTTCTACCACAACTCGGCAGAGAGCTGATCCCATGGGGACGGAGGAAAACGGATCACTTATTGATGAGAATCGGGCGCAGCGCCAAAGGCCCCGCTGGGCGAAATGTCGAACGGAAAGGTGCCGCAGCGATTGAACGCGGCGATGAACATGCGGATGGCGTTGGACGGCGTGGTACCCACGAGCTGGGTTGCCGCCGCGAAGGCCGCCTTTTCCTCGGGCAAGACCTTCGCGACAACCGGGGTCATGTGTTCTGCCATGGCGCTTCCTTTTTGAAACGACGGTGGTGTGGATAGATGCGGGCCACGCGGCTGGGCGACGGGCTGTGAAGGCAACCCGATTGGCCCGCATCTGGAGTTTGTTTCTACGGCGTTGGTATTACTATGTATTCTTAAGTATTACCCCCGCAGATAGAATACCATACCCGACCCCATGGGGACGGAGAAATACGGATCATTTTGTTGCTAAGTAGTATTTAGAGCGTGATGATGTCCGAGATATTGAGGGCCCGAGCGTCAGCGGCATCGTGCGTGGCAAGCAGGAGCATGCGGCCGTCGAGCGCCGGCGCCCAGGGCGCGCGATCGCCCACGGCAAGCGCAAGCTCCGCTGCAACCCCGCCGTCAGCAGGGCCGCCCGCACGCCCATAACTGCCCTCGCCTTTTGATTCGCGCACGGCGCGGAAGGGACGCGGCGAACGTCGGCGTATGGCGCGCCCAATCTGGGCATCCGGCGCATGGCGCCCTATTGTCTTGCATATTTTCGCTTGTGCCATGCATAAATAGATGGGGGCGCCCCTTCCCGTCCCAACGTACCCCCGCTTGGACCGTGCAAAAACCGGAGTATTCAGCATCGCGACCCCCGCCGGCGACGCCGCGAACCGGGAGCATCGCGCGGCCGGCGTCGCTTTGGGGCACGGCACGGCGCGAAACGCGCGCTATCGCCACGCCGTACGCCGCCTGCCGACCCAAATCGCCCGTCGAGGGATCTCGCGAGATCAAATAGACGCTTCCGGCGCGCATGCAGCCACCCCGGCTTGCTGAAAACTCCCGAAAATGCACGGCGCACCCCGGGGGACCCGTGCGTGCCGTGAAAAAACACGCCCGCATCCAGAACAATGCGAGCGTGAAAGTCAGATGGCAGCAAGGGCGCCAGGCAGCGAGCGGAATCCCGAGTGTGTCCGCCCGGGCACTGCGGCCACCGTGCGTCAGTAGGGAGCTTCACGTTCTCCGTCTATGCCAGAACCCCGCATACGCGAATCTCCAACTAAGCCGATAACCCACATCTCTTGCCGCGACCGCCTCCGTGCTTTTTCGTGAGGGGGCCGGCCCACCTCAAACTACGCCCACAAAAAGGGCCCCGAGCATAGTCTGCTCGGGGCCCGAACTCGTCTCGCCTTACCGCGCGACGCGTATGTTACTTGCGCTTGCCGCCGCCGTCACCGGGACGACGGGAGCTGCCGCCGCGCTTGCCGCCACGGCTGTTGCCATAGCTGCCACGGTTATCGCGACCGCCGGCACGACCGCCACGGGAACCCACCTGGTTGCCGCCGCGACCACCACGGTAGCCGCCGCGACGCTCTTCGCGGGTATCGTCGTAGTTGCGCCAGTCATCGCGACGATCGCGGCTGGCACGCGGATCGCGACGATCGCGCGACTCGCCAGAACGCCCAGCGCCGCTGCGCCCGCCATTACCGCGAGCACCCTCGCGACGCTCGCCGCCACGGCCGCTGCGCTCTTCAAAGCGCTTGCCGCCACGGGACTCACCGCTTCGGGCGCCACGCGCACCGCGACCCTCGCCGCCGCGACGCTCGTCACGGCCACCGCGCTCGTCATTGCGACCGGAACGACGACGGTCGCCCGCACCGCGTTTACCGCCACGCGAACCGCGGCCCTCGTCCTCGCGCTCAACACGGCGACGACCACCGCGGTCCTCGTCCTCGCGACGACGGCGATGTGCCTCGCCCTGGAACTGCTTGGCACGGCGCTCGGCACGGTTGCCTCGCGGGGCCTGCTCGACGGCACCAGCACCGCCGCGCTCCTCGGCAGCCACCTCGCGGGCCACGCTCTCCACGGCCTCGTCCACGCGAGCCTGAACGCCCTCGCGCACGCGGGTCTTGCCGCCGCGCTTGGGACGGCTCGGACGCTCGCCGTCGCCGCGGCGCTCGTCGCGACCGCGGTTGGAACGACCGGCCACATCGCCGTAGTCATCGCCGTTGCGTTTGCCGTCGCGACGTGCCTGCTCAAGCTTCTTCTTGCTCTTGGACTTGCCGCGCTTGGTCTTCTTCTTCACCTTAAAGGCCGCAGGATCGCGCTCGGGGTCAACGGCGGGCGGATTGGGACCCACGTGCAGGTCGCCGGCCTCGTAGATGTCGGCAGTCTTGTCCATGAGCTCCTCGATCTCGTAGAACTCGTCCACGTCCTGCTCGGTCACAAACGTGATGGCCCAGCCCAGCTCGCCGGCACGGCCCGTACGGCCAATACGGTGGATGTAGTCGGTCGGCTCAGCCGGCACGTCAAAGTTCACGACGTAGCGCACATCGCTGATGTCGATGCCGCGGGCAAGCACGTCGGTTGCCACCAACACGTCGACGGTACCGTCGCGGAAGGCCGAAAGGGCACGCTCGCGCTGGGCCTGGCTGCGGTTACCGTGAATCGCGGCGGCCTTAATGCCCTTGCGCTCCAGACGACGGCAGCAGCTGTCGGCGCGGTGCTTGGTGCGCATAAAGACGATAGTGCGCTCCGGGCCCTCCTTTTTGAGGAACTCGGGCAGCAGGTTGTTCTTGGCCTCGATGGACACCGGGAACACAAACTGGTCGACGGTGTCGGCGGTCGACGTGGCCGGCGCGATCTCTACGCGAGCCGGGTTGCTCACCAGGTCGGTGATCTCGCCCACGGCCTCCTCGTCGAGGGTCGCCGAGAACAGCAGCGTCTGGCGCTCGGCCGGCGTCTCGCGCACAATGCGGCGGACGGCGGGCAAAAAGCCCATGTCGAGCATGCGGTCGGCCTCGTCGAGCACCAGCACCTTGACCTCGTCCAGGTGGCAAGCGCCCTGCTCGATCAGATCGACCAGACGGCCCGGCGTTGCGACCAGGATGTCGCAGCCGTACTTGAGGGCAGCGGTCTGCGGCTTGTAGCTCACGCCGCCCACGACGGTCACAGCGACATGGCCGGTGACGTCGGCGATCTTGTTCGCGACCTCGTCGATTTGCTGGGCAAGCTCGCGCGTAGGGGTGATGACGAGCATCACGGGGCCGCGGCCGTTGCCCTCGGGCTTTTTAGCACCGCGACGGCGGTTGCGGCCGCCGCGCTCGCGCACGGGCTTGGGCGGAGCGATGTGCTCCAGATTGTTCATGGTCGGCAGCAAAAAGGCGGCCGTCTTGCCGGTGCCGGTCTGAGCGGCGGCAAGCAAGTCGCGACCCTCGAGCACCACGGGGATCGAGCCGGCCTGCACGGGCGTCGGCGCCGTGTAGCCCAGGTTCTCGATAGCACGGAGTATCTCGTCCGAAAGCCCCAGCTCGTTAAAGGCGGGCAGGCTCTCGGTAGCGGACTCGACGGCCTGGGCAGCATTGGCCTCATCGGCGGCATCGAAGGCAGCCTGGGTCATGGCCTCGCGGGCCTCGTCCAGAATCTCGGCGTCGGTGACGTCGGATACAGAATTACGCATATGTTGTTGTTCCTTATCTGCACGCGTCATGAGCGCGGCATGCGGCCGCGCGGGCGTGCTTGGTAGTGCGCTAATACATACAAAAACAGGTGCGCACAGAGAGGACGTTGCTCAGCACGCTGGCGATCGCTTTGGCAGCCCTATCACGCGCCGTCCAGACGCAGCAGCTCTAAGCGATGGAGCAGATTCGCCGCCGGTTAGTATACCCGTACTCCGTATGCCCCCACGTAAACCACAGATGACGAGGCGGACGAGGTGGGCCCGGCTGATTGTCTCAATCTGTAACATCTACAGGGCGAATCTTCCTCTACGTGTTACAGATCGAGACAAACGGTCGACACGGCTCACAAACGTCTCAATCTGTAACAGTTAACGAGTAAAATCGGCCCTAATTGTTATAAATCAAGACAGAGGGGGATTTCCGTCCAGTCCAAACCAAATCTCTCAGTCTTCCTGCAATTTCGAACATGTGGCCTATAATGTTGCTTTGGTTACGCTATATATTGCGCAGCCATTTAATACGTCGCCCACCGGGGGCCATTAATTCCTATCGCCATATTGGCTAGGAAGCAATCAAAGGAGGTATCCGTGGCAGCAGAGACGCCTTGCTCGGTCCTCTATAACGATATTCGCTCGTTCGGCGGTCTTAAACATCTCGAGATCGCCCGAATGCTCATCAATGAAAACTCTTATCTCGGCAGTACCCTGCTCGAGAAATGCTCTTCCAACCGCTCGTATCTCACCCGTTACATCGTCCATCGCAAGCCTGACCAGTGCGCGCCCTCCATCTACAGCGACTTTACCGTCACCACGCTCAACCTTTCCTCGGCAATCTGCAGCAAGCTCGGCGGCGGCGAGTCCGCCTATCGGGCAATCGCCGAGCACTATCGCGGTCCGGCCGCCAACGAAATGATGTCGGCTCTCGCCAGCTACAAGCTGGACAGCCGCCTATATGCAAATGCCCTCAATCGCATCGACAACTTTGACGGCAATGCCGTGCGCGAGAAAAGCACGCTTTACCTTATGCTCTTTGTGGCAACGGGGGCGCTCGCCGATCCCGTTCAGGGCGTGGCCACCGTCGAGCGCTTTTGCGACAGCAAGACGGGCGAGCACTTTGGCACCACCGAAACTACCGTCGGACGTGGCTTTATGAGCAGCCTGGAGCAGCCGCGCACCGTCGCCCCCAACCTCGGTCTGCTCAGAACCCATGCCGACAACTGCGCCGGCATGCAAATCCATCCCCTCACACGCGATCCGCGCGGCACCGTGATTGGTTCTTTGCCCAAAACCTCGCCCAGCATCACCGATGTGGGCGCCGACGCATCGCGCGAGCATCTTCGCATTTGGCTTGAGGGTGAGCACTGGTACGCCCAGGGCCTTGGGTCGACCAACGGCACAGTGCTCGAATCGGGCGCGGGTGACGGCGATATTGTGATTGAGCCGCCGCGCGACCAACGCGAGCCTGGCAAGATCTATCCCCCAGTGGAAATCGAAAACAGCGACAGGCTCCATCTGGGTCTCTACACGACATTCCTTGTCATTGTGGACTAGCGCGGACGGCGATCGGAAGACGGTCGCCGTCCGTCTTTCGTCTTCTACCTTCTGCGTCGTAAACGACAATGCTCAGCGGTATACGTGGGCAGTGCGGCTATCATGGTACTTTACCGATATCCGCACTGCTCGCGTATACGTGCGGCAACCCATGCCAGACAAAGGAACGCCATGGATACTACCGATAGCGCCTATGGCGACAAACTCATCCGTCTCGATACGTTCGATACCGCCGTGGCGGTCGACCCCAGCGCCGAGGACGACGCCAAACGTCGGTTTATGACGCTTATTCTCCAGACGGCCCACCGCAACAACGGCAACATCGGGCACGTGCTGCGCGCGACCAACACGAGCGGCGAGGTCTTTGCCGTCAAGCTGCTCAAGGACAACGCTATCCTTTCCGGCCAAGCCCCCGACCGCTCCGCCGAGCAATCGGCAGCGCACCTGGCCAGCACCGCCGCGCTGTTCGAGGAGTACCGTCATCTGTGTACCGTCTCGCACCTGCGCGGATTTCCGCGCGTCTATGGCTACGGATCGTGCGAGGATGACCCTCTCATCCTCATGGAGTGGGTCGAGGGCACCTCGCTCAAGCAGGCGCTGCCCCTGCTTCCGCACGACGCCTCGGGCGGGCTGACCACCCAGATGGTCGCCGCCGTCGGAAACGCCGTGCTTCGTGTGCTCTTGATGACCCAAGGCCTCGTGAATCCGGTCATCCATCGCGATCTGTCGCCCGCCAATATCATGTTCCGCACCACCAGCCGAACGCTCGAGCAGCAGATTGCCGATTGCTCCTTTGACCCCTGCCTCATCGACATGGGCTCCGCGACCATGGCTCTCGGCGACGACACGATCACCCGGCGCGCCGACATCTGGCGCTTTGCCACGCCCGCATACGCCGCGCCCGAGATGCTCACGCAGGATATCGAAGGCATCGCGGCCCTTCGCCGTTCGCCGGCAATCGACGTCTATGCGCTTTCGAGCATTCTGTACCAGCTCTACAGCGGTCGCAAACCGTTTGACTTTGAGTCGACGGACGCCGCTGCAACCGGCTCGTTCTATCTCGTAAAGACCAAGACCAAGCCGGCACCGCTCGAGCCGCGCTGCGAGGGCGATGAAGCGCTCGTCCAGATCATCATGAAGGGTCTCTCAGTCGAGCAGTGCGATCGTCCCACCGAGCAGCAGATGCTCGAGGTACTCTCGGCATACCTCACCGATGCCGAATCCGAGGGCCGCGAAGGCACAGGAGACGAGGCCGCGATTGATATCGATTCTGGCACGCACCTTAAGGTCGACGTCGCCGGCGAGCGCGCACGAGAGATCCTGAATCAGGCCCGCCACGATGCCATGACCCGCCGCCGCTTTATTATCGGTGGCGTTGTCGCAGCCGTTGCGGGGCTCGGCGTTATCGGGGCGGCAACCCATGGCTTTGGCATCCCCGACTACCTGGACGGCATCCGCAGTTCACTTGACGACTACACTTGGGATCAGCTGCAGGAGATTTCGCTCAAGATTAAGGCCACCGAGACCCGTAGCGAGGCACGCGAGATTGCCAGGCGCTATCATCTGCTCGATGCCGATGGGCATATCCCCTATCCGTGTACCAAGCGTGTCACGCTCACCAACGGGCTGCAGGTTGGCGCGCAGCTTGTGGGCATCCGCCACGATGAGCTTCTGGACGGGACGGGCAAGGCCGGACTGACGTTTATGTTCGATGCGGGTATTGCCGAGCGCAACGCTGCGGCTGAACCGCCGAGCGCCGGCTGGGCAGATTGCGAGCTGCGGGAATGGCTCAACGGCGACGGCCTTAAGCTGCTGCCCAACAAGTTGCGCGCGCTCATCAAATCTGTCAAAAAGGTCTCGAATAACGCTGGCGCCGCCAACAGTGCATCGTGTCTGAGCGAGTTGCCCGCAACCCTTTGGCTGCCCGCCATGGTCGAGCTGTGCGGTACGCAACCGCCCGATTCGTTTGCCAAGGACTATCACTACCTGGCAGAAATCTACAACGGCGAGGGCAAGGAGTATCAGCTCTTCCGCGAGCTCAAGGTGAGCCCGTATTCCACGAACGAGACGATGGTCCGCCAGCGGAAGGGCAAGGACACCTGCTGGTGGGAGCGCACGGTGAGCCCCGACTCATCGGAGACCGAAGGCACGCTCTACATAAACCGTGTGGGCCACGACGGCGACGTCTTTACGTACGCAACGCCTGCGGAAAAGCCAAACAAGCTAACCTGTGTGATTCCCGGGTTCTGTATCTAGGCGGCGGGCGTCTTGCCGTGACGGGACCCCTCCCCGGCAGTTGTCTCGATTTGTAACACTAGCTCGGCAGATACAGGTCTAGATGCTACAGAACGAGACAAACCCCAATCCCGCGAGACAACATCTCAATCTGTAACAGTAAGGGGTCAAAAACCTCTCTAGATGTTACAGATCAAGACATTTGAGTTGGCCGCGGACGGTCTGTCTCGATCTGTAACAGTTATTCGACAAAATCGGGTCTAGTTGTTACAGATTGAGACATTAGACCGGCTACGGCCCGCCGACCTGGCCATCAGCTCAACCAATAACGAAATGTCATACATTTCAATCTCCACTGGACACCCCCAGGGGGTATGGGTGTATAGTATCGGCAGGTTAACATTTCCGACACTACGTCACAGAAAGGAGAAGCCATGGCTCAAGATAAGTTCGACGTGGGCGGCATGACATGCGCCGCCTGCCAGGCGCATGTGGATCGCGCCGTGAGCAAACTCGACGGCGTCCAAAGCGTCGCGGTCAATCTGCTCGCCGGCTCTATGCTGGTGGACTACGACCCTGCGCAGGTCTCCCCCGACGACATCTGCACCGCTGTCGACCGCGCGGGCTACTCGGCCTCACCCATCAGCACGGGCACCGACGCTGTCCAAAGCGGAAGTGCGCAAGCCAGGTCCGGCGCCGCCCATATGGAGTCACCGACCAAAAAGTTGGAGGCCGCCGCCTCTGCCATGCGCACCCGCCTCATCGTCTCGATCGTATTCCTCATCCCACTGTTCTACATAGGCATGGGGCACATGCTCGGCTGGCCGCTGCCCGGCATCTTCACCGACCACACCCACAGCATGACGCTCGCGCTCACCGAGCTCGTCCTGCTCATTCCCATCGTCTACGTCAACGACGCGTACTTTATCAACGGGTTTAAATCGCTCGCGCACGGCGCGCCCACCATGGACGCCCTTATTGCCGTGGGCGCCACCGCCTCCATCGCCTGGTCGCTCTACGCCATGTTCATCATGGCCGACCAGCTAGCCGCAGGTCAGGTGCACGAGGCCATGATGACGAGCATGGACAACCTGTATTTTGAGAGCGCTGGCACCATCCTGTCGCTCGTCACCGTGGGCAAATACCTCGAGACGCGCAGCAAGTCCAAGACCGGCGGCGCTATCGAGGCGCTCATCGACTTAGCACCCAAGACCGCGACCGTCGTGGCAGAGGACGGCAGCGAGGCCACCGTCGACGTCGATGCCATTCTGCCCGGCCAGGTGCTGCGTGTGCGCCCCGGCGAGTCCATCCCTGTCGATGGCGTGGTGCTCGAGGGCAGCTCGGCCGTGGACGAGAGCGCGCTCACCGGCGAGTCCATCCCCGTGGAAAAGACCGCCGGCGACACCGTCAACGCCGCCACTGTCAACCGCACCGGCTCGTTTGCCTTCCGTGCCACACGCGTGGGCGCCGACACGTCGCTCGCCAAGATTATCCAGCTCGTCGAGGACGCCAACGCCACCAAGGCGCCCATCGCCCGCATGGCCGACAAGGTCGCCGGCGTGTTCGTGCCCGTGGTATTCGTGATCTCGGCCATGACCTTCGTGGCGTGGATGGCACTGACCGGTAGCGTGAACGAAGCGCTCACCTCCGCCGTCGCTGTGCTGGTGATCAGCTGTCCGTGCGCATTGGGTCTGGCCACGCCCGTCGCTATTATGGTCGGCACCGGCAAGGGCGCCGAGATGGGCATTCTGTTCAAGAGCGCCGAGGCGCTGGAGAATCTGCGCAGCGTGGGCACCGTGGTGTTCGATAAGACGGGAACGGTCACTCGCGGCAAGCCTGCCGTGACCGATATCGTGGTAGCCACGCGCGCCGACGGATCGCCCGCCATGAGCGAAAAGGCGCTACTCAAGCTGGCCGCCGCGCTGGAGCGCTCAAGCGAACACCCGCTGGCCGAGGCGATTATGGCCGAGTGCGAGACGCGAGGGATTGTCGCGCGCGCCGTCGAGGACTTTGCCGCCGTGCCCGGGCGAGGCGTTACGGCGCGCGAGGGGCAGAATGTCATCGCCGCCGGCAACGTGCGTCTGATGGACGAGCTGGGCGTGAAGGTTCCCGCCGGCCTTGCCGAACAGTTCGCGGCCGAGGGCAAGACGCCACTGTTCTTTGCCAAGAACAGCGAGCTTGTCGGCACCATCGCCGTGGCGGACGAGGTCAAGGAGACGAGCGCCGGGGCCATCGCCGCACTGCGCTCGCTTGGCGTCGACGTGCGCATGCTCACCGGCGACAACCGAGTCACCGCCGAAGCAATCGCCCGCCGCGTGGGGCTGAGCAGCGAACAGGTCATCGCCGACGTCCTCCCCGCCGACAAGGAGCACCACGTACGCGAGCTGCAGGATGCGGGCAGCAAGGTCGCCATGGTGGGCGACGGTATCAATGACTCCCCCGCCCTGGCGCGCGCCGACGTGGGCCTTGCTATCGGCACCGGCGCAGACATCGCCAAGGAGGGCGCCGACGTGGTACTCATGCGCAGCGACCTCATGGACGTCGCCCGTGCCATCGAGCTGTCGCGCGCCACAATTCGCAACATCAAGCAGGACCTGTTCTGGGCGCTGTTCTACAACGGCATCGGCATTCCGCTGGCGGCGGGCGTGTTCTTCCCCCTCACCGGTTGGCAGCTCTCGCCGATGTTTGGCGCCGCGGCCATGAGCCTGTCGAGTGTCTGCGTCGTAAGCAATGCGCTGCGCTTAAAATCCTTTAAGCCAAAAGTGGCAAAATAGGCTCACCATTAAGTCCATCTAGAACGGGTTTTCCAGACGCCCGAGATTGACCCGAAAGAGGAGCGACGCGCACTTTGGTACGCGAGCGACGGCTTGAAGGTCAAGGTCGGGTGCCTGGGAAAGCCGACACAACAGGGAGGAATACCCATGCGTTACACAATCAAGACTTCCGGCCTCATGTGCGGCCATTGCGACGCCACCGTCGAGACGGCGTTGCTCAACGTGGCCGGCGTGACCGACGCCGACGCCGATCACGAGACCCAGACCGTCCAGGTGGAGTGCGCCGACACCGTGACCGTCGAGCAGCTCACCGCCGCTGTCGAGGGCGCCGGCGAGAAGTTCCACGCCCTTTCGGTGACCGCCGCATAGCAGTCGCTGCCTACTGAATCCTCAGAAGTTGCGGTGAAATACGGACTGTTGTGCCGCCCTAGGCCTTTAAACGGTCCGTATTTCACCGCAACTGACGGGGACATCCGGAAGATCGACCAGAAACGAGGACCCGACATGATGGCAGACCATAAATCGGTGACCCGCATGCTCAAGACGGCACGCGGCCAG
>CAUBTS010000011.1 GCA_958438955.1 uncultured Collinsella sp.
TCGATATCGAGCTCGCGCTGGCTCATGACGTTGACGGCAGAGTCAAAGTCCAGGATATGCAGAATCGCGTGATTGATTTTCATATACGGCATTCCGTTCTAGATCGATTTCGGCACGAACCAGTATAGCGGTCGATCCCGCCCCAGGCGCATCGAAGATTGGTGCATCGGGGACAGGTTGCTTTGCACCAATGGTTAGCGCAGGAGCTCGGACTGCCAAGCCTCGAGCTGTTCTGCCAAGCTCTTGCCGGCAGCGGGCATGTCGATCTGGGGACGTTTGGGCAGAAGCGCACACTTAAGAATCGCAACGATAGTCTGCGAGACAAAGCGTCGTGTATCCTTGTCAAAGCCTTGCGCAGCCTGGAGCATCACGGGCAGGCTCTCGCGCAGATTCCCAGCGATATCCGCAAACCGCTCAGCACCCGTAGCCTCAAGCACGGAGAACAACGCATCTACAAAACGCTCGCGCTCGCTAGGCGACACCGCAAGCAGCATCTCGCGAATGGAGCCATCAACGTATCGAGCACCGGCGGACAGGCGCTCACAGTACACGAAGTCGCGACCATCAACCACCCAGCTAAAGGGATTATGCTGAAGCAGGCTGAACTCGGTGCTCTCAACGATGGCATAGTCCTCCTGTGTCTCGAAAATCATGCCAAAGATCGACGACCGAGGTAGCGTCTTGTCGATTCGACCGGATAGGTCGGCGAAGGCGTTGCCGCTCAGAAACTCCTCGACGAAGCCCGGACCATCATGGGAATACGCCCGTTCGATTCGTTCACGGGCAACATCGGAGCACATCGCTGCACCGTACACCGCAAGGTTTCCACCCTTGGAATGACCCCCGCACAAAAGCGGCCCGCCAATCGCATCCGCCGCCTCGTCCACATAACGTGCCGCGGATTCCTGGGCCGGCACAGGACACCGGAACGCCATGTTAAAGTCTTCTTTCCAGCCCACAATCGTACTATCGGTCCCCCGGAAGGAAAGATAACTAAACCCCGCCGGAAACCGGAACGCCATGGCTGCAAACTGCTCCGTCGCCACCATATCGCTCACAGCACGATAGCCGCAAACGTGCACGCCACGGTAGCGAGGACTTGCTGCCACGGCCTCCAACAAGGCCCTGCTCCCCTCCGGGTCCCACAAGTCGTCAATCATGTCCCGGTAGCACTCGGCACGCAGCAGCTCGCGTACGTCTAGGCCCTGCCAGTTCGTCAGCTCCGCCATATCACCCGGCAAACGCAAATAGGACAACCACGCAAAGACGAGGCTATCCACCGCGCAGAACGGCCGCTCCTCAAACGGATCAAACGCCGTCTGGGCATAGGTCAAAAAATTAGGCGAATCCGACATGGCCCTCCCATCAACTATGGTGCATTGGGGTCAGGTTACTTTGCACCAAAAAGGCGCCCGGACCGTGTGGGCCCGGACGCCTTCATTGTAGCTTTTCGCTCTAGCGAGCTTGATTTAGCAGGAGAAATCGACGCTGTCGATGATGTCCTTGAGGGCCTTGGCGGAGACGGTGAGCTCATGCTGCTCGTCGTCGTTCAGCGGCACGGGGACGCGGCAGACAACGCCGTCGCGGCCAACGACGGTCGGCATGGAGATGGCAAGATCGGACAGGCCATACTCGCCCACCATGAGCGAAGAGACGGGCAGAACGGTCTGCTCATCGCGCATGACGGCGGTGCAGATGCGCTTGACGGCCATGGCGACGCCATAGTAGGTGGCGTGCTTCTTCTCGATGATGGTGTAGGCGGAGTTCTTGACGTCCTCGGCGATGCGCTTCTCGGCAGCCTCATGCTCCAAGTGGCCGTGAAGCTCACAGAAAGTGTTCAGCGGAACGCCGGCAACCTGAGCGCTGGACCAAGCGACAAACTCGGAGTCGCCGTGCTCGCCCATGACATAGGCCTGGACATCGCGCGGGTCAACCTCGACGTGGGCACCAAGCATCTGCTGCAGGCGGCCGGTGTCGAGCACGGTACCGGAACCGATGACGTGGCCCTCGGGCAGGCCGGACATCTTGATGGCGGCGTAGGTCAGGACATCGACCGGGTTGGAGACGATTAGCAGAATGCCGTCGAAGCCGGACTTCTTAATCTCGGGGATAATGGACTTAAAGATGCTGACGTTCTTGTTGACCAGGTCCAGGCGGGTCTCACCGGGCTTCTGGGCAGCGCCAGCAGTGACGACGATCATGGCGGCGTCGGCGACATCGGAATAATCGCCGGCGTAGATCTTCATCGGCTCGGCAAACGTCATGCCGTGCGCGATATCCAGGGCCTCACCCTCGGCACGGTTCTTGTCCACGTCGATGAGGACCATCTCGGAGAACAGACCACTCTGCATCAGTGCGAACGCCGAAGACGAACCGACGAAACCGCAGCCGACAATAGCGACCTTCTTCTCGTTAACCATTAGAAACTCCCATCTCTCTCCACAAACAAGCCGCCCGGGAACGACCCGAGCGGCTTGTCGTAATCCCAATACATCCAATCGGGACTTTGATTATGCTCCTATTCGCAGCCAAAAATCGACCGTTTACCGAAATTGTTTGCAGAATTCGTAAAATAACTGCACGAAATCGGTTTCGAGCTATTGACGGGTCGAAATAGGTTTCTAATACAGGCCAGCCTCGCGAATGGCCTCGACAGCCAAAGCGATCTGATCGGGCGGCAGGACCAGTGCCATACGCACGTGCCCCTCGCCCGAAGGGCCAAAGCTCGCGCCCGGCGTTACCACAACGCCGGCCTTCTCCATAAGCTCCTCGCAAAACGCCATAGAATCGGTGCGACCACCGGGAAGCTTGGCCCACACAAACATAGAGCCATGCGCATTGGGACGCTCCCAGCCCAGGCCCTCAAGACCGTCGCACAGGGCATCGCGGCGCTCCTGGTACTTCAGACGCTGCGCCTCGACCTCATCGCGCGGACCGTTCAGGCAGGCGATGGCAGCCTTCTGGATCGGGAAGAACATACCAAAGTCGATCTGGCCGCGCAGCTTGGCAAAGGCCGAGACCACATCCTCGCGACCGACCAAAAAGCCGATGCGAGCACCGGTGACGTTAAACGACTTAGAGAGCGAGAAGAACTCCACGCCCACCTCAAGCGCACCGGGATACTGCAAGAAGCTGCCGCCGGGCTCGCCGTCAAACACGATGTCGGAGTACGCGTTGTCATGAACGATCAACAGATCATGCTCGCGGGCAAAGGCGATAATCTCCTCGTAGACCTCGGGCGTGCCCACCGAGCCGACCGGGTTCGCGGGCAGCGACACGATCATATACTTGGCACGATCGGCCACCTCGGGATCGATACCCGCCACATAGGGCAGGTAATTATGCTCGGCAACCAGCGGATAGTATTCGAGCTTGGCATCGGCAATCTTGGCACCCGCCTCAAAGACCGGGTAGCACGGATCGGGAACCAGAATGGTGTCACCCGGATCGAGCAGGGCCAGGCCCAAATGGCCCACGCCCTCCTGCGTGCCGTTGCACGACTGCACCATAGACGGCGTAATGCCCGAAACGCCAAAGCGACGCTCATAGTAATCGCACACGGCCTGCTTGAGTTCGGGCAGGTCGCGCAGGGCATACTTCCACATCTCGGGATCTTGGGCTGCCTGCGTGAGCGCCTCGACCACATGGTCATACGGCTTAAAGTCGGGCGTGCCCACGCTCATGTTGTAAATGGTCTTGCCCTGAGCCTTCAGCGCGAGAAGCTTGTTGTTGAGCGAGGCGAAGACCTCCGCGCCAAAGCGGTCGAGACGCTGCGATGCCTGCATGGTGCCACCTTTCGATATAAAAAACGCGGCGCTCCGACAAGAGCGCCGCGCGATACGGGCCATCAGATTGCAAAAGTGTAACGCTTGCAACCCCCGTATTGGTTCAATTTAGCCAACCTTAGTCAACTGGATTGAGCGCGTCGATCTGCGCAAGCCACAGACGCGAGCTAGCGTCACTCGGCATACGCCAATCGCCGCGCGGGCTGAGCGTCACCGAGCCCACCTTGGGACCATCGGGCAGGCAGCTGCGCTTAAACTGCTGGGCAAAGAAGCGACGGTAGAACGTACGTAGCCACGTGTGGACGGTCTCAGCGTCGTAGACGCCCTCGAAGCTCTTGAGCGCCATGCGGTAGATCTTGCCCGGCTCAAAGCCAAAACGCAGCAGATAGTAGAGGAAGTAGTCGTGCAGCTCGTACGGGCCCACCAAATCCTCGGTCTTCTGTGCAATCTCGCCGTCGCCCGTGGGCGGCAGAAGCTCGGGGGACACCGGCGTATCGAGGATATCGAGCAAGACCTCGGCAATGCGCCCGCCAAAGACATCGGCGGCATAGCGCACCAGATGGCGCACAAGCGTCTTGGGCACGCTCGCGTTGACGGCGTACATGCTCATGTGGTCGCCGTTATAGGTAGCCCAGCCGAGCGCCAGCTCCGACAGGTCGCCCGTGCCAATGACAAAACCGCCAGCCTGGTTGGCCAAATCCATCAGAATCTGCGTACGCTCGCGCGCCTGGCTGTTCTCGTAGGTCACGTCCTGCACGGTCGGATCATGCTCGATATCCTTAAAGTGCTGCTCCACGGCAGCATGGATCGAGACCTCGCGAAAGCTCACGCCTAGGTCGCGAGCGAGCGACTCGGCATTGGACTTGGTGCGGTGCGTCGTGCCAAAGCCGGGCATGGACACGGCCGTGATACCGGTGCGCGGCAGGCCCAAGGCGTCGAACGCACGCACGGTCACGAGGAGCGCCAGCGTGGAATCGAGGCCGCCCGAAAGGCCGATGACGGCCGCCTTGGTACCCGTGTGGGCAAGGCGGGTCTTGAGGCCCGCAGTCTGCAGATCGAGGATCGTCTCGCAGCGCTCGGCCAAGTCGCCATGGTCGGCCGGCACAAAGGGCGCGCGCGGGAAAACGCGGTCGATATCGCAGGCATCGCGCAGGACAGGTTCTTCGGCCAGCACGCCCTCAAACGAGAACTCGACGGTCACGGCCTCCGGCGCATCGTCCGAGCGCGTCCATGTCGTCGAGCGACGGCGCTCGGCAACCAACCGGTCAAGATCGACATCGGCCACCGCCATATCGCAGGTAAGCAGTTTAGTGGCGGCGAGCTTGGATCCGTTTTCGTAGATAAGGTTCTCGCCCGCAAAGACCATGTCGGTCGTGGACTCGCCCTCGCTCGCGTCTGCATAGGCATAGGCACAGTACAGGCGCGCGCTCTGATTGGAGATTAGGCTGCGGCGGTAATCTGCCTTACCGATAATCTCGTCCGAGGCCGACGGGTTGAGAATCACCGTCGCACCGGCAAGCGCCATCTCGGTCGAAGGGGGCGCCGGCACCCACAGGTCCTCGCAGACCTCAACGCCCAGCACCATATCCTCGGCACCCTCATCACAGCAGCGGTAGACAAGCCCCGAACCCAGCGGAACCGGACCCTGACCGGCAAATTCAACCCACACGGGATCCGCAGGCGACGGAGCAAACCAGCGACGCTCATAGAACTCGCCATAGTTGGGCAGATACTTCTTGGCCGTGAGGCCCAAAAGCTCGCCCGCGCAGCACACGGCGGCACAGTTGTAGATATTCTCGGCAACCGCAACGGGAAGACCGATGGTAAAGACGATCGGCAGCTCACGGGTTTCATCGAGGATATGCACCAGAGCAGCCTCGCAGGCATGCAGCAGTGTGCGATTATGGAACAGATCGGCCGCGGTATAGCCAGTCAGATTAAGCTCGGGCAACACCAACGCGCGAACGCCACGCCCGGCAGCATCGCGAACAGCCGCCAGCGCAACCTCGGCATTGCCCTCGACATCGGCCACGCGAATCCGCGGCGAGGCCGCCGCCACACGCAAAAAGCCATCAGACTGAGAAAGGTGAAGATTCATAAGAATGCTCCCGTGCGTAAACGCTATTCAACACAATTAGCAAGCCCTATTGTAGTTCAACCGCCGGGTGGAACCGCATCCCACCAACTTGGTGAGCAATTGATGAGTTGATGGTATCTGTTAAATGTCACGTACGATTCACATCTGGTGGGTACCCTGATGGCTACACGAAACGAAGCAGATTTACACCGGGAGGACCCCGTATGACAACCAAGTACACCGACGCGCCGCGCACGCGCGTCATGACGCCGGCATCGCTCAACAACGGCGTACACGAGAACCATTCCATTGGACAGACCATGGCCATCGCGCCCAAAAAGGGCCTGTTCGACGACATTTCCATTCCCCAGATCATCGCCGGCGCCGCAGCTGCCGCCACGAGCGTGGCGCTTGCTTCAAAGATCGGCATTGCCGGCTCGGTGATTGGTGCCGCTGTGAGCTCAGTCATCACTGTTGTGTCCTCGCAGGTCTATCGCCACTTTATCTCCGCCAGCGCCGAAGCAATCAAGGGCACGCACGCCGACGTCGACTACCCCGCCGGCGCCTATGAGCCCGTTGAGCCCAATGTCGAGGAGCACCTAGGTGGCGCCGCGACCACGCAGGAGATGCGCCAGGTTGCGGGACGCGCGACCACGGCGCGCGTCGCCCCCAACAGCCTGCGCGCCAAGGCGGCGGCAGAGCGCAGCCAGACACAAAAGAAGGTCATCGTCTTCTCGATCGCCATCGCCATCGTCGCGGTCATCGCCTGCGCCGGCGCCATCCTTATCACCACTGCCGGTGAGGGTCTGGGCGAGCGTCCCGAGCCAATCCTGTCGTCGCGCACGACCGAGAGCGATGCAAATGGCAACACTCAGCCGCAGGATCAGCAGGCACAGACGGACGACACGCAAGACAGTTCTACCTCTGCCAATTCGTCCTCGAACGCCCAAAACCAATCGCAGGGCACCGATTCCTCTACGGCCAACAGCAGCACGCCGTCCGGCACGACCGACTCAAGCCAAACGACTGACGGTTCGCAGCCGAGCACGGGCGGCCAGACGAGCGACACCACGTCGGGAACGGGCACAACAGACAGCAGCAACACCAACAGCTCGAACAGCTCGAGCGGAACCGCGTCCGGCACGGCATCTGACAACTCGAGCCAAGGCACGGCATCGGGCAACTAAGCACATTTGCCTCTCATAGATAACCGACCTGTATAACGGGCGCGAATCGACAGCGGTTCGCGCCCGTTTGCCTTGGGCGCCGCCATGGCGAACGCTATGCGATGGTAAGATGCTTTACATGTGTAAAGAGGAGATTTGCCATGAGCAAGACAATAGTTAGGCCCACGCTTTCGCTGGGCAACCACATCTATCTGTATCGCCTGCTACGCGATGCGATTGGATGCGGCAAGCAAACGTTTATGACGCAGGTCGAGGAGGCGCTCGCCGCAGGCGACATGACTGCTTATGACCTGGGCTTTGAGTCCACGCGCGAGCTGCTCGAGGAACTTAACGACTGCATTAAGCTGACCGTCTTTAAAGGCGGCCGCCTGTATGCCACCGTCATCGCCAACGAGGCCTGGGATGCTGCGCTTGCCAAGGGCGAGGACAAGCCCAAGACCGCCAAGGGCGCCAAGCAGTCCTACAAAAAGAAAAAACGCGGTGAGAAGGACCTCAAGGCCGTGCGCCCCAAGCACGTTAAGCGTCCCGAGCCCGAAGCCATGGTTGAAGCCGCGCCGGAACCCGAGCCCGAGACAGAGATCGAAGTCGCTATTGAGGTAACGGCAGAAGCCGAAACCGAAATCGCCGCCACGACCGATTCCGAAGTCATATCCGAGCAGGAAGCCACTGTGGAGCTCAACGAAGCGCCCAAGTCGACAACCGAAGAAGCCGCTGACCAACCCGAGACGCCTGCGTTCCAAAACAGCGATGTCTTTGGCAACGAGACCGAGGACAATCAGCCCGACGAGTCCGCTGATCAAGACGCTACCGAGTCGGCGCCGGAGCCCGAGATGCCGCAGCCCGCCATCTCGCTCACGGTCGTCTATGACCCCGAGAACGCAAACGCCGGCATCACCACCATGGCATCCACGCCCATCGAGGAAAAGTCGAGCGTCGAGAATGAGAGCGCGACGCAGGTTGAGCTCGACACCGCGACCGCAGACGCACCCGCTATCGTCGAGCCTGCAGGTTCCGCGGCGATGCCGAAAGTGGGCACCGAATCAGTACTCGGCACCGAACCCGTGCCCGTCGTCGAGATGACGCCCGTCAATGAGCAGGCCTTCGCACCGGCGATGGTACCGGCCCCCGCACCCGTAGCGCCCGCCATCCCCGAGGACTTCCCCGTCGATTTCGCAACCGAGGTCTTCTGCCCCGGCCCGCTTCTGCACCAGCTGTCGACCTATCTCCCCTACGGCGCCGATACCCTCGGCATTGTCGGCGAGTACTACTGGATCGCCCGCGAGCGCGGTACCATCGAGGCCGCGCGAAACCGCGCAAGCTTCCCCCTGCGCTACACGCAGGCCGGCGAGCGCCGCGAGGTTGCCGTGCGCATCCGCCGCAATACCACCGGTGGCCTCGGATCCACCTGGGCCATCGATAAAGTCGAAGAACCCGAGCAGTAACGACAAACGGCTCAAATCCAAATCAGGATTTGAGCCGTTTTTATTTGTTGATGTTGCGTAACCAACAGCGAGCGGGCCGCAAGTGCCCCAGGTTGCCGTGAAAGAGGAGCGACGCGTACTTCGGTACGCGAGCGACGGCTTGAACGGCAAGATGGGGTGCTTGCGACCCGCGCAGCGTCGAGCAGTTACGCGGTTTGGAAAACCGCGTAACGATCTAGTCGCGCGTCAGCTTACGGTGGATACGATGCGGCTGGGCCGCGTCCTCGCCCAGGCGCTCGATGCGATTGGCCTGATAGGCCTCGAAGTTGCCCTCGAACCAATACCAGTTGCCCGGATTCTCGTCGGTGCCCTCCCACGCCAGAATGTGTGTGGCGACGCGGTCCAGGAACATACGGTCGTGGCTAATGACCACCGAGCAGCCCGGGAACTCGAGCAGCGCCGCTTCGAGTGAGGACAGCGTCTCGACGTCGAGATCGTTCGTGGGCTCGTCGAGGAGCAGCAGGTTGCCGCCCTGCTTGAGCGTGAGCGCCAGGTTCAGACGATTGCGCTCACCACCAGAGAGTACGCCAGCGCGCTTCTGCTGGTCCTGGCCCTTAAAGCCAAAGCTCGCCACGTACGCGCGGCTGGGGACCTCGGTCTCGCCGACCATCATGTGGTCCAGGCCATCCGAGACGACCTCCCACAGGTTCTTATCGGGATCGATGCCAGAACGGTTCTGGTCGACATAGGAGATCTTGACGGTCTCGCCCACCTCGAGCTCGCCCGAAGTCAGCGGCTCCAGGCCCACGATGGTCTTGAAGAGCGTAGTCTTGCCCACACCGTTGGGGCCGATGACGCCCACGATGCCGTTACGCGGCAGGGTGAACGAAAGGTCGTCGATGAGCACACGGCCATCGAACTCCTTGTGCAGATGATGGGCCTCGAGCACCTTGTTGCCCAAACGCGGGCCCACAGGGATGCGGATGTCGGTCCAGTCGAGCTTCTGGCTTGCGCGGGCCTCGGCCTCCATCTCCTCGTAACGAGCCAGACGGGCCTTGTTCTTGGCCTGGCGAGCCTTGGGCGAGCTGCGTACCCACTCGAGCTCGGCCTCCATGCGCTTGGCGAGCTTGGCGTCGCGGTTGCCCTGCGCCTCGATACGGGCGGCCTTGGTCTCCAGATACGTGGAGTAGTTGCCCTTGTAGGGATAAAGGTGACCGCGGTCGACCTCGCAGATCCACTCGGCAACGTTATCCAGGAAGTAGCGATCGTGCGTGACGGCAAGCACCGCGCCCTGGTAGTTGTGCAGGAAGTGCTCGAGCCACAGGATCGATTCGGCGTCCAGGTGGTTCGTGGGCTCGTCGAGCAGCAGCAGGTCGGGAGCCTCGAGCAGCAGCTTGCACAGGGCCACGCGACGGCGCTCGCCGCCGGAAAGCACGTTGACCGGCATGTCGGAATCGGGCAGCTGCAGGGCGTCCATGGCCTGGCCGAGCTTGGAATCGATATCCCAGCCGTCGGCGGCGTCGATCTCGTCCTGGAGCTTGCCCATCTCGGCCATGAGGGCGTCCATGTCGCAATCCGGGTCGCACATCTCCTCGCCGATCTTATTGAAGCGATCGACCTTGGCGATCATATCGCCAAACGCCATGCGCACGTTCTCGATGACGGTCTTGTCGTCGTCGAGCGGCGGCTCCTGCTGCAGGATGCCCACAGTGTAGCCGGGGGTGAGCCTGGCATCGCCGTTGGAGACCTCCTCGATGCCGGCCATAATCTTGAGCAGGGTCGACTTACCCATGCCGTTGGGACCCACGACGCCGATCTTGGCACCGGGGTAGAAGCTCAGGGTCACGTCGTCAAGGATTACCTTGTCGCCATGGGCCTTGCGAGCCTGATACATCTGGTAGATAAACTCCGCCATATGTCTGTTCTATCCTTTCTACCTGCTGTTTCCCTATTCTTGATTCGCTTTAGTGGAAACGAAATGAGGGAACCAGCTCTGAAACGTAACGAAAAAGGGGCATGGTTGCCCACACCCCCTAATACTACCTGGGAAAAGTCCCCCGGAACATACTATGAACTGCGTACGCTAGTTTTCCGCAACCTTAACGAGCGGCTCGCTGCGATTTGCGCCACAACAGATACGAGTAGACGTAGACGGCTCCAACCGAACCAAACGCCAGAACCGCAATCACCGCGGCGACGACTTCACTCGAAAGCACGCTGCCTGCCACGCCCATCACAATCAGGCCAATACCCAGCACCATAAAGCAGGCGCCGCCAAAACGCTGAGTACGGCGCCAGTTCTCGGGATCGGCAAGCGCCCAAGGTGTCTTGATACCGAGCGTATAGTTCTGCTTCACACGCGGCAAGTAGTTGCCTACGCCGATGAATAGCAAACCGACAACACCGGAAATCAGCACGTTAACCGAACCGACCGACGGCACCACGCCCCAGACCGTAAGCTCTCCCAGCCAGCTTATGGCGCACATGAACAAGGTGAAGGCGATTACGAAGCCCTGGTAGAACTTGCCCGAGGTTCGATATGCCTCACCTTTGGGGTCGATGCGCGGCACCATGCGGAACATTGCGAGAAGCGCCAGAGGCAGCACGCCGAGCGCGGAGGCCATCCAGCTAGGACCCCAACCGTCGACGGCGCCGTTCGCGCCCCAGTGCGTGGGAATCTGCGCAGGCAAGCTCGGCATCACCATGAGGTGCGCTACGACATTGGCGACGCACAGAGCGACCAGCGCAATCCACACGCGCGACGATACCCCCGTGGGGTGAATGCCCTTGTTTTCGTTATTCATCCTTATCACCTTCAGTGTTTGTAAAGCCCATAAACCAGCCAATTAAATCCTGCATGACGGTGGTGTTTAAGCTGTATACGATGTTTTGGCCATGGCGCTCGTCGGTCACCAACCCGGCGTTTTTGAGCGTCGCCAAGTGATGGCTCAGCGACGGCTTACTGATATCGAAATGCTCGGCAAGCTCCCCCGCCGTGCAATTGCCCTCGCGCAGCAACTCCAAAATGCGCCGTCGCGTTGGATCGGCAAGCGCCTTAAAACCCTCTCCCGGCATAAGACCTCCTCTCATCATCTCTCATGACGTGCACACTATACTCAATATTTAGATGTTTGTCTAACTATCTAATCGCAATGCTTCAAACCACATCAAAGCAAACGCCATCGCAACCTATGGGCGATTACCTATAATGGCGATAGCTAAAACACGACCTGCTTCCCCATCGGAGGATATTTATGACCGAAACCGCTGCCGCAGCCGCCATCGAGACACGCGACACCAAGCTCGAGATTATCATGGGCCGCGAGGCACTCGATAAGCTCGCCGATGCTACGGTGCTAGTGCTCGGCTGCGGAGGCGTGGGCTCCAACTGCTGCGAGGCACTCGCCCGCGGCGGCATCGGTCATTTCGTCATTCTGGATAAGGACATCATCGCGCCCAGCAATATCAATCGCCAGGCCATCGCCTTTCACAGCACCGTCGGCAAGCGCAAGGTTGACGTGATGGAAGCCATGATCCACGACATCAATCCCGCCGCTGCCGTCATCAAGCGAACTGAATACTTGCTGAGCGACAACATCGATGATTTCTTCGCGAGCGTTTTGGAGCAGACGGACGGCAAGCTCGACTACGTCGTCGACGCCATCGACACCATCTCGGCCAAGCTCACCATTGCCAAATATGCTCAGGACCACGACATTCGTTTGGTTAGCTCCATGGGCGGGGCCAACAAGCTCCATCCCGAGTGCCTCCGCTTTGCCGACATTTTCGATACGGTACGTGACCCCATGAGCCGCATCATGCGCAAAGAATGCAAGAAGCGCGGAATCAAGAGCCTGCATGTACTGTTTAGCTGCGAGGAATCGGTTAAGACACAGCCCCGCGACCCTTCCAACATCCACGAGCGCACCGAGCTGGGAACCGCCAGCTTTATGCCGCCCATCATGGGTCAGATGATTGCCGGCGAGGTTATCCGCCAGATCAGCGGCCGCGGCACTGAGCGCGTACGCTCCGATGGCCAACGTCTGGACTAGCGGAGCGCACCGAGATGGAGCCCCGGTTATTTGATGCACACTGCCATCTTGATTTAATGGCTCACCCGGACGCCGTTGCCGATGAGGCGACGGCGCTGGGCTTGGGTCTATTTGACTGCGGCATCGATCCACGCGACTTTTCGGCCGCAAACGAGCGCGCCCGTCGCCAACCAGGCATCATCGTCGGTGCTGGGCTCCACCCCTGGTGGCTCGCCGACGGCCGCTGCGGTCCTGCCGAAGTCAATCTGCTTTGCGAAGTTGCTGCCCAAGAGCGCTACATCGGCGAAGTCGGACTCGACTTTTCCGCACGCTTTGCTGGAAGTAAGCCGCTACAAATACAGGCACTTAACCGGCTCTGCGATGCGCTCGTGCAGCATCCTCTTGCCGGACGCGTGATATCAATTCACGCCGTTCGTTCAGCAGGAGCCGTACTGGACGTCCTCGAATCGCATGGGCTACTCATCCCAAACCCCGACTCCCCCGCTATCATCTTCCACTGGTTTAGCGGCACTTCGGACGAACTCGCCCGCGCGCGTAATGCGGGCTGTTATTTTTCCGTCAACGAACGCATGCTCGCGACCAAGCGCGGTCGCGAATACTCACGACAGATTCCACTCGATCGTTTACTGCTCGAGACCGATTCACCAGCCGAACCAAACACAGAAACAAGCGCACAGTCGCTCATCAGATCGCTCACAAGGACCTCGATGCGCATTGCCTCACTCAAAAACTGTGACGCAAAGCGCATCGAGTCGGCAGTTTTAGCAAATGCGCACGCTGTTTTTGACCTTCGCTAACCCCTGTGGGCTAAAATGCCAAGGGACATGCGAATCGCACAACGCAGTCCCTATTGGTAGGCAGTACAATTCGGCAGCATTACACCAATTCGTGCATGAGATCACGGTTGCGTGCATACAATTCGTCAAAGATATGACGGCGCGACGCATATAACTCGTGGGCAGCCATATCGGGCACGATTGCTTGCGCAACGCCAAGGACTTGGGCGAGCTCATCCCATGATGCATAGGCACCACCTGCGAGAGCTGCCATGATAGCATCACCGAAGCATGCGCCCACCGTAACCTTGGCAACCGAGACCTCGCGCCCGCATACGTCGGCGATAGCCTGCATCCAAACTGGATTCTTGGTTCCACCTCCGACAAGCATAATGCGCCCAATTGGCAGTCCATGCTCTCGCTCGATAATGTCGACATGGGATGCAACGGTATACGCGACGCCTTCCAAGGCGGCGCGAACCATATGGGCTCGCGTATGCCTTCCGGTCAGGCCAAAGAAGACGCCACGCGCCTCGGGATCGTTGAGCGGAGTACGCTCCCCCGCAAAGTACGGCAGACACAGGAGCCCATCGGCACCCGGCGCCACATCGGCGGCATCATGCGCCATAACCGAATAGACATCGGGGCCACCGTGGCCCTCGGCCTCTACGGCGTCGCGATACAGCTCTTGGCGCAGCCACGATGTGAGCGCACCCGCCGTATTGGTCCCCGCGCAGATCCCGTAAGTTCCGGGAATGATAAACGTCCCTGGCCACAGGCGGGCATCATCGACCATATGATCAGCTAGGTAGATGAAATACGCCGTACTCCCCAACTGAACCATCATATCGCCGGGACGGAATACACCCGTCGAAATGGCCTCGGCACCAGAGTCGCCCGTTCCCACTAAGACAGGTGTCCCTGCCGCGAGCCCCGTCGCCTCGGCCGCACGCCGCGTAATCACCCCGGCAATATCGGTAGCCGACATTACCTCCGCCATCTGGTCAGGCCGGCAGAAACGAGCACATTCCCGAGCATCAACCTTCCAGGTGTAGCGGTCGTATAGGGGAAGAAAATCCTCCGCCAAATAACGGTCCACCGTAAAACGCCCCGTCAACTTTGCGCACAAAAACGATGACGCCGTCAGGAACTTCGCGGCACGTTCGTGCACATCGGGCATATTCTCCTTAAACCACAAGATCTTGGGAGCAATATCTGACGAACAGGGATCGTGCCCGAAAAGCTCGCGTGCGCGATCTGACCCATATTCGGAAAGGAGCTCGTCAATCTGCGGCTTCGACCGCGCATCGACTCCATACAAAATCGCGGGCGCCAGCGCGTTGCACTCGGTATCAACCGGCACGCAGTCGCAACCCAATGCGGAAAGGCCCACGCATCCAATCTGCGCCGCATTAACCCCCGATCGCGCCACCAGCTCGCGCGACAAGCGGCAAAAATCGCCCCACCAAACTGCCTCCGCATCATGCTGGTACCATCCGTCACACGGGTTGTCCGTCTCGTGTCCACAAGAGGCTTGGCAAACGATGTTGCATCGATCATCGATTAAAACGCCTTTAGAGGCGCTTGTCCCAATATCAATACCCAGATAGAGCGCCATAGGTGCCTACTCCCCTCGCGCCGTACGAGCGGCAGCCATAAAACGAGCTACCCGCTCAACATCAACCGGGGCATCCAGCTTTCCGTCGCGCTTTAAGCAGGTGCCGACAAACGCGCCATCGTAGTGAGCAAATACGTCAGCCACGGTATTTTCGCGACAACCGGTGCCACATACCACGGGTACTTCGCCAACACGCTCGCGGACTTCATCGGCAAGCTCGCCCGAAGCGCCACGACCGGCAGCCGAACCGCCGATGACCATCGCATCCGGTAGGCAATTAAAGAGAAGCGAATCGGCAATGTCCGCAGTCGTGCGGTCGTTGAGATAAACCTCCCCCTCGCTCGTGATGAAGTGAAAAAGCTTGAGGTCGTCCAAGCGCAGCGCCGCCTTGCGACGCATGGTGTGAGCGAAATCTCGGTTAATCAGCCCAAGATCACCGGCCCAGGCACCGCAAAAATTGCAGCGTGTGAACTGCGCGTCGACGGCAGCGCACAGCTCGATTGTGGCATCACCATCGTAAATAGCCTCTGCTCCCCAAGGGGTCGACAGATCATGGGATAGAGCCCCGATTACATAGCCCATCGATGCAAGGGTTGAGGGAGAAACGTGCTGCTCATAGGGCATCGAGAGCTCATTGGTAATCAAAATGCCATCGACACCGCCCTGTTGCAACGCCTCGAGATCGCGCTTGGCGGCTTCCACGACCTGCGACACGCTTCCGCCCGGGTAATACAGTGGATCGCCCGGCAGAGGACGCAGGTGCAGCATTCCGATAACCGGCTTTTCGGTCTTGAACATCGAGGTTAGAAACGACATAACGTGCTCCTTCATAGAGTTATTGCAGGGACGTTACTCCCCCAGCACCTCGACGTACACTTTTCGCTTCTGCGGACCGTCAAACTCCGCAAGATAGATGTTCTGGGCACTTCCGCACACGATGTGGCCATCTTGGACGGGAAAGAAGCAACTGTTTCCACAAATCATGCTCTTGATATGCCCACAGGAGTTGTTGCCGGTGGCTCCATAGCTCGGCAGGAAGTGTGCATGCGCATAGGGGGCATCGAGTGGGGCGATGCGATCAAGCGTCTCCATAAGATCCGTCTCCACGCAGGGCAGCCCCTCGTTTACCACGATTCCACAGGTCGTATGCGACAAAATAATCGCTGCCAAGCCATTGGTCACCGAGCTGCGTTCGATGGCAGCGTGCACGTCCTCGGTAATATCGATGAACTGGTCCGGAGCAGTCGATAGATAGCTCAATGTCTCGAGCGTCACCATGTTCACTCATCCCCTTCAAGAAAACGCAGGGCATTACCCCAGTAGAGCCTTTCTCGCGCATCATCGCGCATGGACACGGTATCGAGCGCCCGCTTGAGTTTGAACGCACGGAAACGCGGCGTATTGCTGGCGAACATCACTTGATGCGATAGCGCGCGCTCATACCACAGCGGCCCCATATCGACCGTGAAAAGACGCTGCATCATCTCCTCGGGCGAATCGATGTAAGTGATAGAGGTTTCCGTGTAGCAGTTGGGATACTTGAGCAGCATCGCCACGGTCTCGCGCACCCAGGGCCAGCCAAAGTGGGTCAAACTAAAGCGCACATTTGGATGCGTTGCGATTGTGTGCTCAAATGCAAGCGGGTTACTGCGCGAGAGCTCTGCGCCCGGCTCCCAAGACATACCGGCATGGAAAACCACCGGCTTGTTATAGCGCTCGCACAGCTCGTAAAGCGGCTCGGCCACAGCATCATCGGGGGCAAAACCCTGCTTTGCCGGATGCAGGCAAAGCCCCTTTGCCCCCAACTCGGTAAAGGCGCGCTCCAATTCGTCTGCGGCACCGCTCACCTGCGGATCTACGCTCGCAAATCCCCACAGACGATCGGGATGCGCGGCAACCAGCATGGCAATCTGGTCATTGGTGCCAAAGTGCCCTCCGCATGCCGTGGTTACATCGAGCGGCATGAGCACGCTCTTCTGCACGTCGCAGACGTCCATCTCGACTTGAAGCTCATCCCAATCCATGGGGCCCATATGCCCCATACCAAATTCTCGTGACCAAAAACCGAATCCATCAGGCTCATCACCCGGCGTACAGATCTCGCCGTAGAGCATAGGATGGACCAACATGTCGATAACCATTTCGTACTCCTTTCCAGGCATTTGACCCTAGTACGGCTCAAACGAACCAATCACTCGGGACGACAGCTCAGCGCCCGCCTTCATACACGCCGGAATATCAAGGCCATCGATCACGCCCTTGGTAAACCCGGCAATATACGAGTCGCCGGCACCCACGGTGTTAACGACCTTCTCCGCCGGTACGATCCCGCACTCATAGAAGCGCTCACCGTCATAGGCAATGCTTCCCTTCTCGCCAAGCGTGGCGACCGCAACGCGCGGTCCCAATTCCTGCACGTGGCGCACCCAATCTCGTAGCTCCGGAGTGTCCTCTTCAAACGACATGAACGCGTAGTCTACGTAAGGAAAATGAGTCTCACAGGCATATTCGGGATCCTGGCTGAACACCGAGAAGTCCATTACCACCGTCTTGCCCGCATCATGCCATTCGGGCAGGAGGTCCAAACAATTGCCAAACAGGTCGGTGTGAATGATGTCGTGCTCTAGGATAAACGCCCGGTCGTCTTCATTCGGACGATATGTCTCCATTACGCCATCGATTGCCTCGAGATGCACGCGATCGACGCCGTCTTTCAATGCCATGAGCATCACCGAGGTGTCGCCATCCTCCACCCGCAGATGAGAGATATCAAGCCCCTCAGCGGCCAGCGCCTCTCTCATCTTGTCTCCGTACTCGTCCTTGCCGACAACCGACACGGCGGATACCGAAACGCCCATTCGTGCAAGATGGATACCCCAGTCAATGCCGTTACCAGTCGGATAGAACACGCCGATGTTTTGATAGACGTCCGCGCAGCAAAAACCAGCCGCACACGCTTTAATACCCATGGTCTTCTCCAATGCTCAAAAGGGGACCCACCACATGGCGAGCCCCCTTTTCGCGTTTCGCTTATTGTTTTGCATCGGCTGTCCAAGGCCTCATAGCCAGACCGCCGTACGCTTTCTTAAGCTATTCGACGATTGGCGCCCCGTGGCCCCAAGAACCTTCCATACCGCACACGGTCGAGGCAAACCCGGCAGCAAAGTCGAGCGCGCGCTCGATGGCCTCGGCGCCATCCTCACCACGCTTGGCGGAATCGAGATAGCACATCAAAAACGAGGTGAGGAACGAGTCGCCCGCCCCCATGGTGTCCTTCATGTCCGTTACCGGTTTAGCCAGCTGGCGGTAATAACGCTCGCCGTCGTAAGCAATGCAGCCCTCGGCGCCCGCCGTAGCCGACACAAAACGCGGACCCAGGCCCTTCACCCATGCCAGACGCTCGCGAATCTCGTCCTCACTCGCGGCATCCGCCGCACTAAAGAAAGCAAAATCGACGTAGGGCGCAATCTGCTCGTAGTACTCGTCGGTGGAGTCGTCCGAAAAGTCAAAAGAGACCGTGACGCCCGCAGCCTTCAGCTTGGGCAGCTCGCGCTCGGTAAAGCAATAGTTGCCCGAATGAACCACATCGAACTGCTTCATGTACGAAAGGTCAAAGCGATCGAGGACATAGCGCGCATCGCCACGGATACCGCCCTCGTTGGAGCCGAGGAAGACACGGTCACCGTCGACGACGGTCACGCGAGCCGCTCCGTTCTCGCCAATCATCTGCTCGCACTTGTCAAGCTCGATACCCTCATCCTCGAGGCTTGCAATGACATGCTCGGCAGCGGCGTCATTGCCAAAAATGCCCATGTATGCAGAGCGTGCGGCACCGCATTTCTTGGCATAAACGGCGAAGTTCACCGCATTGCCGCCGGGATACATGGTGTGGATATGCTCGTAGCGATCGACGACGTTGTCGCCAAATCCGAGCGCGTTAACGTTAAATGCCATGGCCTTTGTCCCCTCTAGTACTCGACAACACCCATATAGCGACGGAAATCGGGATCGTGATCAAACACCTTGCCGCGTGCAGCACGCAGCTCGCAGTTCATGGCGTAGAACAGCACCGGGTCCAGATAGGCACGGACGCTCGCCGGCACGGCTTCCATACCGTACTCCTTGGCATCGAGCACCATCAGCGTATCGGTATGCGTCTTAAGGAACGCCAGGGCGCGCTCGTCCATAGCACGGCACTCGCTGGAGCCCATCTGCAGGAAGTAAAAAACGCCATCCTGAGTAGCCTCGAAGGGGCCGTGGAAGTACTCGGCAGAGTGGATGTAGCTGCAGTGCTGCCACTGCATCTCCATAAGAGAGCAGATAGCGAAACCGTAGGTCTGGCTAAAGTTGGGACCGCTGCCCAGAATGTAGAAGAACTCGTGCTCCTGGCAAAGCTTGGCAAAACGATCGCCCAGCTCGGCATTTACCTTCTCGCGTGCCGGGGGAAGAATCTTATCCATCTCGGCGATACCGGCATACATATCGGCAAGATCGGCGTAGCCCTCCTGCTGATCGAGCAGCTCGGCCGCAAGCGACAGCGAAATGCCAGCGGGGACCTCGGCCTGCGGCACGCCTTCGCCCCACGGGTAGACCCACGTGGTCCACTTGCCGGAGTCGATCTTGGATCCAGCGTTGTCGGTCTGGGCGATCACCGTAGCGCCGGCAGCAAGGGCAATCTCGCAGCCCTCGACGACCTCGGGGGTGTTGCCACTGTGGCTACAAGCGATGACCAGGGACTTCTCGCCCAGACGACGCGGACGCATGATATCGAACTCGCGAGCCGTATAGATATACGAAGTGAAGGTGGTTGCCTCGCGCTGCAGAAGCTCATGAGCCGGGATCAAATCGATCATGGAGCCACCGCAAGCAATCCAGTAGACGCTGTCGAACTTGCCCTTCTCGGCAATTGCCTCTTTGATCAGATCGTGTGCGTTCATATCCAGTTCCTTTCTTATTTGGCCCGCAATCAATGACGTTGGTTGCGTGGCCGATGGTTGTTTTAGTCAATCAGATATTTCTCGAATGCGGCCATGTTCTTGGCATCTGCCGCCGCCGGATCATCGTAGTAACGACCGTCCGTGATTTCCTGGCCCAGCATGCCGTCGAAACCATGGGCGTTGAGCGTGGCGACGAAGGCGTCCATATCGTGCTTGCCATCGCCCCACACCAGATGGCCATACGGGTCACCGTCGATAAAGTGCATCTCGTGAATTGCCCCATCACCAAAGGCGGCAAACCAGTCCTCGAGCGTCTCGCCTGCAACGCCCATCGCGGTTGTATCAACCATGGGCTGTAAGTACGGGCTCGCGACCTCGTCAATCATGCGCTTCGCATCGGAAACCGTCGTCACAAGGTTGCTCTCCTCGGGACGCAGGCTTTCCATCGTAAGCACCAGACCGTGCTCACCGGCATACTCCGCCAGAATGGACAAGTGCTCGCGGCTGCGCTTCCAGGCTTCCTCGCGGTCCTCGTCCCAGTCGCCCCAGCCCGAGTTGATGGACATGCGGTCGCACCCAAGTACCTCGGCAAGCTCAATGCCGTGCTTAAAGTACGCCAAGCTGCGCTGTTCATGCAGCGGTTTGCGTGCGCAGTACTGCCAAGGATAGACAACATTCTCGGGACACAGAGTACGATACCTAAGCCCACGGTCTGCAGCCTTTTTCGCCAGGACCTCAGCTTCAAAGTAGCCCGTGTGGTCGAGCGTCACATGCGGCTCCGCACACCACAGCTCAATGGACTCAAAGCCCAAACGCTGCTGCACATCAAGGAAGTAATCGAGCGACCACATGATGTAGTGGATATTCATGCCCGCAATCTGTTCGCGGTGCAGCGTCGGTTTGGATTCAGACATCTTATGCCTCCTTATTTCGATCGAACACGATTTGTCCGTCCGACATCGTCATGTCAACCGCAAGATCGCGTGCGTCGCGATAATCGAGGTCGAACACATCCCGATCGAGCACGCAGATATCGGCAAGCTTGCCGACCTCGAGCGTACCCAGCTCGTCTTCGCGCATCAGATCGTACGCGCCCCCGGCAGTCCAAGCGCGCAAGAGCTCGACAAGCGTCAGCGTGTTGACCTCATTCACAGGCAGTCCGTCGGCGAAGAATCCGCCGCACGCGCTGTAGATTGACTCGCCCAGGCTCGGAATCAGCAGCGGCAAATCCGTTCCACAGCACACTGTGCATCCGGAATCTTCCATGCCGCGGCGATTCCAGCTGTGCAAAAGTCGCGTCTCGCCAATTTGTCGACGCATCATCGACAGACAATCCTCGCGCCGGTCCAGCGTCAGAATCTGCGGATAGACCTCGCAAATTCCACCTAACTTGCCAAACTCGACAAGATCGGTCGGGTCAGAGTTCTCGAGATCGGTAATCGCATGGCGGCGAAGCATCCGTCCATGCTCGTCTCGAGGCAGCGAGGCATAGAGCGCCACGGTGCGGCGAACGGCGCCATCGCCCTGGCAATGCAAGGAGTATCGGAAGCCCTCAGCATCAATTGCACGCAGCTCGTTCTCAATCAAATCCCACTCTGGCTCCTCGACGACCGTCTTGCCGGCAGCGCCCGCATCGGCCGTGCCCTCATAGGGGTCAATCATCTCGGCAAGCCCCGCCCATACGCCGCGATCGGTCATACGGTTGAAGCCAGAAAAACGAACGAACGGTCCCCGGAAGCGCTCTCGCGCCTCGCGGGCATATGCCAGATTTGCACCGGCGCCCACCGGCTGCGACATCATAGAGACGCGAACCGTCAGCTCACCAGATTCCTCACGGCGAGCCATTTCGTCGGCAAAGCCGTAGTAGTCATCAAACGCCATTTCCTTGATGGCGGTAACGCCGCGCTCGTTAAGCATGCTCATGTAGTCCGAATACCCAGCACGCACCTCGGGCAGCGCGAGGAAATCGCTCATCATGCGCCAGATCTTCTCGGCATAGCACGCCTGGGGCGTAAAGCCGTATCGCGCACTGGCGGCAGCATTGAGAACGCAGGTCTCCGCTCCCGGTGTAAAGCAGACGACAGGGATATCGCCAAAACAATCGTCAAACACAGCTGCCGTATTTGCGTTCTCGGCATCCGATGCCAACGTTTCGGGTAGGTTGTGGCCAAAAACCGCCGCGCAATCCGGATGATCTTCTTTCCACGCACGCAAGAGCGACACAGCCTCTTTGGCATCAGCGATGCCGGACAGATCAGAACCCAACGTCCGCAGCGCCCAACCTGTATAGAAGGTATGCACATCGATCAGGCCAGGCATGACAGTGCGGTCGCCCAGGTCAACTACCTCGTCCGCCTGGGTCAAATACGAAGCTACCTCACACTTGGTGCCAACAGCCTCAATTCGATTGCCACGGACCGCTACGAAACCTTCAAACGGCAGGTCCCCCGTACCGGTAAAGACGCTCTTAGTCGTCAGGACCGTCAAACGATCAGACATCACAACCACCTACACCGGAAGCATGCCAGAGATTGCCGTTACGATCAGGCCAAAGACGACCATGAAAATGAAGAACTTCCAAATGGTCTTCCACCATTGGCCAAACGAAATCCTAGCCACGGCAAGACCGGCGACCGTCATGCCCGCCACGGGGCTGATGGTGTTGATGGTCTGGTTGGCAAACTGGAGCGCGGTGACGGCCGCCTCGGGATTGAGGCCCATGAGCTCGGTCAGGGGGCCCATAACGGGCATGGTGAGCGCCGCCAGGCCAGAACTCGAGGGAACCAGCAAAGAGAGCAGGCCAAGGACGACATACATAAACGTGGTGTAGACGGCGGCGGGTGCACCGGCGAGCGCGGTAGCGAGCGCCTGGAGGATGGTGTCGATGATCATGCCGCCCTCGGCGATGACCAGAATACCGCGAGCGATACCGATAACGACGGCAGCGTACGCAAAGTCGGCGAGACCCTTAACGAACTCCTCTGCGATCGTCTGCTGGTCAAGGCCGCCCAGGATACCGGCAAGCAAGCCCATGCCAAGGAACACGGCGGAAATCTGATTCATGTACCAGCCCTGGGTAACAAGACCCCAGACGATAATGCCCATACCGCAAGCAAAATCGATAAGCACGAGCTTCTGACGGATAGTGAACTCTTCCTCGATGGAGGCATCGGTCACGGAAAACTCAACACGTTTGAGCTTATCGTCCTCGTACACAATGGACGACTCGGGGTTTTTCTTGACGCGCATGGCGTAGCGCATGGCCCATGCGATACCGACGGCAGTGAAGATGACCCAAGAAACGGCGCGCAGCCACAGTTGCGGATTACCTTCGATGCCAATGATGCCTTGGGCGATCAAAACATTAAACGGGTCGATGGTCGAAGCACAATATCCCAGGTTAGGACCAAGGAAGCAGATGATGAATGCCGTCATCGAGTCATAGCCGATACCCATCATGATGGGAATGAAGATGGCATAGAACGGCAGGGCTTCCTCAGACATGCCAAACGTAGTGCCGCAAATGGACAGCAATGTCATCGTGATGGGAATGATGAGGATGTCCTTGTTCTTGAGCTTTTTAATCACACGGCTCATGCCGGCATTCAAAGCGTTGGTCTTAGTGATGATCGCGAACGATCCGCCAATCAATAAGACGAACGCAACGACGTCGGCAGCCTCCTGGATGCCCTTAGTGGGCGCTTGCAGGACCGCGAAGATATCCTGGCCCAGATTGATGGTCTCGCCGGTCTCGGAATCGGTGTAGTTCTTATCGACCTGTTCATAGGTTCCAGCAACGGCGACCTCACGCTCGCCCGCCGCTGTCGAAATCGTCTTGCGCTGATACTGACCAGAGGGAACGATCCAAGTCAAGACCGCAAAGACAACGATCAGCAAGAACATAATCGTATAGACATGCGGTAATTTGAACTTAAAACGTCTGTTTGTCTTCTTCGCCTTCGTATCTGACATAGATACCTCCAAAGAACTCGAGACTGCATCGCATCTCGCTTCAACGTTTGCACAATGCAAACGTTCTATGACGTCCCATAGATTACCAGCAGCTTTTTCCTTCATCAAGATAATTTCAAACTGATTGCCACAACGCGGTTGAACGGTTGCGTTTGCGCCGTGAACGGTATGGAAACGCCCGGTGAGATGATCCACCGGGCGTTTCCATTCGCAATGTCCTAGATGTCAAAAACGTAGCGAGACCCAACGATTCGCTGACGACCGATGATAAACGGCCGCCGCTGCTCATCGAAAAAGAAGGCTTCCATATAAAACAAGGGTTCGCCAACGGGAACTGCCAACAGTCGAGCGACCTCGGGCGACGCGCACGCGATCTCGAGCGTGCACGGGTCGGTAAACGCGGGCGTGCGGCCCGTCCGGTTGCGCACGAACTCAAAAATGGATTGGTTAGATAGAGGTGCCGTTGATAGATAGGCGTTGTCCTCGTAAACGTATATGTTGTTCTCGAGCATGACAGGGACGCCATCGGCAGTACGCACGCGCTCAACGCAAATCAAGTCAGTTCCAACGGAAACACCAAAGAACTGCGCTTCAGTGGAATCCGCCGGCAGTATCTTTCTCGAAATGACGCACACCCCCGGCTCCATTCCGTTAACGCGGCATGCGTCCGAAAAACTCTGGACGTCATCCTTCTGGCGAATCTTGCGCTTAAGCTTGGGGGCATTGACAAACGTGCCTTTCCCCTGCCGCTTCGTTAGATAGCCCTGTTGGACGAGCTCCTCAATAGCGCGTCGCACGGTAACGCGGCCAACTTTATAGCTCTCAGCCAATTCGAATTCGTTGGGTATCCGCGCGCCCGCCTTGTAGGCACCGGAATTGATTTCGTTTTTAATGATATCGATAACCTGTTGGTACAGCGGTATCGCTGCTTTACCGTCAGTTAGTCCTTCAGTCGGTGGCATATACCCTCTCCCAGCCCAATTAAGTCAAAAGCGGGCTTAAGGGCATTCAGCAAGTCCTTAAGCCCGCATTAGCATAAAGTATGCTTGCTGCCGCACCAAAATGTCGGGTATTTACTCATCAGACCCGAAAAACGCGCAACTACCTCACCCCTAAGAAAGCGCGAGCAGCTCCGGCAGCTGGTCGATAATCTTGTCCGCGGCATCCTGGCTAAAGCCAAAGCGCTCCTCGCGCTTGGCAATGACTGTCAGGCCGGCTCGCTTGCCGGCAGTGATACCAGGCACCGAATCCTCGACGCAGCAGCAGCGATTCGCGGGCAGCCCCAGCAGGTCCAGCGCATGCAGGTAGATGTCGGGCTCGGGCTTGCTCTCCTTAAACTGCTCGCCGCTCACCACATACTCAAAGGCATCCGACAGCCCGCATGCGTTGAGCACTTCCTCGATGCTAACCATGGGAGACGAGCTGGCAAGCGCCACGCGAACGCCACGGCGCGGCAGCTCTCGAATCGTATCCACGGCGCCTGGGTTAATCAAAGCCTGATAGTCGCGCGGACGCTCACGCGCCCACTCGTCCCAACGGGCCAACGCTTCCTCGCCAGTGAAGTGCCCCTTACCGGCGCGCTCAAACCAATCGACCAGCATATGCAGGAAGAACTGATGCGAGGTACCGACCTGCCCATTCAACTCCTCTTGAGTCAGATTAAGCCCAAGCTCCTTGGCAAACGCGGCAGTCTCGCCCAGGTAGTAATACTCGGTATCGACAATGACGCCGTCCATGTCAAAGATAACGGCGTCGAACGGAAATGCGGACACGGCACCCTCCCTAACAAAAGGGCGCCTGCAAGCAGGCGCCCAAACCATGCATTATCGGCGATTCTAACCCAGCAGCTTATCCAGCGCCATTGCAATACCATCTTCGTTGTTATCGGCGGTCACCATCTGGGCCACAGCCTTGACCTCATCGACGGCGTTGCCCATGGCAACACCGGTTCCGGCCCACTCAATCATGGACTTGTCGTTCTGGCCGTCGCCAAACGATACGACCTCACTGGCATCGATGCCGAGCTTGGGCAGGGCACCCTCGAGCGCACGGGCCTTGTCGATACCGGGCGCCGTGTACTCAAAGTACCAGTCGGCCGTAAACATGCCCGAAAGCGTCTGCTTAAAGGGCGCATACATTTCCTCGTAATGCGCCTGCAGGTAGGCCGGATCACCCGCCGTCAGCAGCTTGTCCACGGGATAAGTGTCCACGACCTCATGCAAGCTCTCGACCTCGCGGATCTTAAGGTCGCAGGCATCGCGCTCGTATTTGACGATGTTTTTCCGCGAGCCATCCGGCAGCGTAATCATGCAGTGGTACGAGTCCTCAACATGCAAGTCGCGACCAAGCGAGATCATGGGGATCACATCATAGTTTTGCAGGTGATCAATCAGACGGTGCAGTTCGTCAGCCGGCATGGCCTGGTCAAAAAGGACCTCATCGGTCTGAGCGTCGACCACATGCGCGCCATTGAAAGCGACTAGCAGACCGTCATGGTTTTGGAGGTCGAGCTCCTGCGCCAAGGCGTGCAGTCCCCATGCGGGACGGCCCGACGCCAAGATGAGCTTAATGCCCGACTCCTGCGCCGCGAGCAGCTTCTCGCGCGTACGCGGGCTGATGACCTTTTGATCGTTGGTGAGCGTACCGTCGATATCCATTGCGATGGCTTTGATTGCCATATATGCCTCCCTGTCATTGAACAACCTTGTCTGAGCCATCATACAGAACACCCATCGCGACTCCGTTTACAACGGGCAAAAAGTCATATTGTCTCGAACATGAACGGCGCGTAGTCGTGAAGCTTTATTGCTCAGGTCAAATACGTCTGCTAGCGACGCTCATACGTCGGTGCGCCGTCGACGATCGCGATGCCCGCCGAGGCACCCAACGCGCTGGCGCCGGCCTCGATGAATGCGCAAGCCTCTTCGTAATTATGGATACCGCCCGCCGCCTTGATTGCCACGGCATCGCCGAGCACCTCGTGCATCAGCCGCACGTCCTCGAGCTTAGCACCGCCAAAGCTTCTGCCAGTCGATGTCTTAAGGAATCCCGGCTTGGCCTCCAGCGCGATCTCGCATACACGGCGCTTGGCGGCGTCGTCGCCGTCCAGTTTGCACATCTCGACGATCACCTTGTCAGTGATGCCATGCGCGCGACAAAAATCAGCAATGGTAGTCATCTCGCGCTCGATGGCATCAAAATCGCGGTTCTCAACCGACTCCTGATTCAAAACGTAGTCAATCTCGGTAAAGCCACACGCAGCGTATTCCTCAAACCTCGCAAGCTTCTCCTCAAGCGTCATAGTGCCCTGGGGAAAGTCGATAGCGCCGGCAAGGATGATGTCAGAGTCCTCGAGCATGGCGCGGCCCGTCTCGTACTCCTGCAGGTTCGCAAATACGCAGCGAAAGTTGTACTTTAACGCCTTCTCGACATATTGCTCAAACGTGTCCTCGGGGGCATCGATATAGTCGATGTATTTGTTGATGGGTTTGGCAAGCGTCATGCTGGGCCTCCTTGTTCAGGACTGACAACCGATTCGTGGTTTCACGCGAAAAACCACGTTCAATGTACGCCCGGCATGCAAGGACAGCGTCCGCATTCCGACAAGTGGTATGAAATTAGCTGTAAACGTATATTTACAGACAGCGAATGGCACCGCACGCGGATGCCGACAGCAAGACATCCCCCCTCAATACACCCTCATGCCCATTTAAATAGCAAGGGGCCCGTATCTGTTGGGATACGGGCCCCTTTCGGCCGTGACCTATCTCAGCAACAAAGACTACTTGCGGTGAGCGCGGTAGAACTCGATCGCACCATCTTATCCGAGCCGGGGCACGTTCGCATAGCGTGGCGCGTGACGGTTGCAAAACCACCCCATTTGAAACAAACGCAAAAAAGTACTTGCAAAGCCACGTTCCGACATATAAGTTGATAAAAGACCGCCGTTGCGGTTTTAAGTAGATCGAGCATATGAAGTTTCAGTTTTTAGCGTGTAAGAGAAAGAAGATCGGCAAAGTACAGCCCCAAACGCAATGACAACTTAATGAGGTAACTGCCACATGTGAGGCACCCGGGGCATTGCTGTCTCGATTTTGAGCACGATGCCTTCCGCCTTGCATGGGCCGTTCCATCCCGCCCCTGCAGCAACTGCCTCACGGGCTCATTGAAAACCGCATAGCACCCCAACGTCAGCACATCACCCACGGCAAGCACATCACCCACGGCAAGCACATCACTCACGACAACCAACACATCAACAAACAGCACGAACATCAACCGATTGGAGAAGCTATGACAAACCACCACGCTGAAGACGGCGATAAGAAAAGCATTCTGGATGCCCGCATTGAGCGAGCATATGCAAACGAATATGACGCCGCCTTTGCCGCCGCGACCATCAAGAACTACGCGTCGCTACCGCTCGCGACGATCTTGGCCGACCACCCTCAACTGCTGAAGCGCTGCACAAAGATCATGGGCGACCCCGACATTCGCAAGCTGACAGACCCCTATGCCCCAAAACGCGACAACAATTCGTACGTTCTTACCGTAGGCTGCCTAGCCCATATGCTTACGGCGCTCGACACGAAACTCAAGCTCGAATGGGAACCCGACGAGCGTCATGAACTCGAAAGCAAGCGGAACACCCTGCGCACCGCACTGTTCCTTCCGTTGGACGGCCTCAAGCGCTGCAACGTCGAGCTCAATACACAGGCGCGGCAAAAGCCCGGGACCACGGGGCAGAAAACTCCAAGACCCCATGCGGCCATCGTCGACCGCAACCGATATAACCGCATGACCGCGCATTTTTCTGCCGAGGGAACAGCCATAAGGACGCTGATCGACCTGCTGTGCCTCCTGAGCATCAACGAGCTATTTGAAGGCTATCTCGCCCTTGTTCCCGCGACGGCACCCAAGTCGGTAGCAAAGATCATCGAGACCTGCAGACGCCAGTTTGAGCGCCATCGCAATGGCAGCGAGATGAACACCAGCATCGCGCAGTACTACGCGGCTCATTACAAAAATGACGGATGTGCCCCTGTCGAGCATCAGCTGCGGCTCGCCTACACCACGCCCGCCGCAACGCTCTATCGCTTTGGAGCCCTTGGCGCTTGCGAGCCGCACGAACAGGCAGCCTGCCCCACAACCGAGCTCGATCTCAGGCTCGGACGAACCCTGTAGCCCGCCAGCCCCTCCGCGGGCAACAATCCTATTCCTCCACAACACAACCAACAGAAAGGAGTCCTCATGGACACCAATCATTCCCCCATCATCAGCCCCCTCACCATGCGTGAATCCGCCCGAGGCATCACGCTCACCAGCATTTACGATGAGATGCTCGCCCGTCGCGAGCTCTCCGTCATGGGAAACATCGAAACCCCGATGGCCCACGACCTATGCCAGCAGATCCGCCTGCTCGATGCCACCGACCCCAGCCGCCCCATCACCATATTTGTCGCCAGCGCCGGCGGAAGCGTGCGATCGGGTCTTGCGATCTATGACGCCATGCGCCTTGCATCGTGCCCCATCCGCACCGCCTGCCTGGAATTCGCCGCGTCCATGGGCGCCGTGATCTTTATGGGCGGCGACGATCGCCGTATGGCGCCCCATGCAGAGCTCATGATTCACGACCCGCTGATCCCCCAGGGGGCAGGCGGCTCGGCACTTGCGCTGCAGGAAACCAGCCGGCGTCTCATGCAGACCCGCAAGACCCTCACGCAAATCCTCTCGGACCGCAGCGGCCTCACGCCCAAGCGCATCCAGTCCCTCACTGCAAAAGACACCTACCTTTCGGCCGAGCGCGCCGTCGAGCTCGGCTTTGCCCACGGAATCCTCTCGACCACCAAGGAAGTCGCCCATGTCTAACCTCGCCAGCCGCCTCGCCGCATCTGAGTCCGCATCGTCCACCATCCTCGCCAAGGATCGAACGCTTTCCTGCGACACCCGCCAAACGGGACTCAACAACAACGCGCTTGTGATCGGCCCCTCGGGAGCCGGCAAGACCCGAAACGTCCTCAAGCCCAACCTGCTGCAAATGAACGCAAGCTACATCGTGCTCGACACCAAAGGCACGCTCTGTCGCGAAGTGGGACCCGTGCTGGCAGCCCACGGTTACCGCGTGCAATGTCTCAACTTCGCCGACCTCAACACCGTCCCGGCCCTTGCGCCCGGCATCGAGCGCTGCGGCTACAACCCCCTGAGGCACATTCGCCGCAAGGCGGACGGCAGGCCCAACCAGCAGGACATCCTCTCGGTGGCAAAGGCCATCTGCCCCATCGAGGACAACAACCAGCCTTTTTGGGATCATGCGGCGGCAAACCTGCTGTCGTGTCTTATCGCCTACGTCACCGAACAGCTACCCGCCGACGAGCAGACGATCAGCTCGGTCATCAAGCTGATCGAGCACCTGCAGGACGGTGCCACGGGTCGATTGTTTGACGACCTGATCACGACCGACCCCCAAAGCTATGCCCTCTCGCTATGGCGGCGCTACGCCATTACGCAAAATGCCGAGCGCATGCACGCGAGCATCGTCGGCATCCTTGCCGAAAAGGTCATGTGTCTGGGATTCGACGGTGCGGCACAGCTCTATCGTGAGTGCCATCAGGTGGACTTCGCTTCCATGGGACACACCCCCTGCGCCCTGTTTGTAACCGTGAGCGATATTGACCGCAATCTCGATCCGCTGACCGGCCTCTTTATTTCGCAGGCGTTTATGGGCCTCATTCGTGAGGCCGATAGGCAGCCCGACGGCAGCCTGCCCGTGCCCGTGCGCTTTATGCTCGATGACTTCGCAAATCTGCAGATCCCCCAGATCGACAACGTGCTCTCGATTATCCGAAGCCGCAACATCTGGGCAACGCTGCTGCTGCAGTCGACCAACCAGCTCGATGCGCTCTATGGCGAGGCACGCGCACGCTCCATCATGGGCAACTGCGACACGCATCTGGTGCTGGCGTTCCAGGATCCCGAGAGTGCCCGGGTGTTTTCCGACCGCGCCGACGCGCTGCCCAGCACGCTCATGGCGACGCCGATTGATCGCTCGTGGCTCTTTGTACGCGGTCGCACTCCCGAACAGGTCGAGCGCTTTAGGCTCGAAGACCATCCGCTCTACGGGGAGCTGCCCGAGGCGCAGCGAGGCCATGCGGAGGCCGAGATCTAGGCGCAGGGTTCTCGAAGCGCGCAACGCCCCGGCGATGTTTCACAAAGGCCGTGCGCCCCGGGACCACGGCAAACAAGCAAAGGGGCCCGCATCCGATAGGATATGGGCCCCTGACTATAAGACGCGATGCGTTAACAGCAGCGACTACTTGCGATGCGCGCGGTAGAACTCGATGAGCGCCTGGGTCGAAGCGTCCTGCTCGGCCTTGGCGGCGTCGTCGTGGAAGGCCGGGGTGATCTGCTTGGCAAGCTGCTTGCCCAGCTCAACGCCCCACTGGTCGTAGGAGTCGATGCCCCAGACCGTGCCCTCGACAAACGTGATGTGCTCGTACAGGGCGATGAGCTCGCCGAGCGCGAACGGGGTCAGCGTGTCGCCGAAGATCGAGGTCGTCGGGCGGTTGCCCTCAAAGCAACGGGCCGGGACGATCTGCTCGGGCGTGCCCTCGGCACGAACCTCGTCGGCCGTCTTACCAAAGGCGAGTGCCTTGGTCTGGGCCAGGAAGTTGCCCAAGAACAGCTCGTGCACGTCCTGACCGCTGTCGGTTGCGGGGTTGGCAGTGTTGGCGAAAGCGATAAAGTCGGCCGGAACCACCACGGTGCCCTGGTGCAGCAGCTGGTAGAAGGCGTGCTGACCGTTGGTGCCGGGCTCGCCCCAGAAGATCTCACCGGTGTCGGAGGTCACAGCGCTGCCGTCCCAGCGGACATGCTTGCCGTTGGACTCCATGGTGAGCTGCTGCAGGTAGGCCGGGAAACGGTGCAGATACTGGCAGTACGGAAGCACGGCGTGGCTCTTGGAACCGAAGAAGTTGACGTACCAGACGTTGAGCAGGCCCATCAGCGCGACGGCGTTGTTCTCGAGCGGGGTGTTGCAGAAGTACTCGTCGATGGCATGGAAGCCCTCGAGGAACTGCTGGAAGCGCTCGGGGCCGAGCACGACGATCAGCGACAGGCCCACGGCGGAGTCGACGGAGTAGCGGCCGCCGACCCAGTTCCAGAAGCCGAAGGCGTTGGCGGGGTCGATGCCGAAGGCCTCGACCTTCTCGAGTGCGGTGGAAACGGCGACGAAGTGCTTTGCCACGGCCTCGGCGTTCTGCTCATCGGAGCCGTCGATGGCGCCCTGAGCCTTGAGCTGCTCGAGCATCCAGGTCTTGACTTCGCGGGCGTTGGTGAGGGTCTCGAGCGTGGTGAAGGTCTTGGAGACGATGATCACGAGCGTGGTCTCGGGATCCAAACCCTTGAGCTTCTCGGCCTGATCGTTGGGGTCGATGTTGGAGATGTAGCGGCAGTCGATACCGGCGTCGGCGTAGGGACGCAGGGCCTCGTAGGCCATGACCGGGCCCAGATCGGAGCCACCGATGCCGATGGACACCAGGTGCTCGATCTTCTTACCGCTTACGCCCTTCCACTCACCGGAGCGCACGCGCTCGGCGAAGGCATACATGCGGTCGAGGACCTCGTGCACGTCGGCGACGACATCCTGGCCGTCAACGATGAGCTGGCCCTTCTCGCTTGCCGGACGGCGAAGCGCGGTGTGCAGAACAGCGCGGTCCTCGGTGGTGTTGATGTGCTCGCCGGAGAACATGGCGTCGCGGCGCTCCTCGAGCTTCACCTCGCGGGCAAGATCGCACAGCAGCTTGACGGTCTCATCGGTCACCAGGTTCTTGGACAGGTCAAAGTGCAGGTCACCAGCGTCAAAGCTCAGCTTGTTCACACGCTCGGGATCGGCAGCGAACCAGGCCTTGAGGTCGATGCCCTCGGCCTCGAGCTTCTCCTGATGGGCCTCGAGCGCCTTCCAAGCGGCGGTCGACGTAGCGTCGATAGGTGCGGCAACAGTTGCCATAAAGTCCTCCTCAACATACGGGCGCATACCTCCATGCGCCCGGATAATCAGATGCCCCTATTCTAGCGCAGGTCAAGACCGTAATCAGCGAGCGTTGCCAATCCGCCCCCAAACGGCGACCGACCAAAAAGGGACAGGTTAATTTTGGCAGGTCAAACGCTTTACCTACCAAAATTAACCTGTCCCTTCCTGGCAGATATTAGGCCGCAGCGCAGACGCTACCGAGCAACTCACGCAAAGGAGACCCGATGCCCTCCAGCAGTTCGGGCACGATAATGGCAAAAACGGGAACCTCGCCGGTGCCCACGACAGCAGGCACCTTGCCCTCCGAGACAATGCATCCATAAGGCACAAAGCCGTCTTCGCCGGCATCGAGCGCCGCCATGCGACGCGCGAGCTCGCGCGCAAAGCCGGCAGTATCGGCATCGCCAATCGCCAGGACAAAGTCCACGCCTTCGTCGGTCGCCAGGGCTACGGCCTCATCGACCAAATCGTCTCCCCCGTCGCCCCCGACCAAGCCGCAGCGAAAAAGCACGCGTTCGAGCAGAGCTCGATCAAGCGAGCCGAGCGCCGCCGAGACGAGCTCATCGTGCGTATGTTTGTCACCGCCCAACACGACCAGCGCCTTGGTGCCACCGTAGTGAGCGACCAATCGTCCGCACCAGCGAGCCACGTCTCCATCCGCAACAAGGCGCGTCGGCATACCAAACCCATAATTGACCATCTTTTCCACAACCCTTCCGTGCGTATAGGCGGTATCGATCGTTAGGCTCATGCTACGAAGCGAGCTTTTCCGAGCTGTTTCGCGCTCTTTAGGGCTGCGTTAAAAACCCGATGCAGCCGCACGACCATACCCGCCAAAAAGGGACAGGTTTTGACGGTGTCTGGTCGAGCGGGTATTATCGAACAGGTATTCGATAAGAACATGTGTTTGATGGGAGGACGCGTGGCGCACGAGCAGCACACCTACATCTGCATCGACCTCAAGACGTTTTATGCCAGCGTCGAGTGCGTGGACCGCGGGCTCGATCCACTCACCACCAACCTGGTCGTTGCCGACGAATCACGCGGACGCACGACCATCTGCCTCGCCATCACACAGGCCATGAAGGACCTCGGGATACACAATCGCTGCCGTCTGTTCGAAATTCCCGATGGCATCGACTACATCACGGCCGTACCGCGCATGCAGCATTACATGGAGGTGTCGGCGAAAATCTACGGTATCTATCTGGAATACGTCAGCCCCCAGGACGTGCACGTCTACTCCATCGATGAGTGCTTTATCGACGTGACGCCCTATCTGGACCTCTATCACACCGATGCGGAAGGGTTCGCCTGCACGCTGCGCGACGAGGTCCTCGCGCGCACCGGCATCACGGCGACGGTCGGCATCGGCCCCAACCTATTCCAGGCCAAGGTAGCGCTCGACATTACCGCCAAGCACGTACCCAGCCGCATCGGCATACTCGACGACGAGACCTTTCGCAAGGAGATCTGGCCCCATCGCCCCATCGCCGACATCTGGGGCATCGGCCCCGGCGTGGCAGCCCGACTCGAAAAGTATGGCGTCTACGACCTGATGGGCGTCGCCGCCCTTGACGAAAACCTGCTCTACGACGAGCTCGGCGTCAATGCCGAATATCTTATCGATCACGCCTTCGGACGCGAGCCGACAACCATCGCCGATATCCAAGCCTATCGCCCGCAGGCAACTTCGACCACCACAGGACAGGTGCTCTCGAAGGGTTATGCCTACGAGCAGGCCTACACCGTCTTGCGCGAGATGGTCGACAACGCCGTGTTGGACTTAGTCGATAAGCACGTGGTGTGCGACAGCATCTCGCTCTTTGTAGGCTACGCGAGCGAGCGCGCCGACATACGCCGCCTCGACGCCAGCGGTACAGCGCAGTATGTGGACGGATGCGGGCACCTGCGCTCGAGCACATCGAGTATCGAACCCACCGCAACCGCCGGCCCCGAGCTCGCGCCCCGTGCGCCCAAGCCCGTCCAGCGCGATGACGAACGGCGTCGCCTGGTGCGCGAAGCGCAGGCAATCGATGGCATCTTTGTGGGAGAGCATGGCGGCAAACCGCGCGGTGGCTATGCCGCACTCTTTGCGCACTCTAACGCCTCGCGAAAGCTGCCCGAGCGTACCAATTCGTTTAAGAAGATCATGGGCTATTTCGATGAGCTCTGGGCGCAGACTGTCGATCCCAAACGACCGGTCAAGCGCATCAACCTGGGATTTGGCAACCTCATGCCCGAGGAATTTGCCACCATCGATCTGTTCAGCGATATCGAGGCCGATGAGCGCGAGCGCGACCTGGCGCGCGCCGTCCTGGCCGTGAAAGGCAAGTACGGCAAGAACGCCCTGGTCAAAGGATTGAGTTTTACCGCCGGCGCCACCGCACGCGAACGCAACGACCAAGTTGGAGGACACCGTGCCTAAACCCAAACAACAGCCCGTGCGCCCGCCGACCGCCTTCGAGCGCCTGGCGGACCCCGAGGGCAGACGCCGCGCCGCCGACCCCAAGCTCACTGCCAACGGTGCCGTGCGCGCCAACCGCGCCGCACAGTTTATGCCCTTTGCCGCCCTCACGGGATACTACGAACTCGTGCGCAAGCAGGAAATCACCGTCGAACCAAAATGCGAACTCACGGAAGAAAAAGCCCTCGAGCTTTCAAAAAAGCTCGAGGGCCTCAAACGTGGCGACTTGGTGCGCGTCACCTATTACGATACGTACGGCTATCGTAGCCGCACGGGCATTCTCGACGAAGTGTTACCCGCATTCAAGCTGCTCA
>CAUBTS010000012.1 GCA_958438955.1 uncultured Collinsella sp.
TAACCCATACATGATAGCGTGCGCAGGCATACCTGCATATAACCCGCACGGAATGCGACAAAGGGTCACTCTCTTTCCTTGAATATCAACTTCATCCGAACGCCTCCCGCATTCATCCGTACACGTACGGATGAATGCGGGAATCCGATACCCTGAGGGCCGGATCGGCCGGCCCCGGGAGATCGGAGGACGCCATGTCCGGAAAGAGCGGGAAGGGCGCCGCGAAGGCGGTCCCGAGGACCCACGGCAGGCTCACCGGGTACGAGCGGGACACGGTCCAGAGGATGCTGAAGCGCAGGGCTCGCTCGACCACTTCCTCGATAGGTTCAAGGGCGTGTCGACCCGCAGGCCCCACAGCTACCTGATGTGGTTCAAGTGGCTGCACGAGGCTACACGCATCGGGGACGGGACGTCGCCCATGTGCGGGCAGCCCGAGGACGGGTGCTACAGGAAGACCTGAAAGAAGATGATGGAGCCGGACTACGAGTTCCGCCTGGAGCTGGACGAGCAAACGGCGGGTTAACGTAGCCTTTCACCAAAAAGGGCTGGCGGCCGCGCCCTGCGACCACCCGTCCTCAATCAAAGCCCTTCTCGGCCGCCGCAGTTACCGGTTCCGGCGCCGCAGGATCACGCCTGCGGCGATCAGCACCACCGCGCCGCCCGCGATGCCACCCAGGGCCATCGGTGACACGCTGGTATCGCCCATATTCGGCAGACCCGGCTTCTCCTCCTTCGGCACCGGCGACTTGCTCGGCGGATTGGTGGGCGGCTCCGTCGGCGGGGTGGTCGGCGGCGTGTACGTGTTCTTGAACACCGGCGCCACGTCGCCGCCATAGGTTACCGTCGCCACCAGATGGCCCGCACCGTCGTCTGTCACCGTCACCGTTACCCGGTGCTCGGCCACGTCGTACGTCACGTTCTTCTGACCGTCGTCCACCTCGGAAATGCTGTAGGTGTACGTCCCGGGCTTGTCGTACGAGATCGCCTCGAAGCCCACCGTGCCGTCCGCCGCGTTCTTGGCGGTCTGCAGCACCTTGCCGTCGGCATCCTTCAGCTGGAAGGAGAACTGCCCTTCCTTAAGGTCCTCGCCGCTCAGCACCTTGGAGGCCCCCAGCTTCACCTCAGTCGCGGCCGGCGCGTAGCTATTGCTGAATGCCACCGCGTCCGCAGCCTTGCCGCCCTTGCTGTAGACAACCTGTGTCTCCAGAGCGTGCGTCTCCGCATTCTCCGTCACCGTCACCGTCGCGGTAAAGACCGTCGTGTCATAGGTGACGCCGTTCGCCATCGCCCCTGCCCGCTCGGACACGGTGTAGACGTACGTCCCCACCTTGCCCAGCTGCAGCGGCGCGAAGCCGAACGTGCCGTCGGCGCCGTTCTGCACCGTCTGCACCACGTTACCGTCGGCATCCTTCAGGTCGAAGGAGAACTCACCCTCGGCCAGGTCGCGGCCGGTCAGAGCCTTCGTTCCGGTAATCGTCGCCGTCGTTGCCGTCGGCGTGTATGTGTTGGTGAAGGTCAGATCCGCAGCCGTCTTGTTCGCCGTCGCGGTCAGCTGGCCGCTGCCGTCGTCGGTCACGCTCACCGTCACATCCAACACCGCATCGCTGTAAGTGATGGTGCCATCTTGGCCCGCAACCTCCTTCACCTGGTACTCATGCGAACCAGTCGCAGTGTACGAGATGGCCTTGAAGGTAAACGCGTTACCCACGTTCGTGGTCCGGTCAATCTCCTGCCCGGTGGCCACGTCAATCAGCGCGAACGTGAACTCGCCATCGGCGGGCGTCCGCGTGGTGGCCGGGTCGGCATTCTTAAGCACCTTGGTGCCAGAGATCTGGTAGGAGGCCTGGCCCGGCTGGTAGCTGTTCGCAAACGCCATGGTGTTGGGGGTGACGCCGTTCTCGGTGCCCTCCTCGCTCGGTTTCACCGTAGAGCTCTCCACCACCAGCTTGCCGTCGTTGTTGTCTGCCACCACATAGGTCAGGGTGTACGTCTTGCCGGTGTAGGTCACGCCCGGCACGCCCGGCGCGTCGTCCGTCGGCTGCACCTCGCGAACCGTGTAGATAAAGGTGCCCGCATGGTCGAAGGTCAGCTCGTCGAAGGCAACCTTGCCGTCGGCGTCGTTCTTCTGGGTCTGGAGCACCGCGCCGTCGGGCCCCACCAGCTCGAACGCGAAGTCTCCCGGCTTCATCTGGTAGCTGCCATCGTGCACGTCAACGCTCTTGGTGAGGGCGATCGCGCCGGAGCGCGCCGCCTGCGCCTGGTAGGCGTTGGTGAAGGTGGGCTTCGTGGCGTCCGCGCCGTCGTAGGCGACGCTCGCCTGCAGCGCGCCGGCGTTGTCCACGACCTTCACTACGGCGTGGTGCACCGTATCGTCGTAGGTCACGTAGGCCAGGTCGCCCTTCCGCTCCACGATGGTGTACTCGTGAGTGCCCGGCTTCGCGTAGGAGAAGGCGTCGAAGTTAACACTTCCGTCCGCGCCGTTGGTCGCGGTCCGGACGGGCTTGGCCCCGGCAAGCTGCTCAGCAGTCATTTTGCCCTCGTACACATCGAAGGTGAACTCGCCGTCCTTGGGGACGATCGGCGTGTTGTCGTCCTTCTTCACATAGCTCTTCTGCGCACCGAGGGCCAGACCGGTCGCGGCCGGCTGGTAGGTGTTGGTGAAGGTATCCGAGCCGGATGCGCTCGTCACGATCGCCTTCGCATTCAGTGCTCCGTTCCCGCCGTCTGTGACCGTCACCGTATAGGTGAGGGCATGATTGTCATAGACCATGCCCGGCTCCGCGCCCGGCTGCTCCACGATGGTGTATGTGAAGTCCTTGCTCGCGGCGCTGCCCAAGTCGGAGAGCTGGAACTCGCGCGTGAAGCTGACCTTGCCGTCGGCGTCGTTCTTCGCGGTGCCGAGCACGTTGCCGGCGGCATCCTTCAGCTCGAAGGTGTACTCGCCGTCCGCGGGTTTCGTCGCGTGGTCGAAGCCGTCCGCGACCTTGATGGTCTTGGTCGCCGTCAGGGTTACGGAACCCTTTGCGTCGTAGGTGTTGTTGAAGGTGGGAGCCGTGGCGGCACCGTCATAGGTGACGGTCACCTTCGTCTTGTTGTTGTCATCCTGGTTCTGCTCTACCCTGACGTGGACCTTGACTTCCTTGGCGTCGTAGACCACGCCGTCGACGATCTGGCCGGCCTTCTCCTCCTTCAGCGTGTAGTCGTACTCGCCCAGGTTCAGGTTCTTGACGGTCAGCTTGACCTTGCCGTCCTGGTCGTTGTTGCCCTTGGCAACCTCGTTGCCGGCCTGGTCGTACAGGCCGAAGGTGAACGCACCGGCCGTCAGGACCTTACCCGTGAGGGTCTTCGTCGTCTCGATGGTGACGTCAGCCGTCGGCTTCGAGTTGGTGAAGGTCGGCACGGCCTTCTTATCATCGTATGTGACGGTCGCCTTCAGCTCGCCCTTCTCGTCGGTGACCTTGACGTGGACCATTACGTCCTTCGTGTCATAGACGATGGTCGAGTCGTTGCCGGCAACCTCCTTGATGGCGTAGTCGTGCTCGCCCGGCGTAGCGTAGTCGATGGCTGCAAAGGCGACCTTGCCGTCCTTGTCATTCTGGACGGTCTGGATCACGTTGCGATCCTTGTCGAACAGCTGGAACGTGAAGTCGCCCCCCGCGAGCTCACCGCCCGTGAAGTGCTTCTTCGCCTTGAGCGTTACCGAGGTCCCCTTCGGGCGGTACGCGTTCGTGAAGGTCTGCGAGCCGTCTCCACTCGCGACCTGCGGCGTGGCCGTCAGCGAGCCGGTGCCATCGTCCGCGACCGTCACCTTGTAGATGAGCGCATGGGTGTCGTAGACCATGCCCGGCTCCGTGCCCGGCTTCTCCGCGATGGTGTAGGCGAAGTCCTTGCTCGCGGCGCCGTCCAAGTCGGAGAGCTCGAAGTCGCGCGTGAACTTCACCGTGCCATCGGCCTTGTTCGTCGTGGTGTCGAGCACCTTGCCGTCGGCGTCCTTCAGCTCGAACGTGTACTCGCCGCCCTTGAGCTTGGTATCGTGCGTGAAGCCCGGCGCGACCGCAACGACCTTGGTCGCCGTCAGCTCCGCGGAGCCCTTTGCGGTATAGGTGTTCTTGAAGGTGGGGGCATCCGTCTTGCCGTCGTCGTAGGTGACGCTCGCCTCCAGCTTGCCGGCGTTGTCCACGACCGTCACCACGGCATGGTGCACCGTAGCGTCGTAGGTCACGTGGGACAGGTCGCCCTTCTGTTCCGCGACGGTGTATTTGTACTCGCCGGCCTTGGTGTAGCCGATGGCCGGGAAGGTGACGGTGCCGTCCTCGCCGTTCTCAGCGGTCTGGATGGGTTGCTTGCCCTTCAGCTGCTCAGCCGTCAGATCGCCCTTGTACAGGTCGAAGGTGAACTCGCCGCCCTTGAGCGCAGCCGACGTGCTGTCGGACTTCACGTAGGTCTTCTTCGCCGTGAGCGCCACCGAGGTCTCGGCGGGCTGGTACGTGTTCTCGAAGGTCGGGGCATCGTTCTTGCCGTCGTAAGTGACGGTCGCCTTCGCCTTGCCACCCTCCGCCTTCACCGAGACGTGGACCTTCACCTCCTTGTTGTCGTAGGTGATAGTCGGATCGGCACCGACGTTCTCCTCCTTGAGTATGTAGTCGTACTCGCCGATGGTCAGACCGGTGAGAGCAAGATTAATCTTGCCATCCTTGTCGTTCTGGACGGTCTTGACGGAATTACCCGTGGACGCGTCGCCTTGGTACAGGCCGAAGTTGAACGCGCCTTCCGTCAGGTCCTTGCCCTTGAGGGTCTTCGTTGCCTCGATGGTTGCATCGGCCGTCGGCTTCGCGTTGGTGAAGACCGGAACGCCGGCCTCGCCGTCGTAGGTGGCGACCGCCTTCAGCGTGCCGTTCTTGTTATCAGTGACCCTAACGTGCACGTTCACCGTCTTGCCGTCGTACACGAAGGTCGAGTCGTTGCCGGCAACCTCCTTGATGGTGTAGTCGTGATCGCCCGGAGTGTCGTAGCCGATTGCCTGGAAGGTAATGTTGCCGTCCTTGTCATTCGTGACGGTCTCAATGGGCGTGCCTTCCGCCTTGTCACCCTGGTACAGAGCGAACGAGAAGTCGTTCCCCGCGAGCGCACCGCCCCTAAAGCGTTTCTTCGCCGCCAAGGTCACGGAACCCTTCGCAGCATAGCTGTTGGTGAAGGTGGCGAGGTTCACCTTGCCGTTCTTGACCTCAAGCGTCTCGCTCTTGTCATCGCCGTCCTTTTCCACCGCCACGCCCGTGACAGTCAGCTTGGCATTCTTGTCCTCAACCTTCACCGTGACGGTGTAGGTGGAATCGTCCATCGTCCAACCGGCGTTCTGCACACCAGTCGTATTAGGATCGTCATCTTCCCCGTGGGCCTCGGTGAGCGTAAACGTGTAGTCGCCTGCCTTGTTGAATTGCATGCCGGAGAAGCTGAGGGGCTGACCGTCCTTGCTGGTGATCTTCCCCTCCGTGGTCTTGGACTCCGAGGATGTGTCGCCCTTCAGGCCGTCAGCCTTCAGATCGCCGGCGGCAATCTTATCCTTCGTCTCCGACGTGGCAGTCAGCGTGAACGAGAACTTCTTGTCCGTGCTCTCGGTGCCGGAAATCTTCTTCGTTACCTGCGGGGTCAGCTCGTCGCTGGCGACCGTCTTGTAGCTGTTCTCGAACGGAATAGTCGCCGTGTTGTCCTCGAGCGAGGCGCCGGGGGCAAACTTACGGTAATCGACCCTCTTGCCATCACTGTTCAGAACCGTCGTCTCGACTTTCAGTGTGCCGTCGCCGTTGTCGGACACTGCGATCTCGACGGTATAGACCGTCTTGTCGTAGGTGTAGCCGGCGGGAACGGGCTTCGGCACGTTCTCTTCCACCCTGTATTGGTAGACGTTGGCGCGGCATTCATTGCTCACGTCGTCGTGTGTGAACTGCAAGCCCTTCGGCAGCAAGCTCACGGTCTTGGTGTCCCCGAGCTTCATCTCGGGAATCTTGAAGGTCTCCGCCCCGCCCGTGATGTCGAGCTTCTTCGCCGCGGCGTCGGCGGAGGTCAGGATGAACTTCGTGCCATCCTGACCCTCGGCCTGATAGTCCTCGGGCGTCACCGTAAAGCTGAATGTGCTGCTCGCATCACCGGTGCCGGTGAATTTCTTCTCAATCTGTAGACCGGCCTTCGCACCGTACTCAATCGTCTCGACCTTGTACTCGTTCTTGAACGGGACGATAGGCGTAGCGGGCTTCGCACCGCGACTCGAGACCGTCTGCACGTAGTTGGTCGTGGTATTAAGGCCCTTAATCGCCTCGGCCGTCAGCGCATCAACGTTGTCGCCCACGCCAACGAGCGCCGTCACGTCCGGACCCTTCACGATGGTCGTCTTGGTGTAGAGCTGGCCTTTGTTGTCCGGATTCGGCTTCACCGCGATGAGCACGAAGGCATCACCGGGGTACTCGGTGTCATACGTGTATCCAGCAGCGTTGGCGTCATGTACCTCAGACACCTTGTACACGTACATCTTGTTGTAGCTCAGCTGCGTGAAGTTCATCTTCAGCTTACCGGACATCGTGGCGGTCTGCGTATCGTCACCGTCATCCTTGCCCACGGTGTTCGTGAACGACTTATCGGAATCAACCGGCTCCGGGGCCTTCGTGCCGTTATACGTCATCGCCTCGATGGTGAACGGGAACCTGCCATTCTCCAGCGGGGTACCAACCAGAGTCTTGGTCACATCGATGCCCGCGTAGGTACCGGAGGCCGCATAGGTGTTGGTAAACGCGGCAGCACCCGTCACCTGCCGGTCGGCATCCGTCGTCGCCTGCTTGTTGTCGTACGCAACCGACGCGGTCAGCTTACCGGTATGCGTGCCGTTCTCGATATCGGTCACTGTGTACGTCACTGTGGACGTATGGTCGTCATAGCTGATGCCGGTCTTGTCCGCGTCGGTCGGCCTCGTCTCGTTCACTTTGAACGTATACACGCCCGGCCTGGTAAACACAAGGTCGCCCGTGCCGAACGGGGTGGTGCGCATCGCGTCGCCGGGACCTGCGATCTCGACCTTAGTCGTCAAATCGCCAGTCTCATCGGAGTCGGCAGCCTTCTTCTGAGTAACGACCTTGTTTTTAACCGCTTTCATCGTGGCGTCATCCGCTGGCGTCAGCGTGAAATCGAACTTGTCATCCTGCTCCCACGCACGCCCAGCCAGCGTCTTCTGCACAGTAACCGGTGCCGACATCGTCTGGGCCACCGTGTAGGTGTTCTTGAACGGGATATATCCACCCCTGTCCGTCAGCTGCGTGCCGTCGGCCTTCCAATACGTGGCCGTGGAGGACAATTGGCCCTTGTCGTCGAGCGTGTTTTGCACCATCGCGTAGTACACGGTGGTGTCGTACGTCATGCCGCCCGTTGTCGAAGCATCGGAACCAGCTTGCTCCGTCACCTGGTACACGTAGGTGGTGTTCTGGTCGGCAGCGGTGAACGTGATCTGCGGGAAAGCCGCAATGCCGCCGCCATCGTTCTCCGCGGTCGTCACGCCGTCGGCGGGCATCGGCGCGTCGTTCGCACTGACCGTGTAGCTCAGGTCATTGAACTTGATGGGGGCAGCCCCCACCGCGCTGTTGGCCAGGCCGCCCAGCGCCTTCAGCTCGAAGGTGAACTTGCCCGCGGCAAGCGGGTTGTCGCCCGACTCGTCGGTATACGACTTCTGCGCGTTAAATGAGATTGTCTTGGTGTCGGTGCTGAACTTGTTGGTGAACACCGCGACCTTGTTATCGACTGGCACGGCCGGGTCGTGGTGGGCGCCATCATCGTCGCCGTTGCGAGCCATAGTGACAACCGGCTCGGACAGCGTACCCCTGCCCGTGTCGTCCACCTGCACCGTCACCGTGTACCCGGCGCTCGAGTAGCCGAAGCCGGGCAGCCAGGACGAGTCATGCTCGTCGGGCGTCCGCTCGGCCACCGTATAGGTGTACGTGCCGGGCTTCTTGTACGTAATCTGGCCGAAGTCGAACTCATCACCATTGTTGACGGTCTTGACCACCTGGACGTATCCGGGCACGCCGGATACGTCCTTGTAGCCCCCGGGCATGGGCGTGCCCTTGGCAGCGCGCAGATAGATGTCGAAGCTGTCGGCCTTAGTCCACTTGCGGCCTTGAAGCACCTTCTGCGCCCGAATGCCGGTGAGCGTCACCGAAGACTTCACGCTGTAGCTGTTGGTGAACACCAGCTTGTTGTCTTCGGCCAGCGTGCCGTCGGTATTTTGCTTCGCGATCTTACCGGTGATGATACCATCGCCTGCGCCGGTCAGATTCTTGTCACCCTGCTTGCGGCCGGTCAGCTTATAGCCCGCGGGCATCTCGTCTGCGCCGGTCAGCTCCTGCACCGTGTACTCGTCGCCCTCGCCAAGTCCGTACACGCGAATCGTCTCGTCGGCCTTGATGGTTTGCGAATAGGCATTTGTCAGGTCGAACACGTTGCCGAGCTGCTTCTCATCGACGGTACCCGCCTTCTCGAACACCGCAGCCTTGTACGTCTTCCCCTTTGGCACGGTGAACTTAAAGGTAAATCCCGCGTCCTTATTGCCCGTCAGGCCATCGGGCACCACGACCTTCTTCGTCACCTCGAGGCTCGCCTCGCGTTCGTTCGCCACGCGCACGCAGGTGGCGCCCGTGAACAGGGCGTTCAGGTTCATGGCGCCCAAGTCGGCGCGGGCGCCCTTCGCCGTGATTCCCTTGGGCTGCTCGTCCTGGGTGATACCCATACGTATCCAGCCCGTCTCGGTCTCCAGGCGGTAGGGTTTGCCCTCCTCGGTGGGCCCATACTGGTACATGCGTCCGTTAGCGCCGTACTTGAGGTGCACTGTGTCGTCTGCACCCACGGGTTCGACATCGGTCCACGTCAGGTTGCCTTTAACATTGGTCTCGCCATTCGAGGTCTGCCGCGTACCCTTGATCCACGTGAGCGTGTTGTCGATGTCGCCCTCTGCGCCAAACTGGCCCAGACTCTTCATGAGCGCACCCGGGCCCACGAACGTCGAAACGCCGTCATCGTCCGTACCAGCATCGGCGTGGACGCCGTAATCGTCCACAATCACCTTGATGAGCCTGTCATTAAGCAGGAAGCCATTGGGCGCCGAGACCTCCTTCAGGAAGTAGGTACCCTTCACGAGCGGCTCGCTACTGTCGCTCGTAGACGGGAATACGCCCGCCCCTTCGAGCTTGACCGGGTTGGCGACCGACCTCGTCGTCAGGGTGTCGTAGGGGGCCTGGTCGCCATCGAGCACGGCCTTGCCGTTCGCATCCGTAGTCACCTGGGTGGACTTGTAAAGGCCGAACTTCGCCCCGTCAACGGGCTTACCCTCGGTATCGGTCTTCTGCACGAACAGGCGATTCTGGATGTTCGTGACGAGCAGGCGCGTGGCGAACTGCCGCTTGAAGTTCGTGCCGTCTGCGATGTCGTCGCTGTACACGTGGACTGTGTTCTTAGGCGTCGCGTCGCCGATCGAGCTCGCCGTTGTGTGGTAGATGGCCACCGTGTACTCGGCATCCTTGCGGGCATCACCGCTCAGCAGGTAGTAGTACTTGGAGATGTCACCGGGCAGATTTTGAATCTCTACCTGGTACTGGCCGCTTGTGTTGAGCGTGAAGGCGTGCAGGTCCTTCTTCGCCGCCTCGATAGCACCGGTCATGCCCGGCTCCTTGGCGAGGGTGTATCCCGCTCCCGTCGATGGGTCGCCCGACACGGCGTACCAATTGCTCGGATCTTTGATACCTGTGCCTGCGCTTTTGTCGCGCTTGAGCACCACAGCGAACAGTATGCCGGAGTCCAGATTGACGGTCTTGTCGGACTTCGTCTGGTCATCGCTCGCCTTGTACACGATCGACGGCGCGGTGATGGTCTCCTTCGCGCCGGCGAACGCACCCGTCTGCCACACGGCGCTGTCCGCGTCCATACCGCCGCGGTTAATGATGACGCCGCCCGCGGCGTCCTTGTCGTCGCTCGCGGACACGTACTCGAGCTGCATGCTGCCATGCGTCGCCGTGAGACTCGAGCGGTAACCGTTAGGCGCCTTTGTTTCCTTCAGGAGGTAGTACTGGTAACCATACTCTTTATAAAGGTCATCGAAGTTGATAACGCCGTTGTCCACGTCATTCGTGAGCGTCAGTTGTCCATTCGCGTTCGTGGTGCCGGAGCCAAGTAGGTTTTCTGGGTTAGTGGTCGTGTCAGCGAACCACTCGTCTGTCTTGTACAGCGCGAACTGAGCACCCTCCACCAGACCGCCATCCTGGTCGAACTTGATAATGTCGGACTCGGGAACCGTCACGAGGTTGAACTTGAGCCTCATGTTGGAGTCGGTGGCGCCACGCTCCAAGTAGAAGAACTTGAGCGTGTGGTTGGTGCCGCCAGCGAAGGTGTTGCCGTTGAAGCCCGAAATATCCCGCCCCGCATCCTTGAACTTGCTTTTCAGCGTGCCATTTGCGGAATTGTTAACGCTGATGTCGCCCGTTTGGAAGTTAATGGTCAGATCAGCACTGGTGTGGATACCGCCAATGTCGCCCACGAGGACATCGTCAATGAACACCCAGACGTCGTCGTCTCCGGCGAACTCAAAGGTCATGGGCTTGTCAGCGTTCGTTTTGCCATCCTTCGGCTGCACGAAGCGCGACGACATGGAGAGGCCGAAATAATGGTTGAGGGGTCCGTTGTTCTGCGACGTAATGCCGTTCGGGACGAGTTTGCCGTCCTCTTCCTTGAATACCTCATCGGCCGCATCGAAGGGGAAGAACTGGCCTACTGAATGAGGCTCAGCCCCCGCTTGCATAACGCCGGCAGCATTGTAGACATCAAATGCATTCTTATTGGCGTTGTACGCCGCGTAGTTCCGCGAGCTGTCATACTCGTAGTAGCCACCCTTGGCCTGCAACAGACCCGTCACACCCATATGGGATATCTTGCCCGTCTGGACGGAGGAATCAAACAGGTAGCCGAGGGATTCTCCCTCCCAGCGGTCGGTGAGTTTCGGGTAACCACCGGCAAGAACATTGTTCACGATGCCGGTGCGGACCCGGGAGCCACCCGTATACTGGTTAAGTTCCTCGCTGGCTCCTTGATCCTTGAACTGGAAGCGGTGGTTCTTGTTGATGCCGCCGTTGCCGGAAACCGACAGATGGTTATCGGGATTCACCCAGTAATCAAACAGGTTGATTGTTGTCCCCGAAGGCGAAATCGTCGGAACCGTGTGGCCCGAAATTGCCGCCTCGGCACGAAGCGGCAGGAAGAAACTCGCCGTCAGCGCGATGGCGAGGGCCAGAACAATCGCATATGGCGAGACCGAGCGCAGCCCGCGACGACGGCCACAAGACATGACGGACCACCGCTCGCGCGGCCGGTGTTCACCAGGAAGTTCCCTGCTTAGACACCCCCCCGGTAGCAATATTCACGAGTCGAGACGTCGTCTCTCTGAGCTCCTGCATAATTTCCTCCCCAGTCGCACGGCGACCTGCCCGGGCGCTCCCCGGGGGCCGAGGCAGTCTGGCACATGCCCGCAGTCGTTCAAGGAATACCAACCCCAGCATATGTCTCTTAAGATATCTTAGCCTTTTTCTATTACAGTTTTTGTCTCATTACCGATGAAATCGGCTCAGTCCCTTTGTCACATTCTAGAGCGTGCGGAGCAGGGCGATGAGGAAGCGGGTGCCTTGGAGGTAGGCGCGACGGGTGATGCGCTCGTTGGTGCCGTGGACGCCGCGGTCGCATTCGTCATCGTCGACCACAAAGGCCGAGAAGCGAATGCACTCGGAGCAAATGCGCTGGTAGTTGACAGCGTCGGTCGCGCCGATCACGGTCGAGGGGACAATCGCCAACGGCTCGGATGATCCGTTTTCCTCCGTCCCCTTTGGATCACGGAAATAGCGGGCGGCGATGGCGCGAACGGCCTCGAGTCCCGGTCCACCAACGCGCGGGGACGGCGAAGGCTCGGAGCTGCCGGGGCCAAGTTCGACCTCCACACGTCCGGCAAGGCCCGCCGCGGCAACCGCCTCGCGGCAGCGCGCCACAACGTCGGCCACGCTCGTGCCCTCGAGCATGCGGAAGTTAATGTTGGCCCACATATCCTGCGGCATTACGTTGGCGCCGGTGCTGCCACCCTCGATCTGCGTGGGCGCGCAGGTGGTCGTCACCAGCGGATAGAGCTTCTTGCTGGCGAGGCACTCGCGCACGATGGTGTCCTTGTTGGAGGCAATCTCGTCGGCCGTGTAAAGCCCCAGCTCGACGAGCTGTGCGGCAAGCAGGTCCGTGACGCGCGTCGGCCATTCGATATCGCAGATTGCGGTGATGGCACGGCTCAGCACCTCGAGCGATGTGCCGCCGTAGGGGTTGGACGAATGCCCGCCCTCACTCTTCGTCTTGAGCACAATATCGGCGTAGCCCTTCTCGGCAAGGTCGGCATGCATAAGCCAGCCCTCGCCCGCGCCGTACTCGGCAGCTGAAACGATGCGGTAGTCACCCTCGTCGATCAGGTACTCAAGCTCAATGCCGCGCTCCTCGAGCGCACGGCCGATGGCGCCTGCGCCGTACTGCGTTGTCTCCTCGTCCTGGCCAAAGGCGAGCAGCAGGGTACACTTGTGCTCCCAGCCGTGTGCCAGCGCATACTCAACCGCCTCGAGAATACCTGCGACCTGGTCCTTCATGTCGATCGCGCCGCGGCCCCAAATGTAGGTATCGTCCACGTGCCCGCTAAAGGGGGCGTGCGTCCAATCGTCCTCGGTACCCGGCACCACGGGGACCACGTCCATGTGGCCCATGAGCATAATGGGCTTGAGGGCAGGGTCGGAACCGCTAAGCGTCACCAATAGCGAATGATCGATAAGCTCGACCTCGCCCGCCGCGAACACGTGCGGCCAAGCCTGCTGCATATACGCGCGCAGGTCGTCGAACGGCTGCCAGTCCACCGCCTCGGCATCCATGCTCGAAATGGTCGGAAACGACAGCACACGGCCCAGGCGCTCGCATGCGCCGGCCTTGTCCAAATCGGCAAAATCATCCTCATGCGCAAAAAAGCGCCAAACCTCGGCCATGACATCCTTTCGATTGTGATGACGAGGGCCGCCCCACCGGAGCGGCCCTGCCACATAAGCGTTTGCGGTCGGTTATTTGTCCTCGAGATAACGCGAGAGGAACTCGCGGGTGCGCTGGTGTTTGGGATTGCCGAAGAGCTCCGCCGGCGCGGCATCCTCGAGCACTACGCCCTTGTCCATAAAGACCACGCGGTCGGACACCGTGCGGGCAAAGGCCATCTCGTGCGTGACGACGACCATGGTCATGCCGTCGGCAGCGAGCTTGCGCATGACCTCGAGCACCTCTCCCACGATCTCGGGGTCGAGTGCGGAGGTCGGCTCGTCGAACAGCATGATCTGCGGATTCATACATAGGGCACGAGCGATGGCCACGCGCTGTTTTTGACCACCGGACAGGCGACCCACGGCGGCGTGCGCGAACTTTTCGAGTCCCACGCTCGTCAGATGCTCCATCGCTATTTTTTCAGCCTCGGCCTTGCTCATCTTTTTGAGCGTGACGGGCGCGAGCGTGCAGTTGTCGAGCACATCCATGTTGTTGAACAGGTTAAAGCCCTGGAACACCATGCCGATGTCCTCGCGCAGCTTGTTGATGTTGCAGCGCTCGGCCGTGAGGTCCTGGCCGTGGAACCAGATGTGGCCCGCGTCCGGGGTCTCGAGCAGGTTGAGGCAGCGCAGGAAGGTCGACTTGCCCGAACCCGAGGCGCCGATAATGGTGACGACTTCGCCGGGGTTAACGGACAGGTCGATGCCCTTGAGTACCTCGAGCGAGCCAAAGCTCTTGCGCAGGCCCTCAACGCGGATGAGCGGCTCATTGGTCTGTGCGGCGGCCGCAACGCCGGTAATGGCGGTATCTGCCATGATAATTCTCCTCGTCTTGAGCCTAGTTGGAGCTTGGCAGCGTGACCGGAGCCTCGGCGCCGAGCTTTTTGCCAAAGGCCTCGAGCAGGCGGCTCGCCACGAGCGTCAGGATCAGGTAGACCACGAGCGCCACGCAGTAGACCTCCATCTGGCGGTAGTACACGCCGGCGACGGTGGTGGTGGCGTACATGAGGTCAAACACGCCGATGACCGAGAGCACCGACGAATCCTTGATGTTGATGATGAGCTCGTTGGTGAGCGCCGGAATCGCGTTTTTAATGCCCTGGGGGAACACGACCTTGCGCATAGCCTGCCACTGCGAAAGGCCCAGCGAGCGCGCCGCCTCGGCCTGGCCGGGATCGATGGACTCGATGCCGCCGCGCAGGACCTCCATCATGTAGGCGGTGGAGTTGAGCGAGATGGTAACGAGGCCGGCGGTGAAGGTGCTCCAAATCTGGTTGGCCTGAGCGGTCTCGAAGCCCATGCCGCGCAAAACGGTGAAGCCCGCGTAATAGATGAGCAGGCCCTGGACCATCATGGGCGTGCCGCGCACGATGGTGGAGTAGATGGTCGCAAAGCCGCGGCCGATACTCTTAAAGAAGCGCACCAGGTCGTTATCCACGCGGTCGAAGGTCTGAATACGCAGGAACACAAAGAGCAGTGCCAGGAAGAATGCGATGACGGTGCCGAAGGTGGCAAGCGCGATGGTGATCTCGATACCGCGAATGAAGAAGTCGCCGCTCTTGTAGGTCATGTAGACCAGGCTCGACAAAAAGTCGCTGGGGTTGGAATCCGAGACAATGCTCACCTGCACCAGGTCGATAAACGACATGACGCAGCGGTCGATAAAGAAAACTGCCGCGATGGCGACCACGACGTAGCTGCCTAAACGTGCTCCACGACGGAAACGCTCGGATGCGAACGGCGACTTTTCGCGATAGTCGCTCCAGTGCATAAGCTTGGTGACCAGCGCCGCCGCCGACACGACGAGCCACGCCCACAGGATTGCCCAAAGGCAATCTTGAAACACGCCCGTGGGAGCCAAGAAGCTCAGCGGTGTGGGGTTGCGCTGGCTAAACGCCAGGCCGAGCGCCGCGATAACGCTCGTGCCCAGGTATACATAACGGTGGTCGGCCCTGATAAAGGAGGCCAGGCGATTAATGGTTTTCATGCTGCCTCCCTATGCCGGCTGACGGTCGAGGCACGCGTCCCACATTTGGTCGCGCTCCTCTTGGCTAATGCCCTTGAGTGTCTTGTCGATGAGCTTAAGCAGCTTGTCCGAGCCCTTGCGGCAGCCGACGTTTGCCGTGACCTCCTGCTTAAAGCCCTCGCCCTCGGCAAATTGAATCGGCACGATACCCGGGTTTTGGGCCATATAGCCCTTCTCGTTCTCGGTGTTGTAGGTCACGGCGTCGCAGGTGCCCTGCAGCAGGTTCGAAAACACCGTGGGAACCGAATCGACCGGGTTTTTGTGCACAACGCCCGGAATCTCGTCGATGACGGTATCGAGCATGGTGTCCTTTTGGCCGAGGACCGTTGCGCCGCTAAAGTCGCTGAGCTTGGTCGCATTTTGGTAGGGCGAGCCCTCTTTTACGAACAGGCCAAAGTAGCCAATGAAGTACGGGTCGGAAAAGCCGACGGACTCCTCGCGCTCGGGCGTGGCGCTCATGCCGGCAATGATGAGGTCGATCTGGCCGTTGTTGAGCGAATCGATAAGACCCGAGAAGCCCTGCTTGACGGCAACGGGCTCGCCACCGAGGGCCTTGCAGACGATCTTGGCGATCTGCACGTCGTAACCATCGGCATAGGCGCCCTGCACGTTGTCGATGGGGATAGTGTACTTGCTGGCTTCGGAGACCTGCCAGTTGTACGGGGCGTAGGCCGCCTCCATGCCAATGCGGATCTTATCCTTGCCGATCACGGAATCGGACAGGTCGTCGCGACCGCCGCCCGTCGTGGGCTGAACTACTTCCAGCGTGGAGGGGCGCTGGCAACCGGCAAGTGCGCCGGCGACGACAGAAGCGCTCGCAGCGAGAGCGCTACCCAAAAAGATGCGACGGCTGCATATCGGCTGGGTCTGCGCATCGCACTGTTGGGGAGAATGCATAATCTGCCTTCCCTGTTGAATCGTATGCTGACGACTTAACAGGATATACGCCCGCAACCAGCAGCGCGGCATGTGCGCGAAAAATTAATAGACACGCGGTAGTCATTGGGAACGTCGATGTTTTGGCAATGCCAGCGAGCGCCGCCCAAAGCGAACAAGTTGGCATGAAAAAGGCACGGCATAGACCTTCTGGTCATGCCGTGCCTTTTGAATGACAAATTGTCGCTCTGGGTAGCGCGCAGCGTCGACCGGCCCGCCGTTCGTCAGAACGGCGGAACCTCTAGAGCAGTGTGACGCTAAAGCTACGTTTATCGGTGGCGCCAGGAGCCAAGGTGATGGTGTTGACCTTGTGCTCAAAGACGTCGTCCTCGGTGTCCATGGTGGTGTGACCGGTCCAGGGCTCGAGCGCCACAAACGGAGCGTCGTTGGCCGCAGACCACACGCCAATGTACTTAAAGCCCTCAAAGTCGATCTTGACGCCGTGGCCCGACTTGCGGCCGCGCAGCGTGAGCGTGGAGCCCGGGGTATCGGTGAACATGATGGCGTCGTTATCGAAGCTGCGGTGCGTGATGGGCAGCACGTCCGAGTTATCGGGAGCCTTGTAGCTACCCTCGAACGTCATAAGACCGTCGGGCGTGATGATGGGAGCCTCGTTCGTCCAAGCCTCGGTAAACGCCAGCTCGTAATCCTCGAACGCCTCGTCCTCGGCACCGGGGGCGGGCACGTTAAATGCGGGGTGGCCGCCCACCGAGAACGGCAGGTCCACGTCGCCGGTGTTCGTAACGGCAAAGGTCTGCGTGAGGGTGGCATCGCCGGTCAAGGCATAGGTCATGTTGAGCTTAAAGTGGAACGGGAACGCCTTGAGCGACTCGGGCGTATCGGTGATCTCATACGTTACCGAGGAGCCGTCCTCCGAAACCTCGACCAGCTTGTGCTCGACAATGCGCGCGAGTCCGTGGCGCGGCATCTCGCAGGTGCCGGCCGCAGACGTTGCCGTGTTGTTGCGCAGCGAGCCCACAATGGGGAACAGGATGGGCGCGTGCTTGCCCCAAAAGGCGGGGTCGCCCTGCCACAGATACTCGTTGCCGTTGAGGGCAAGGCTCGTGAGCTGGGCGCCCATAGAATCGATGGACGCGGTGAGGCCGCCGCGCTTGATGGTAGTGACGGTAGACATGCTACTTCCTCCAAAAGTAAACAATAGTGTCGAGGGCTATTGTCCCACTCTTGGCGACGGGACGGGACGGCAGGCGATTATTGAGTAGCCATAGCGGAATGAGCGGGAGCGCCTACTAGGTATCCACGTAAAGGTCGAACCCGCCCTGCGGTGTGGTGTCGACCGTGTCGGGCGCCTGTGAGTTAAAGCTCACGGGGACCATGCGCTTTGAGGCGCGGAAGCGCGTGCCGTCGGTGGCGACGGGCGGTTCATCGACGGTGAGCTCGTAGTCGCCAGGCTTGAGCTCGATGCCGTCACCAGCGGAATTGACGTATTGATACTCGTCAATCGTCTGTCCTTTGAGCGTGCGCCCCACGATGTGAATGAGCATTTGGCTGTCGCCGCGCGCGGTGTCCCACGTCGCGCCGTCCTTGACCTCGACCGACACATGTACCGAGCGCGTGCGGCCGAGCGATTGCTCGACAGACATCTCGACCTTGGCGGCGTCTTTTCGCTGTTGTTCAACATGGCTCCAGACGTTTCCAATTACCGAGCATGCGATAACGCCGGCCATGAAGGCGATAAGGATGGGGCCGAGCGGCGAGCGACGTCCCGCATCTTCCTCGCGAGACAGATTGGGGCGACGTGTGGGTGCGGGCGCCTGAGCGCCCTGCGAGGGCACGTCGAGAATGCTGAAGGATGCCGTGCTGTCGGGGTCGATAGTGTGACGCGGCTGCGGGGTCTTTGCCGGCGAGATCGACATGTCGGCTGGCTCGCCGAGCGTGGCCGTAGCGTCGGCCTTGGCCTCGTCTGCCTCGGCCTGGGCCCAAGCTTGTTCGAAGGTCAGGGGCTCGACGGGGTCGAGGGCGGCGTCCGAGTCGGCGGCGACGTCGTTGCCGGTCTCGTCCTCGTCGCTCGACACGCCACGCGGCGTAGGCTCGTCCCACCCCTCGTCCGGAGCCTCACCCTCGCTATACCACCATTCAAAGTTATCGATATCCATACGGGGCGCCCCTTAGGCCTCGCAAATAAACACTCGCTAGTCTTATACCCCCAGACGACACCGAAGCTCACCCGCGCCGGACACGAAAACCGTCACAACATTCGACGCTTTTCCTCGAATTCGAGATTTTCATCGAATGTTGTGACGGTTTAGGCGACTGGCCGGCAGCGCAATGTGACAAAGGGACTGCCCCTTTGTCACATTCTGTTAGAATTGCAGGGATTGAATCCCGCTTATCAATGCGACATTGGAGTGACAACCTTGATCGCCGCAACCACGCCTAAAAGTAAGTCAACCGCCGCCGCGCTCTCCCCCGCGCGCACCAAGCTCTGCCTGGCGCTGCTCGTGCTGTTGGGATTCTCGCTCGGCTGCTCCGAGTTCGTGGTCATCGGCATCGAAAGTGACTTGGCAACGGAACTCGGCGTATCGCTTGCCACCGCAGGCCAACTTATTAGCGTGTTCGCACTGGTCTACGCTATCGCGACGCCGGTGCTCGCGCTCAGCACGGGGCGTTTTCGCCGCTACCAGCTGCTCGTGTGCTACAGCATCGTCTTTGTGCTCGGCAACCTGGTCATGGCGTTGGCGCCCAACTTCCAGGTGCTGTTCGCCTCGCGCATCATCCTGGGCTCCGTCTCGGGCGCACTGCTCGCCGTGGGCGTGACGTACATCCCTGAGCTTCTGTCCCCGCAGCAAACTTCGCTTGCCATCTCGGTAGTATATGGTGCGTTTTCCGTGGCGATGGTCTTTGTGACCTCGATCGGTAAGTTTGTGGCCGACACGCTCGACTGGCACGTTGCCATGTACGGCGCGCTGACCTTTGCCGTTTTGATCTGCGGAGCGCTCGTGGCGTTTATGCCGCGCGCTGGGCAAACCGACGAGCCCGCCACCTTTCGCGAGCAGGCGAGTCTGCTGCGCGAGCCGAGTATCATCACCGGCATGCTTATCTTTTTGTTTGGCGTGGGCTCGGTCTATGTGTTCTACGGCTACGTGACGCCTTATCTTGAGCAGGTGCTGGGCATGGGCACGGTCGAAGCCAGTACCACGCTTATGGCCTACGGCGTGTTCTGCCTGATCTCGAACATCCTGGGCGGATGGATTGATGCGCGCTTTGGCATGAAGGCGCTGCTGGTGACGTTTGTGCTGCAGGCTGCGGCGTTACTCGGGCTGTTTGCTGTGGGCGGCACCATGCCGCTCGCGCTGGTCTTTGTCTTTAGCTTGGCACTGCTCATGTACCTGTTCTCGGTGTCGTGCATCACGCACTTTATGGACGTGGCACGCAACCGCCATCCTAAGTCGATGGTACTCGCGAGTTCGGTTGAACCCATGGCGTTTAATGTCGGCATTTCGTTTGGCACCGCGGTGGGCGGCGCCGTGGTAAGCAGCATTGGCATTGCGTACGTGGGCGCAGTGGGCGCCGCATTCTCGCTTGTGGCCTGGGCACTCACGCTGGTGACGATTAAGTTGGCACGTTGGGAGCGCAAGCGGGCGAGGGCGCAGGCGTAGGCGTAGGCGTAAATGCGATACTCGAGCTCGATGATGGCGATCGAAAGGAAACCGCATATGCAACGTGTACTGTTTATCTGCCATGGGAACATCTGTCGCTCGACGATGGCTGAGTCCGTGTTTACCGAGCTGGTGCGCCGCGCTGGACGCGAGGCGGAGTTTGCCATTGATTCCGCTGCGACCTCGACCGAGGAGATCGGCAATCCGCCGCATCGTGGCACCGTTGCCAAGCTGCGTGAAGTCGGGATTCCTGTCGTTGCCCACCGTGCGCGCCAGGTGCGTCGCGCGGAGTATGGTGACTGGGACCACATTGTCTATATGGATGCCGAGAACGCGCGCGGTCTGCGTCGCATTTTTGGCAGCGATCCCGATAGCAAGATCTCGCGCCTGCTCGATTGGACCGATCGCCCCGGCGACGTGGCCGATCCCTGGTACACCGGTAACTTCGATGCCACCTACCGCGATGTGCTCGCCGGCTGCACGGCCATGCTCGAGCAGTTTTAGGCAAGCGAGCACGCGGACGCACGTGCCACGCCATCGGCATAAAACGAGCGTGGATGATCTCCCACTTTGAGCGTTCAAGCGCGCTCTAAACGGGAGAAAATCCACGCTCAACTACTCGTCGACGATCTCGGCGAGCCAGACGTTCAGCGTATCGACCTCGGGGCAGCAGAACTTTGCCGTACCGGGCTCGTTGCCAGGAACGGTTCCGCCGTAGCGCAGGATATCGATATAGGGAAAGCCCACATGGCAGGCCATGGCGCACATCTTGCCGCGGTCTCGGTCGAAGTCAAAGACGTCGCCGGGCTTATGGCCATGGTGGCAGCGACACGCGCCCAGCTGGTCCACGCAGCTCACGCGGATACGCGGACGCTTGCCCCGCGGTGCGCCGAGCGGCTTGCTCTCGCCCGCGGGCTTGGCGCCGCCCTCGCCAGCGTTACTCATGGTCGATCACATCCAGGCAGGCCTCGATGGGAAGGCCGGCCGACTTGTCCTCTTGGTCGGCATTGCGCTCGATAAGCTCGGCCACCACACGCATAGCGTCGGTCGTCGCACGCTGCAAGCTCCAGCCGGCCATAACGCGACCCACGAGCACCGACGAGAACGTATCGCCCGTGCCCGGGAAATACACCGGGATCAGCTCAAAGGGAATCGTGAAGTACTCTCCCGCCACATGGTCGTAGCCGATGACGGCACTCGCCCCGTCGACCTTCGCACTCGTAATGACCACCGACTTGGCGCCCAGCGCGAGCATGGCGTCCACGAGCGCACGAGCCTCATCGGCCGTAATCTGCTCGGCCATAGGCGTATCGGTGAGCAGACACGCCTCGGTATAGTTGGGCACCGCGTAGTCGGCGCACTCGACCAGGCTGCGCATAAGGCCGATGGTCGACTCGGGCACGCCAGCGTAGAGCCTGCCGTTGTCGGCCATGATGGGGTCGACGAACACCTTGGTGCCCTTTTGCGCGCGGCGGTGGCAAAAGTCCGAGATGATGCGCGCCTCTTCCTCGGTCACGATAAAGCCGGTCGAGATGGCGTCGAATTCAAAGCCGAGCTCCTCCCAGATGGCGAGACTCTGGCGGACATACTCCGTGGTGTCGTGGATGTAGAACTTGGGGTAGTTGAGCGTATCGGAAACGAGGGCCGTCGGCAGGTTGTGGATGCGATAGCCCATGTGCGACAGCACCGGCAACATGGCAGAAAGCGCGACCTTGCCGTAGCCGCACATATCGTTGATCAGCAGCAGCTGAGTGTTCTTCATGAGTGTCCCCCTTGGGTCGGGCGCGGCGCGACGGCGCCATAGTGCGAATAAGTGTAGCGCAGGGGGCGTTGCAAGCGGAGGCGAGCGGCGCGACGGGCAAATTGTTGCGGAAAGGTTACGGAAATGGGAGGCAAAATCGCGACGGTAGCGGCACAGTAGCTGCCATCTATTTACTACCATTCCAAAACTATGCCGGATTACTACGATAAACCGTCAGCCTCCAACCACAACGAATTGCACTCCGGCAAAACCGCAGGTAGACAGCTTGTGATTTTACGAAAAACAATGCCGAGGTCTGATATTTCGAATTCATCGTAGTAATCCGGCATAGTTTTGGACAAAGCAACTTCGAAAGGGTGTCACCGCAGCCCAAAATGATTCGTTTTCCTCCGTCCCCCACGGATCACTCAAATGCCAACCGAGGCAGCGCTGCAGATTGAGGACGGACAGCGAAAGCGTTCCTAAGCGAGCAAGGTGGCGTGAAAGAGGAGGGCATAGGCCTTGTGGCCATGCCCGACGATTGAACGCCAGATTGCCGCTTAGGAACGTTTGCAGCGTCGAGCGGTTACGGCGTTTGGCAAAACGCCGTAACTTAATAAGTTTGGTACCTTGACATTGGTTTCTCACGCTCCTAAATTAGTTAGGCACAAAACAATTACTCTACCTAACTAAAGAAAGGAGCGAAGCTTAGATATGTGTGTTGAACCACTCGTCCTTCCGCATGAGCCCGGCGGCGACCCGTCGCAACCGGTAGACATACCCGAAGCGGTCAGCGCCGAAGACAAACTCGCCAAGCGCATCCTGAGCGGCCTGGGATTTTGCGGCCATTACATGCATTTTCACGGCGGCGGCATATCTGGCAAGGCGCCCATCGTCTGCCTGCTCGCCAAGCAGCCGACCGGCGAGCTGTCCCAACAGGAACTCGGCATGCACTTCGACCTCAAGCCGGGGTCACTTTCCGAGATTCTGTCCAAGCTCGAAATGGGCGGTCTTATCGAGCGCAACCGCAATCCCAAAGACCGTCGGCAGCTCACCATCCGCCTGACCGAAGCGGGATGGGAAAAGGCCCGCGTTGAGCAGGCAGCCCGCATTCGCTTTAGAGAGCAGGCCTTTAGCGCGCTCACCCACGATGAGCGCGAGGACCTCGCCGAAATGCTCGAGAAAATCCGTGTAACCTGGGAGGAACTGTATGATTAAAACCCTCATGGGCAGCATCCGCGACTATATGAAAGTCACCGTTGCCACGCCGTTGCTCGTGCTTGGCGAGGTGCTCTGCGAGATGCTGATTCCATTTATCACCGCCAACCTGATCGACGCCATCAAAGACGGCGCCACCGTAGCCGAGATGCTTCCCACCGCAGGCTTTTTGGTGCTCATCGCGCTGACGTCGCTTGCTTTTGGCGCCGCTGCCGGCGTCACCTGCAGCCATGCGAGCTGCGGCTTCGCCAAGAACCTGCGTCACGACCTGTTCTACAAGATCCAGACGTTCAGCTTTGCCAACATCGATGAGTTCTCGAGCTCCTCGCTCGTCACGCGCCTGACCACCGACATCAACAACGTGCAGCAGGCCTTTATGATGATCATCCGTATCGCCGTGCGCGCGCCGCTAGTATTGATCTTCGCCTTTACCATGGCGTTTATCATGGGCGGCAGCGTTGCCATGGTCTACCTGGTCATCATTCCGCTGCTGGGCTTTGGACTGTTCTTTATCATCTTTAAGGTGCGCCCCATCTTCTCGCGCGTGTTCCACAAGTACGACGCCCTTAACGAGTCCGTCGAGGAAAACGTCACCGGCATGCGCGTGGTCAAGAGCTATGTGCGCGAAGACTTTGAGAAGGAGAAGTTCGCGACCGCCGCACGCGACGTCCAGATGGACTTCACCCGCGCCGAGAAGCTGCTCGCCTTTAACAACCCCATGATGAACATCTGCGTCAACGGCGCATTTGTCGTCATCATCTACCTGGGCTCCAAGCTCATCATCACGAGCCAGGGAACGCTGTTCGACGTGGGCCAGCTCTCCTCGATCTTTACCTATGGCTTCCAGGTCCTCATGAGCCTGATGCAGCTGTCGATGATCTTTGTCATGGTGACCATGGCCGACGAATCGGCGCACCGCATTACCGAGGTGCTGGCCGCCGAGCCCACGATCGCCGATCCCGCCGAGCCCGTGCTCGAGGTCGCCGATGGCTCCATCGACTTTGACCACGTGAGCTTTAAGTATTCCGCGCATGCGAAGCGCCAGGCGCTCGACGACATCGACCTGCACATTAAGAGCGGCGAAACCATCGGCATCATCGGCGGCACCGGCTCGGCCAAGTCCACGCTCGTAAACCTCATCGCCCGCCTGTACGACGCCACCGAAGGCACCGTGCGCGTAGGCGGCATGGACGTGCGCGACTACGACCTAGACGCGCTGCGCCACCAGGTCGCCATGGTGCTGCAGAAAAACGTACTGTTTAGCGGCACCATTGCCGAGAACCTGCGTTGGGGCGATCCGAATGCCACCGACGAGGAAGTCCGCGAGGCCGCGCATCTGGCCTGCGCCGATGAGTTTGTCGACGGCTTCCCCAAGGGCTATGACACCTGGATCGAACAGGGCGGCTCCAATGTTTCCGGCGGTCAGAAGCAGCGCCTGTGCATTGCGCGTGCCCTGCTCCGTCGCCCCAAGATCTTGATCCTGGACGACTCCACCAGCGCCGTCGACACCAAGACCGACGCCAAGATTCGCGCAGGGTTGGCAAGCTATCTGCCCAACACGACCAAGCTCATCATCGCCCAGCGCATCAGCTCCGTGCAGGACGCCGATCGCATCATCGTCATGGAGGGCGGCCGCATCGCGCAGATCGGTAACCACGACGAGCTGCTTAAGACGAGCGAGATCTACCGCGAGACCTTTACCTCGCAGAACAAGATGTCTGCCGAGGGCGAAGGGGCCGTCGAGACCGACACCGAGGCATCCGTAACGCAAGCTCAAACCCAGGAAGGAGGCGAGGCACATGAGTAAAGCAACGACCGCCGAGCGCGCACGCAACCGCAAAGGCGGCACCATGTCGCGCCTCATCAAGACGCTCTTTGGCTTCTACCCCGTGCTTTTGCCCCTCGTCGTCGTCGGCGTGGTGCTCTGCGCCATCATCAACTCCATCGGCGCGACCTTCCTTCAGAGCGCCCTGCAGATTATTAGCGACTCGTGGCAGTCGGGCGACTGGACGACCGCGCAGCCCAAGATTCTGAAGCTTGTGACCACCCTCGCCTGCATCTACGGCGTCGGCATCCTGTCCTCGCTGTTCTGGAACCGCGCCATGGCCATCGTCACGCAGGGCTCGCTCGAGAAGCTGCGCGAGAAGATGTTCAACCGCATGCAGGACCTGCCGATTCGCTACTTCGACACGCACCAGCGCGGCGACATCATGAGCCACTACACCAACGACATCGACACGCTGCGCCAGATGATCAGCCAGTCGCTGCCCAACCTGCTCATGACGACCATCGTCATCGTCACGGTGTTCTTCATCATGCTGTACTACAGCGTATGGATGTGCCTGGTCATTGTGGCCGGCGTCGCCTTTATGACCTTTATGACCAAGCTGCTCGGCTCCAACTCCGCGCGCTTCTTCATTGCGCAGCAGACCGAGCTCGGCGTGGTCGAGGGCCATATCGAGGAAGTCATGAACGGCCAGAAGGTCGTCAAGGCATTCTGCCACGAGTCTGCCGCCGAGGCCGATTTTGACGAGCGCAACGAAAAGCTCTTCGAGGTCTCGCAGAAGGCCAACATGTACGCCAACATCCTCATGCCCATCCTTATGAACCTGGGCAACCTGCTCTACGTGCTGGTCGCACTGGCCGGCGGCATTTTCCTGGCGCTGGGCGTGCCCAACCTGAGCATCTCGGGCATGGCGCTGTCCATCGCCGTCGTGGTGCCGTTCCTCAACATGACCAAACAGTTCTGCGGACAGATCGGTCAGATCTCGCAGCAGATCAACGCCGTGGTCATGGGCCTCGCCGGCGCCGACCGCATCTTTGAGCTCATCGACGAGAAGCCCGAAGCCGACGAAGGCTACGTAACGCTCGTCAACGCGCAGGTGAACCCCGATACCTGGCAGCTCGAGGAGGCCGACCACCATACCGGCATGTGGGCATGGAAACATCCGCATCGCGCAACCGGCGAGATCGAGTACGTGCCGCTGCGCGGCGACCTGGTCATGGACAACGTCGACTTTGGCTACACGCCCGACCACGAGGTGCTGCACGGCGTGTCCGTGTTTGCCAAGCCGGGCCAGAAGGTCGCGTTTGTCGGTGCCACCGGTGCCGGCAAGACGACCATCACCAACCTCATCAACCGCTTCTATGACATCGCCGACGGCAAGATTCGCTACGACGGCATCAACGTCAACAAGATCCGCAAGGCCGATCTGCGCCGCTCGCTGGGCGTGGTGCTGCAGGACGTGAACCTGTTCACCGGCACCGTGATGGATAACATCCGCTACGGCAACCTGGACGCCACCGACGAGGAGTGCATCGCGGCAGCCAAGCTCGCGGGCGCCGACGACTTTATCACCCGACTGCCCGACGGCTACGACACTATGCTCACCGGCAACGGCGCACAGCTGTCGCAGGGCCAGCGCCAGCTGATTTCGATCGCACGCGCCGCCGTCGCCGATCCGCCGGCAATGATCCTGGACGAGGCCACGAGCTCCATCGACACCCGCACCGAGGCCATCGTGCAGGCCGGCATGGATAAGCTCATGGAGGGCCGCACGACGTTTGTCATCGCGCACCGCCTCTCCACCGTGCGCAACTCCGACGCGATTATCTGCCTGGACCACGGCCGCATCATCGAGCGCGGCAACCACGACGAGCTTATCGCCAAGCGCGGGTATTACTACCAGCTCTATACCGGAGCGTTTGAGCTGGAGTAGTTCGGCTCGCCGAGATGGCCGATTTGCCGCTCATTCGTCGGGCATGACCCTAAGGTCAATGCCCTCCTCTTTCGGGGCAAATCGACTCATCTCAGCGACCCAAACACAATGCGCCGCAACGAATAAAGCCTCCGCAGCCACACGAGCTGCGGAGGCTTTTTCATGCCGGCCGGAAACCGTATCCCACTTTTCGGGCCCAAAATGGGATGCCGTTTCCCGCTGGACCCCCTCCGGGAAACGGCATCCCATTTCAAGGGAGTAAACCGGGATGTGATTTCCCCTAACGGCACCTTTGGGAAGCCGCATCCCACTCTAGACGCACAAAACGGGATGAGCTTTCCCATGGTGATCCAAGACCAGAAGCATGTCCGATAGCGCGGCCAGGTCAAGAACAACAAGGCAAGCGTCACGCCAATTTGGACGAGCGTCTGCTGCAGTTTGAGGCTGCTGGCCCATATGGTAGAGTTAACCACCCATGAATTTCAGCACACTGCGTGCTACCTGTTCTTTTGTCATTTAGGGGAGTGAACTTGTGAATACTTCTGTCGCCAAGAAGGCCGGCCAGGCGGTGCGCCTGCTCATGATGGTGCTCACGGCAGTTCTCATCTTCTTCTTCATCAATGTTATGCTGCTCGTCTCCGATATCCAGGGCACGGCGCGTGTGGTCAACTACGCCGGCCTGGTACGCGGCACCACGCAGCGCATCGTGAAGCTCGAGGACGCAGGCCAGTCACAAGACGACCTGCTCAAGGCCGTGGATTCATACATTAACGGTTTGCGTTACGGAAGTGACGACCTCAACCTCGTCCGTCTCGACGACGATGAGTATCAGGTAAAAATGACCGAGCTTGCAAATTATTATGATGAGCTTTGCGCCGAGATCAGCCGCGTGCGCGAAGTCGGCTATGAGAACACCGACATCATCTCCATGAGCGAGGAGTTCTTTGGCATTTGCGACGATGCTACGCGACTCGCAGAGGACTACTCTCAGGAGAAGGCGTCGGCGCTCAACTATCTCGAGGGCCTGGTGATCATCGACATCATGGGCTTGGTGGCGACCTTTGCGGTCGAACTTGTTCGCGCGGTGCGAACTGCCGCGCTCAATCGCGAACTGCAGAACAAAGTCTATCTCGACGAAGCCACGGGACTGCCCAACAAGAACAAGTGCGAGGAGGTCTTGGGGCAGGAGCAGCCTGTCTCCGCGGAGGCGCCCGTTGCGGTGTGCGTCTTCGACCTTAACAATCTGCATACGGTCAATAACAGCTTCGGCCACGAGAAGGGCGACGAATACATCCGTTCTTTTGCCCAGCAGCTGGGGCGCGTGGCGTCGGAGACCTGCTTTGTGGGCCGCGACGGCGGCGATGAGTTTATCGCGGTGCTGCGAGATACCGATCGAGCTGCCGTGGAGTCCTGTCTCGCTCGGGTTCGCGCGAACGTGAACGAGTATTCCGAGACTCATCCCGACATGCCTATCAGCTATGCGGTGGGCTATGCGCTTTCCAGTGATTTTGATGAACCGCCTACGATGCGTGAGCTCTTTTCTCAGGCCGACAAAAACATGTACGTCGATAAGAACCGCGTAAAGGCAGCCGAGACAGCCGACCCGCAACGCGAGGACCGCTAAACCCGTAGCAAAGGGTAGCTAATTTGGGACGGGGCTCGGTCAAGCTAACGGAACGCCGTAGCTAAAAATCCCCGTCCCGGAAAAATCATTGCGCAGGTAGGACGGCAAAGGTAGCTAGAAAAGCCCCATCCTAAATGAGCTACAAGATTTCGGCTAGGAGCGCTCGGCGCCCATTTGTTTTATCGCTGCAGGTAGAAAGCGCGATGATGCGTGCATCGGGGCCAACGTCATTCATGTTCTCGTGCACCGCCGTCTGCGAGATATGCGCGAGCAGCGTCTGCATTGAGGCCTGGTCCAGGTTTCCCGGCCCAAAGATAATGTCATCACTCGCAGCAAACGAGCACACGGCAACAATGCGCAGGCGGAACGCCCCATCCTTTGTGTAGAGCGTGCCCGTGCGGTGCAGGTCAAAGAAGCCCCTGTCTAAAAACCGATCGACATCGCCAAACATCGCGCCGTTATCCATGTGGTGCGCATAGAGCAGATTGTAGGAATCGGTCATCGCGCGACTGTTGCGCGTATCCAAAAACACCGCTCCCGAAACCGCGGACTCCCCCAACACGTTTTTGTTGAGGTATTCCTGGTTATCTTTTCCCTGAACAAAGGGATAGTCGATGTTGGTGCCATCGATGGTAACCCATCCGACCACGTCGGGATTTTTGGCCATCAGTTCCTGCAGGCGTGCGCAATCGTTGGCCCCGGTGGGTTTGTAGTGCAGCAGCTCATCGCTGATGAACCCACCGTTCATAACGTTGTTTGTGTCCCACAGCGAATAGCCCCCGTACAGCAGCATGAGCAGCACGAGAAAGCCGGCAAACCACGTAAGCACGCGGTCGCCGGCTCTCGCCAGCCGAGCCATGCGTTTAAGCTCCATCGGCTGTAATCCTCGCTGTTTTAATGGCGGTTACGACGAGGACGGAAGAAGACCACGCCCATCACGGCAGCAAACGCGACGATTGCCGCATAGGGAACGACCGTCCGAATAACATCGGTGGGAACGGTAGCCTCTTTGGTGTTGGTAAAGGTCACCGTGGTGTCAGAAGTACCGATACCCTTCTCGGCAATAGAGTTACCTTCTGTCGAACTGGTGCCATCACCAATCTTGTACGACGTCTTATAACCTTCGCTATGATAATCCGCCTCAGTTACGGCGAATTTATCCTCCGATGAGAGACCGTAAAAGATGACGGATTCTCCGTTCTTAAGGCTCACGCTAATCGCAGTTCCCGACGCGGCCTTAACTTCGTTCGGGGTAGTAGTCCCGTCTTTCACAGTGGCGTACTTATAAGTCTCCCCGTCAGCGCCTTTAATCGTGACGGTAAAGTCAAAGTCCTTATTCTTGTCACCCTGGTTGCCGGCAACGACCTTTTTGATGGTCAACTTTTGGGTGACATATTTGTTCTCAAAGCCTGAGGTCTTGTCGCCCGATCCCGCCGCTGTGCTAAGAGTGCAGCCCTTAGCAACTAAGCCTGAGTCGCCATTTTCTACGTAAACATCCAGGAACAGTTCCTTATACTCAACGTCGTTGAGGCCATCCAGCTCTGGCGGCGTCTGCGTAATTTTGTATCGATAGATGCCCGGAGCCGCGAACTTTGAGGTATCAAGGCTGACGCTCATTGGGGCGGTTATTGTCTTAGTAACGCCGTCGGTATTATCTTCGCTAGAAAGACCTTTGGCAGAATAATTTACGGAAGACGGCGAAAGCGAAACGGCCCCTTCCACTCCAGCAGTAACGGGCATACCCGTGTTCGTAAGCTCGCTCGTCTCCGCCGGCGAGATCGAATACTTAAACTGCGCATTCGGCTCCACAGCATCCTTGTTCATGGTAAGCGTCGAGGTGATCGTAACCTTGTTGCCAGTTACCGGCAGATGCGGAGTAGTAGATCCCCCCTCCGCCCACGCGGGCGTGACAACTCCCACCAAAGCCAGCAGCATCGTGGCAGCCACAACTGCAAACGCCGTCAGTCGCCTCTTTCCAGTTTTCATGTTGTATCCTTCCTCTCGGGCACATGCCCTTAATAAAACCAATCTCCGTGCCTACAGGTTCGACCTGCGCAGCACGCTGATCACGTTGCCTTTGATCTGCGAACGGGCAATCGGCCCATACAGGCGGCTGTCATGCCCACCCTCGCGCAGATCGGCCAGCACAAAGAACTCATCCGCTGCCAGGTGTACGGGATAGTCCACAGCAGACTCGTAGCGCGGCGTCGGCGTGGTGATATCGCTTTCCACCACAACAGCCCCGTTAACCATGAGCTCGCCCGACTCGGTAATCGTGACCTCATCACCGGGGCGGGCAACCATGCGACCCAGGCGCTCTTCGCCATCCGCGGTGTATACCACCACGTCACCCTCGTTGAAGCCCTGGCTGAGCCTCCAGTAGAGCATGACGTCACCCGAACAGATACGCGGGGCCATCTCGCCGGTCGTGACCGCACCCACGCCCAGGACCACGCCAAAGAGCAGCCAGAGCGTCACGACAAAAAATGCCAGGCGCGCCAGAAAGCCCACGATATCTCGCCGGTCGTCTGCTTCCCTTAGATCTGGCGCCGCGTGTGCGCCTATCTTCGCGCTCGACACGATCGGGCACCCCGCGCCACAGGACCTCCCCCGCGGAGCGGCAGGTGTGGGCGCCCCGCCACCAGCATTGCTGGCGCCATGTCTTCTCATAGGCGCCCGCCCCTCCTGGAGCCGCGATGTAAACGCAGCGCAACCATGCCCGTGACCAGCAGCACGCCGGCGGCCAAAATCGCCAGGGCATAGATGGGATTGCGCGTGATACCCGTAGGCACTGCGACCTGTCGGGAATTGGTGGCCTTAGCTTCAACGGCAACGGTCACACGCGGACCGTTGAGCGTGCCGCTCGCACCCGTAAGCTCAGCGTGATAGCCCAACGAAGAGTAATCGTCTTCGCTCACGGTATAGGTCGCGTTGTAATCAAGCGTTTTAATCGAAACGGTCAGGCCGTCCTTAACGGCAAACGGCACGATCGCCCTGCCCTGGCCATCGGCCGTAAAGGCCGTCTTGTTTTCCACGGTTTCGGCCTGATCATTCGGTCGCGCCACGAGCGTATGGCTGCCCTGGGCAGGCGCATCCGAATACTCGATGGCGTAGGTCTGACCAGCCTTGAGACCCGTAAAGGTCACCGTCATCTTAAAGTAGGCACGCTTGTCGCCCATATTGCCCGTAACGCTCTTGGAAACCTTGAGCGTGTAGGTGCGCGGGGTGAATCGTGCGTATACGCATCCCGTATGGCGGTCCTTCACGTTGTACGTATAGGTGGGTGAAGACGACAGCAGCTCCGGGGCGTCTGGATTCGATAGGTCATACCAGCCCTCAAAGTGATAGCCCTCCTTGGGAGCGGCCACCGCCTCCACAAACGTGCCGTCATCCACAAAGTAGGCAACGCCCGATTTTTCGTACGCGTCGGCGTCCTTGCCCGAGCCATCCCCGGCATCGATAGAGCCCTTTGCCCCCTTAAGCTTGGAGCTGACCGTGCCGCCCGTCGTTACGTTGCTCCACGTGCCATCGGCATTTTTAAGCTGGGCAACAAAGGCCTGACGATACTTCCATTGCGCCACAAATGTCGCGCCCTGACTCTCAGGGATGTTTTCGACCGTTACCGTATCGCCCGCAGCGCCGGTATCAGGATTGACCTTCTTGCCCCTAATGGTAAGAGTACCGGAATCCGTGGTGCCCTCGGGTGCCGTATGGGTCACGGTGTGCTCCGCGCTAAAACAAACGGCTTTTCCCGAGCCCGCGTACTCCCAGCCCATAAACTTCCAGCCGTCGTTTTGTCCTTCGGCGGCATGGGAGGTATAGCTCGCTCCAGCGCCAGAAAGCTGCACGAAATCGCCCGTGGACTCATTGGACGGATCATAGTGATACGCTTTGCCGCCGTTCACATCGTATTGAACGCCTGCCTTGGAAAACACGAGGTGCACTTTATAGTGCTTTGTGACCTTGTCGACCCTAAAGTGATAGGTGCCATCGTTCAATTCGGTCCAGTGCGCCGCATCGTTCGCGGAATAGAACTCGCCGTTGACAAAAGCACCGATAAAGACTGCCCCGTCATCGCGCTTGGCATCGACCATAAAGTAGGAGTTCTTTTCCTGTTTACCTACGTAGTTTTTGGCATAGGTAAAGTCGGCGGTCTTGGTATCGGAGTTATAAAAATACGTTCCGCTTCCGTTGGGCGTCGTGTACGTCTCTATGCGATAGAACTCCCTAAACGAGATATTGTCGAGGAAGTTGCCGGTCGAATTGCTCCCGTTGGCCGTGTTGTAGGCCACAAAAGCAAAGACGCTCTGGTTTTGGCCATCCGGAATGGTGTAGGTATAGTCGTAGTCGACCTTTTTATTGTACTCGAGCGCGTTGGAACCGTAGGAAGCCCACGCGTCGTTTTCGGACGCCATGATCCACACGCACCATTTTTCGGTATGTTCCGCATCGGCCGTCCATGAGAACGCGCTTCCGCTAGACGCACTGGCAAATCCACCCACTTTGTCAAATTTGGTCGAATACAGGATGATCTTTTTGCTGCAGCTCGATTGGGAAAAATTGGCCACATCCAAGCCGACATCGTTATCGACGCTTATTTGAATCCATTGAATAATTTGCTGGTACTGATCGAGTGCTTTTTGATTGTCCTTGTACGGCTCGTTTTCTTGTCGCGGACCGATGATAAGGGCCATGGCGTCTCGACCCGAGCGGCCGCGGTGGTCGAGCCCCCACTCGTACTGTTTTCCCGGCTCGCTCGTCACATATTGGTAGAGCGAACTCGCCTCGTGTGCGTTGAGCTCGGCTGCATAGTCACCATCGGAGGGCGTAAACGTAACAGAATGCCCAGCTGGGTCGATATAGTAGTCGTTCTGGGCAACGATCTCGATACGATGGTCTGTCTCGGTCGTACGCCAATGGGGCGAGCACAGCGTAAACTTGCTGGTGCTCTTGTTCCCTAGATGTATATCGTCTTCAAAACTGCCGTTAGCAATGTTCGTATTCTCGTTCTTAAGATTCGAGGTCGAGAACGCATAGTTTGTGAGCGTTGTCATGGTCTCGGACGAGTTTTCCTGATACACCTTGGCAAAGTCGCTATAGATGTCACGCGTGCCCTGCTTTTCCACGTGAACGTCGTTGACCAGATTGCCAAACCACTCCCGGTATTGTTCGTTCGCCCCCGTAAGATTTGAATCATAGCAAGTCAGTGCAAGCATCGTCTTTTCGGACGCTGCGGTATAGTCAGCCTGATAGGCAAACTCAACGTCTTGTTCGGGAAGCGCTCGATAATAGTGTGTACTGTTGGTGCCAAAGGAGAACCAGCCCTGTCCGTTAGAGCTTACGAGCCACACAGAAAGCGCAATGCGACCGTCGCTCTGCTCAAACGAGAAGTGGGATCCGTCGGCGCTGCTACCAGCAAAGCCGCCATTTGCAGCAAAGAGATCGCTGTAAACGGTGTACTGCTCAACGGTATTTCCCTGGGGCATCTTACCCTGCGCCTTAAGCCAAGTCCGCAGCTGCATGAGCTGGTCTTGGCCTGCGCTGTTAACCGACAGATTCTCCTGTTGAGGACCCATCGTGAGCATCAGCACGTCGTGTTCGGTTGCGGCGCGATGGTTGAGGCCCCACTCGTACGTGGAGCCGCTCTGGGTGGAAAAGGTGGTGTAGGTTGATCCGGGTTCAAAATAATAACTGGTACCCTGTGGCCTCAAATTCCATGCAAGCGCAAAATGATTACCGTTAGCTTCTTTGGTGTTCGTTTGGGGCTTGAGGAGCTGCGTAGGAAGCTCGACGCCCGTCATTTCACCGATTCTCTTGGCCGGAGAGGTCGTCGACCAACCAGTAGCTGGGCTAAGAAAGTTTGGGTTCGTTATAAGGTTGCCATCGTCACCGTACGCACGCGAGGGCAACCCCCCCCCGACCATAACGAACGCGCATAAGACCGCTGCCAACATCGCAAAGCTGCGGCGCATCGACGCTATATGACCGAAAGGACCCTGCATGGGCGCATCCCCCCCCCCAGCCGCAGCCCGAGCTTTCGCGCAAGCTACACAAGTAGTACGTTTGAGTTTTTTGATTCTACAACCAGCCCAGGGCAAAAGCAAAATCATGCGTAACCGATTTGCAGTCATCTTTCGCATTTTTCGCATTTTTCGCATTGCACAGGTAGGACGCCAAAAGTGGCTAAAAATGCCCCGTCCCAAATGAGCTAGTTGAGGAGTTGGGCCATGGCGTTGATGAATTTTTGTACTTGGAGGGTCGGCTCGAGCGGATAGTGCAAAAAGACCGGCACCTCGCGGCCGCACAGGAACGGTACGCCCACAAAGGCCGGGTGCACCCCCGACCATGCGCCGCAGGTGAGCACCGCGTCACCCTTTTCCTCCGCCTCGTTAAAGAGCGCAAAGTCGAAGCTATCCACATCGATCACGTCCACGCCGCCGTCTGCCAAAAGATCGATACGCAGGCTGTCCATAGCGTCGTTGCCGTGGCGGAGCACGCGCAGACGCATACCCTCTAAGTCGGCAACTGTGATGCGCGTCTTGCGCGCCAGCGGGCTCGTGCGCGGCAGGTCGATATAAAACGGCACGTTAACGATGCGAAGCTTTTGGCAGGCGTCGCCCCAGCGTGGAGTAGAAAAACTCGACTGCACTACATCCACCTCGCGGCCCAAGCTGCGCATGACGGATTCGCGCTCGTCATAGAGGTCGCTTACCGGCACGATCTCAAATCGCAGCGATGGTTCCAGATCGTGGACGTCCGTCCACATCGACAGCGTTTGGCGCCCCGGGCACATCATCGACACGCCCAGACGCACGGCACCGCCATCGCCCGCCGCGCGTCGGGCGCGACGCAGCGTATCCTCGGACTGCCGCATGATCGAGCGCGCGTCGTCCACCAGCAGAGCGCCCGCCGGCGTCACCTTAACACCCGAATGCGAGCGCTCGAACAACGTGATGCCAAACTCGGCCTCGAAGCCCGACACCTGCT
>CAUBTS010000013.1 GCA_958438955.1 uncultured Collinsella sp.
CGCAGAGCGTGCAGCCGCAGAGCGTGCAGCCGCAGAGCGTGCAGCCGCAGAGCGTTTCGCGCTTTCGCCGCGCGAGCGCGATGTGATCGCGTCGCTTGGCTAGCGCGAAACTAATCAGGAAGGAGGCCGCAGGTGCCCAAGAAGGACAAGCCGCTCACGGCGAAGCAGGAAGCGTTCGCCCGCGAGATGGCCAAGCCCCGCGCCAAGCAGCAGGACGCGTACCGCGCGGCCTACGACTGCAAGCGGATGAACTACAACTCGATAAGCTGCGCCGCGTCCAAGCTGATGCGCGACCCACGAATCGCGCACAGAATCCAGGAAATCCGCGACGCGGCCGCCAAGGACTGCCGCTGGGAGCTGCAGGACGCGGCCGCCCCGCTGTTCGAGGTGCTGGACGGCGCGCTGCCCATCTTCCGCTGCCAGGCGGCCGAGGGCAGCATCAACGGCGACGCGCGCCTGGCCATAACCGAGAGCGTGAAGCTGCTCAACGACATGTTCGGCGTGGACGGCGCGAAGGCCGCCATGGCGGAGGCGGGGGTGACCATCGTTGACGACCTCGGTTAGGCTCTCGGACGTCGTGGCCTCCGTGTTCGCCGGCGTGTGGCGCTCTATCAAGGCGCACGAGTTCACGCACTACTGGTTCAAGGGCGGGCGCAACTCCACCAAGTCGTCGTTCATATCCATCGCCATCGTGCTGCTGATCATGCTCAACCCGGAGGCCAACGCCGTCGTGCTGCGCAAGGTCGGCAACACGCTGCGCACGTCCGTGTACGAGCAGATAGGCTGGGCGTGCGACGTGCTGGGCGTGGCGCACCTGTTCGACTTCGGCCTGTCCCCCATGGAGGTGACGTACCGCCCCACCGGGCAGGTCATACGCTTTGTGGGATGCGACAAGCCGAAGAAGCTGAAGTCCGCGAAGTTCCGCACCGGCTACTGCGCCGTGGTGTGGTTCGAGGAGGTAGACGAGTTCGACGGCATGGACGAGGTGCGCAGCGTGCTGGCCACGTTCCTGCGCGGCGGCGACATGTTCTGGGTCTTCTACAGCTACAACCCTCCCCGCTCGGCTCGCAACTGGGTGAACAAGGAGGCGCGCGACCTGGAGGCCCACCCGGGCGAGGACGGGCGCTTCATATGCCACACCACGTACCTGGACGTCATAGACGAGCACCCCGAGTGGATAAGCGCCGCGGCGCTGGCGGAGGCCGAGCGCAGCCGCCGCAAGACGCCCGACTCCTACCGCTGGCAATGGCTCGGCGAGGTCATCGGCACGGGCTCCGAGGTGTTCCCCGACGAGCTGCTGGACATACGCCCCATCACCGCGGAGGAGCGCGAGTCCATCTCCCTGCGCTCGTTCGGCGTGGACGCGGGCAGCGTGCACCCGTGGGTGTTCATGGAGGCGGGCTACGACGAGAACGAGCGCGTGCTGTACCTGCTGGACGAGGAGAGCCGCCAGGGAACCGAGGCCATCGACGTCAAGACCGCCGAGCTGGTGGCGGCCAAGCTGCAGGCGGCCGAGGACCCCGCCGCCGACGTGTGGTGCGACAGCGCGGCGCGCGGCATGATCCTCTACTACCAGGAGCAGGGCATCGGCGCGCAGAAGTCGCTCAAGCAGGGCCTGAACGCGCCCAAGAGCCGCATCAGGTGGATGCAGAACCTTACGCGCATAGTCATCGATCCCGACCGCTGCCCGCTCGCCGCCAAGGAGTTCCCCGAGTTCGAGTACGTGTCGAACGGGCAGGGCGACATAACCGAGACACTGCCGAAGGTGAACGACGACGCGATAGACGCGGCGGGCTACGCCGCAGGACTGTGGATAAGGAGCAACCTCTGATGGAGAAGCGAGGCAACACGGGCTACGCCGAGGCGTGGCTGCGCCGCATGGGATACCAGCCGGACACCCGCATGCAGGGCATGGTGGGCGTCTGGTTCGGCTGGTTCGCGGCGAACAACGGCTGGTACCACTACAGCGAGCGGCGCGGCTTCCGCGTGTACAAGCGCGAGCGCGCCAGCCTGCACCCGGCGGCGCTCGTGGCCGACGAGTGGGCCAGTCTGCTCATGAACGAGAGCACGATCATCTCCAGCACGAGCGACGAGCGCCGCGCCTGGATGGCGCGCTACTTCGCCAACCCCAAGGCGACGGGCGGCGTCGGCGACGAGGGGCACGAGGACGGCCAGGCCGCGCCGCAGCCGACAGAGGACGGCGACGCGCCCACATCGTTCGCCATGGACAACGCCGACTTCATAGCCCGCGCGTTCGCCATGGGCACGGGCGCGTGGGTCATCGAGCCGCGAGGCGTGACCGACAGCGCCTACACGCCCGACGCCGAGCTGCGCATCGTGCGCTACGACGCCACGCAGATAGTCCCGCTCACGTGGAGCGCCGACGACTGCACGCAGTGCGCGTTCGTGGGCCGCGTGGAGGTCGCCGGGCGCGACTACGACCAGTGCCAGGCCCACGTGCTCAAGGGCGGCACCTACCACATCCTCACGCAGCTGTTCGACACCAAGACGCACAAGCAGGTGGCGGTCGAGGGCATCAGCGCCGACATGGACACGCGCTGCACCCGCCCGCTTTTCGCGCTGGTGCGCCCCGCCGTGTCGAACCGCTTCTACGACTACTGCGCGATGGGCGCGAGCGTGTACTGCAACGCCGTGGGGGCCATGAAGGTGGTCGACGAGGCCGCCACCTCCCTGCTCGACCACATTCGCGTGGGCCGCCCGCGCACGTTCGTGGACAAGACCCTCATAGAGTCCAAGACCGACAAGGGGCCGGACGGCAGCCTCACGAAGACCTACTACGCCTTCGGCGAGGCCGACGACACCATCTTCAGCATGAACCCCGGCGACGAGGGGTCGGCCAAGATCCAGACCGTTCAGAGCGACCTCAAGGCCGACGAGAACGCCAGCGCCATCAACACGGGCCTGCGCCTGCTGTCGGTGGCGTGCGGCTTCGGCAACGGCTACTTCTCCTGGGAGTCGCACACGGGCCTGAAGACCGCCAAGGAGGTGGCGGCCGACAACTCGCAGCTGATGCGATCCATCCACCGGCACGAGAACGCCCTGCGCAAGTCCATCGTGCGCCTCGTGAACGGCATGGCCGACGCGTGCCGCAGCATCAAGGGCGAGACCGTGCCCTACGGCGACGTCACCGTGGACTTCGACGACTCCATCATCAGCGACACGCAGAGCGCGCGCGAGATGGCCATGAGCGAGGTCGGCGCTGGCATCATGGCCCCGTGGGAGTACCGCCGCCGCTTCTACGGCGAGACCAGCAACGAGGCCAAGGCCAACGTGCCCGAGCAGCAGGCCGGCGCGTTCGACATGCTGGGCGACGGGCTCGCCTGATGCTGGGGCCGGACTACATAGAGCACTTCACCGACGCAGCGCAGGGGGCCATGGACGAATACACCCTGCGCCTGGCGTGCATCTACGCCGCGCTCATAGGCTCCATCGACTTCGAGGGCGACAGCGCCTACTCGCAGGCCGCCCGCAAGGCGGCGCTTGCCGCCAAGGACGTGCAGAAGGCCATGAACGAGGAGGGCCGCAGAGCCGCGCGCGAGGCTGCCAAGGCTGCGGCCGAGGCCGTGGCCAAGAGCGCCGAGGCCGACCTGGCCACGCTGGGCACGGCCATGGGCGCGCTGTCCAAGACGATGCAGTGGAGGCTGCACAACTCAGCGCGGGCCACGGCGGCGGGAGTGCAGGACGTCGTGAGCCGCGACAACCTGAAGATGCCCGCCAACGTGCAGCGCGCCTACCTCGAAGTCGTGGCGCAGGCCGTGGCTCGGGTGAACTCGGGCATGGCGGGCTACGAGCAGGCCACCCGCGAGGCCGTGCTGAAGCTGGCGCGGCGCGGCGTGTCCGTCGTGGACTACAAGAGCGGGGCGTGGGCGCAGGCGGACGTGGCCATGCGCCGCCACATTCGCACGCAGGCGGTGCAGGCCGGCAGCCGCAACACGCTGGAGCTGCTTGAAGAGACCGGGCACGACCTCGTGCAGACCTCCTCGCACGGCGGGGCGCGCGAGAGCCACGCCAAGTGGCAGGGCCGCGTGTTCAGTCTGTCGGGCAAGTCCAAGAAGTACCCGCCGTTCTACCGCGAGACGGGCTATGGCTCTGTCGATGGCCTGTGCGGCGCGAACTGCAAGCACGACTTCGGCATCTACGTGGAGGGCCAGCAGCTGCGGTACGAGCGCGATCCAGATGGCGGCGACGAGAAGCGCGAGGAGCGATACCAGGCAGAGCAGAAGCAGCGCGAGCTTGAGCGCGGCATACGCGCCGCCAAGCGCGAGGCAACGGCTCTGGAGGCCGCCGGGCTCGACAACACCAAGGAGCGCCTGCGCCTGGGCAAGCTGCAGAAGCGCCAGCGCGAGCACATAGCAGCCCATCCCTACCTGTCCCGCGAGCGCACGCGCGAGGCCGCCGTGGAATCGAAGGAGCGCATCTACCCGCTTGCCACGGACAAGACCTGGGTGCGCGAGAAGTTCATGCCGGGCAAGGGCGCGGGCACCGCCGCAGACGTGAGCCGCCGCGCCGTGAACGGCAGGGCCTACCACGACAAGGTGGCGTCCCTTCCCATCCCGAAGCACGCAAGTGAGGCCGTGTACGCCGAAAGCCGCCGCATCCTGCGCGACCGCGACGGCACGGGCTACGAACGCATGTCCGTCGTGTCGTGGAAGAAGGGCGAGCGCGTCACCGACACCTTCGGACACGGCCTGAAGAGCCAGGCGTGCGGACTGACCGCCAAGCAGGTGGAGGCGTGCAGGCGCACCAAGGGCGGCGTGGTGCTGATCCACAACCACCCCATGAGCTCGCCGCCGTCGTGGACCGACATTCGAACGGTGGCGGAAAACGACTGGGTGCGCAGCTCAGTGGTGGCGTGCCACGATGGTACAATCTACGAAATCAAGGTGAACGACCGCAGCGTCGTACAAGCGTACGAGGAGCTGCGAGAGCTGGCGAAAAGAGAGCGCCCGAACGTGGGCGGCGACGTTATCGACCAGCTTGCCACCGAAATGCTCTACGAGCGAAACGAGGAAGCGAAATGGTTCAGGCTGACAAAAAAGAAGTGACGCCAGAGGACTGGGTGCTCGTCATAGATGACAGCGCCTCCGAGTCGAAAGCCGCCGAAAAGCTGACCAAAGAAGAGCGCGAGGAGCTTTTTGCCAAGTCCCGCAAGGTTCTGCGCGACGCGGGGCTGATGAAGTAAACCAAGCGACAACCGAGTAGACGCACGGCATCAAGGCCGCCCATCACGGGCGGCCTTTTCTTTTGCCTGGCGACACCTCGGGGAAGATGCGGTCACGCGATGGGGCGGCGACAACGGCCCCGCACGCGACCGCGGCGACAACGGCGGGCCATCCAAGCGCGCAGGGAAGCGCGAAAACCAAACACGGAAGGAGCAAGCGATGGCGGACGACAACAAGCCCCAAGGCAACGAGGGCGGCGACAACGGCCAGCAGACCGAACCGGCGAAGGAGGTCGTGTCCTACGCGAAGTACAAGCGCGAGACCGACGAGTACCAGGAGCAGGTGAAGGCCCTCAAGGCCGAGCTGGAGCAGCGCGACAAGCAGATCGAGGAGTTCACCTCCAAGGCGGGCAACGCCGAGGAGCTGCAGGCCGCGCTCGACAAGGCCAAGGCCGACAACGAGGCGTACAAGGCCGACGCCGAGAAGCGCGAGGCCGACATGCGCCGCGACTTCGCCATCGACACCAAGCTGGCGCAGATGGGGGTGCGCAACGCCAAGGCGGCGCGCGCGATCATCCCGAACATCGCTGACGCGAAGCTGGACGAGCAGGGCAACCTCACGGGCATCGACTTCGAGGCCCTGAAGAAGGATAACGCCTACATGTTCACCGACCAGCCCCGCGAGAGCGCGGGCGGCGACCCCAAGGGCGGCGCAGGCTCCGACGGCCTGGCCGACTTCCGCGCAGCTTTCGGACTCACCGACGAATCTTCAAAGGAGTAAATCATGCCAAACAGCATCGAACTGCCCAAGGGCTACGAGAACGTGCTCATGGAGGCGTACCGCAAGGAATCCCTGACCGCAGTGCTTGAGAGCGCCGCGCCGCAGGGCAACATCGCGCAGATGGAGCAGATGGGCGAGTTCTACTATCCCGTCTACTCCATGGGCGGCCTGGGCGACGTGCAGGCCAACGGGCGACTGCCGCAGAACAGCGGCGCGTCCCTGACTTGGAAGCCCATCAGCGCCAACTACGACCGCGGCACCATCCTGGAAATCGACCAGAAAGTGGACGCCCAGTCCTTCAATCTGGCGTTCGGCAACGCCGCCGCGCACTTCAACCGCACCAAGGTGGTGCCCGAGGGAGACGCGTTCGTGTTCTCCACGCTGTGCGCAGGCACCGGCATCACCAAGGAGCAGAAGACCTACGCCGACGGCGCGGACATGCTCAAGGGCCTGAACGCCGCCATGTGCGACATGGACGAGAAGGAGGTGCCGGAAGAGGGCCGCGTGCTGTTCATCACCCCCACCCTGCTGGGTATGGTGAAGGACCTGGACACCACCAAGTCCCGAGAGGCGCTGGACGGCTTCTCCTCCATCGTGAAGGTGCCGCAGTCCCGCTTCTACAGCGCCATCGACCTTTTGGACGGCACCACCAAGGACGAGGAGATCGGCCACTACAAGAAGGGCACCGGCGCGGTGGACATGAACTTCCTCATCGTCCACAAGGACGCCGTGGTGCTGCGCTGGAACTTCGCGCACGGCAAGGTCATCGACGCCGAAGACAACCAGCAGGGCTTCGGCCACCTGTTCAAGTACCGCAAGTACGGCGTGTGCGGCGTCCGCGAGAACCTGGCGCACTACATCACCGCAGGCATGAAGGCCGCGTAGGAAGGAGGCGCGACATGCGCACCATTGGACTGGCCTTCGAGAAGGAGGCCCCGAAGAAGGCCAAGCCCGCCAAGGGCAAGGCGGAAAAGCCCGAGGCGAAGGCCGCAGACGAGCAGCCCGCCAAGGGCAAGGCGGAAAAGCCCGAGGCGGCCGAGGACGATGGAAACTAGAGCCCCGACCCACGAGGACTACCTGGCAGCCGGGCGCGGGGAGCTGTCCGCCGAGGAGTTCAAGGCGGCGCTCCCCCACGCCACGGCAGCCGTGCGCGACCTGATCTTCCCCAACGAGCCGGACGGCTCCGAGGAGTGGGCGCGCGCGGTCATGGCGGCCTGCGAGGTCGACGCCGCATACGGATGCTCGGGCGGCATCATGGAGGGCGGCGGCTTTACCGTCGGCTCGTTCTCGTGGAACCCCGGTACCGAAGGGGCCAGCACCTACCGCAGCGACATGGAGGCCGCCGTCCGCCGCGAGCTGCTTGGAACGCCGCTGCTCTACGCGGGCATCGGGGGTACCAGATGATGCGGGTGCCGCGCTCGGCGCGGCCCTCCACCATGTTCGTCAAGGTGCCCAGGGAGGGCGGCTACGGCGGCGAGTTCGAGCAGCCCGTCGAGGTGCGCCGCGTGCGCTTCGAGCCCGTCTCGGCGTGGCTCGTGCGCGAGTACGCCCTGGGCGACGGCGCGCAGGGCCTCGTGATAGCAGACGGCGCGGACAGCCCCGGCATGTTCGACGTGCCCGTGGGCAGCCGCGTGAGCATCGACGGGGGCGAGTGGATGAACGTGGCGAGGTGCACGCCCCGCCGCGCGTTCGGCACCCGTCCCCACCACTGGGAACTGGAGGTGAGGTAGCCATGCCCGCAGCAGTTACGGTCGACCTGACCAAGCTCATGAAGCGTTTCAGCGCGAAGGAGCTGGAGGCCAAGCAGGTGAAGTTCGCCATGAGCGTGGCCGAGGACATGAACGCGTTCACGCCAAAGGACACCAAGCGCATGCACAACTCCATGCAGGCCGCCTCCGACTTCAGGCAGGGCCTCGTCATATGGGACGCCGACTACGCCGCCTACGTGCGCGACCTGCCCGACAGCTCCATCAAGCACGGCAAGAACCCGAGGGCCAAGGCCGACTGGCCGAAGGCCGCGAAGGAAGCGCACGGCGAGGACTGGGAGCGCCTGGCCGTCGACCTCCTGACCGAGGGGGCGTGACATGGCCCCGGACGTGATGGAGGCGGCGAAGGCCGCCATAGAGGCCCTGGGCTACGGCCCGGTGCTCCTCACCCGCCTGGCAGCATCGCGCGGCCACGACGACGCGGTGGTGCTGAGGCCCATGCCCACGGCCGACGCGGTGCGCCACATGGACGGCACCCGCCGTGTCGGATACGTGCTGCAGGTCATCGTGAAGGACACCTCCGAGGCCAAGGCCATGGGCAACGCCTACGACCTGGCCGACGCGTTGGACGGGGCCGACCTGTCCTCGCCCACCGGCTCCTACGGCTTCACCAGCGCGGCGCTGTACACAGAGCCGCAGGAGATAACGCCGCCGGAGGGCGGGCCGTACCTGTGGGAGTTCCGAATCAAAGCGACCATAACCATAGAGAAGGGATAACGATGGCAAAGAACCAAGACCTGGGCTTCGCGCCCAACTACATGAGCGCGCTGGAGATCGACACTACGCCAGACGCGGCCAGCCCCACGTGGGCCATCTTCTCGCGCGGCATCACCGAGGTGAAGCCGACCACCAACGAGACCACCGAGACCAAGGACTACTACGACGGCTACGGCACTCCCACCGACAAGGTGAAGAGCGTGCAGCCGCAGTACGAGGTCACAGGCGACCGCTGCTACGGCGACCCCGCGCAGGACTTCGTTGCCAGCCTGGCGCTTGAGACCGGCGAGGGCCGCACGGGCCACTTCCGCCACACCGACCCCAACGGCGACGTGGTGGAGGGCGACTGCACCTACCTGGGCCTGACCGTCGGCTCGCAGCAGGGCGCGGCGTCCGACCCCGGCGCGTTCTCCTGCACAATCTCGGGCGCTGGCGCTATGCGCTACATCCCCGCCAACAAGCTCAAGCAGCCCACGGGCGTCACCTGCACCGCGCCGACCGGCCCGGCCGTGGGCAAGTCCATGAAGCTCGCGCCGACCGTCACGCCCGCCGAGGCGAACGCCAAGTGCTTCTTCGCATCGGGCAACACCGACGTGGCCACCGTCGACAGCGACGGCAACGTGACGGGCGTGGCCGCAGGCGAGGCGGTCATCACCGTGCGCTGCGCGTCCAAGCCGAGTATCTGCACGCAGGTGAAGGTCACCGTGGCGGCGAAGTAGCCGCAGGCGACACCAGACATAACCTCCTGGACATGGGGGCGCGGGCTAGTGAGCGGCCCGCGCCCCTTTTCTATGCCCGACGCTCACCGCTCACGAAAGGGGCAACAAATGGAACTTCTGAAAAACATCCGCGCGTACGAGGACGTGTTCTTCGAGGACCCCGAGGAGAACCCCGACACGCCGCGCTTCCGCGTGTGGTTCGACGACAAGCACATCGAGGAGTACCTGGCCAAGGTCGGCAACGCCATCGACCGCGCGCAGGCCAACGAGCAGATGGCCCGCGAGGCCGACACCCCCGAGAAGGCGGCCGAGGCCAACGCCGCGCAGGCCCGCCTCATGAAGCGCACCATCTCGGCGTTCATCGGCACCGAGGGCTGGGAGCAGCTGCTCGCGTGGATGGGCGGCGACGAGGGCCCCATCGCGCCCGAGGAGAACATCCGCATCCTGGGCGAGGTCTTCGCCACGTTCCTCAACATGTTGGCGCGCCACGCGACCAGCGAGCAGCTGATGGCGTGCGGCCTTGCATACAGCGAGCGCGCCGATCAGGTCCAGGCGCTCAACCGCGCCCAGCGCCGCGCCAAGGCCAAGCGCAAGAAGAAGGGCGGCAAGTAATGCTGCCAGCCGCGCTCACGGCCGAGCGGGTGCGGCTGCCCGACGGCACGAGCGCCACGCGCTACCCGTGGAACGGCGAGGAGGTGCTGGTGCGCGATGACGCGCTCACGATCATCCGCGTCATCGAGGTGCTGACCGACGAGGGCAAGTCCGACGACCAGCGCCGGGACGAGTTCCTGGCGCTGTTCTTCGTGGACTGGGCGGACGCGTGGTGCGCATGCGACTACGACGCCGCCGAGTTCGTGCGGATGCGCGACGCGGCGGTATGGGACATGTGCGGACTCGACCTGAGCGGAGACCGCCCGCACGAGACCCCGCTGTGGGACTTGGAGGAGGACGCGGCGCGCATACGCACCAGCTTCCGCCAGGCCTACGGCATCGAGTGGGACGAGGTGCGCGGTCGCATCAGCTTTGCCGAGTTCGTGGCACTCGTGGGCGGCTGCCCGCAGGACACGCCGCTCGGCGCGGCCATCCACTACCGCAACCCGGCGACCAAGCCGAAGCCAACCAAATACAACAGGCAGGAGGTCGAGGCCTGGAATGCCGCCCACAAGGCGTTCGAACTCGGCAAAGGCCGCAGCTCACACGGCTCTGAGGAAGGAAGCGACGCGGCGATGCGCGATGTGTTCGCCGCGCTCAAGAGAGCGACGAGGTGAGCATGGACGGCAACGTCATCATCAAAGCGGTGCTCGACACCGTTGACGTATCCAAGAACATCAAGGCCCTGGAGCGCGACCTCCAGGGCATCTCCTGGAAGAACATAACCGAGGGCGACGAGAAGGCCGCGAAGCTGTCGTCCTCGTTCAAGAAGGCCGGCACGGCCGCCACGGTGACGCTGACCGCGCCCGTGGTGGCCGCCGGCAAGGCCGTATTCGGCGTGGCCAGCGACTACGAGCAGGCCAACGCCCGCATAGCCGCCGCGTTCGGCGTGTCCGGCGAGGAGGCCGAGCGTTTCAGCGGCATAGGCAAGCGCATATACGAGGGTGGCTGGGGCCAGTCCCTGGACGAGGTCAACGATGCGCTGATCCAGTGCAAGTCCACCCTTCGCGACGTGTCCGACGAGGACCTGCAGACCGTCACCACCAACGCACTCATGCTGTCGGACACCTTCGGCGCAGACGTGAACGAGTCCATACGCGGCACCAACGCCCTCATGGAGGGCTTCGGGCTGTCCGCCACCGAGGCCAGCGACCTGCTGACGGCGGGCATGCAGCGCGGCCTGAACTACACCGACGAGCTGGGCGACAACCTGAGCGAATACTCCGTGCGATGGGGCGAGGCGGGAATGAGCGCCAGCGAGTACTTCTCGCTGCTCGAAGCGGGCACGTCCAACGGCGCGTACAACCTGGACAAGGTGGGCGACTACCTCAACGAGTTCCTGACGGCGCTGTCCGACGGCCGCATGGAGGAATCCATCGGCTCGTTCAGCGAGGGCACGCAGGAGGTCTTCGAGAACTTCAAGAACGGCAGCGCCACCGCCGAGGACATGCTGCAGGCGGTGCTGGGCGACCTCACGCAGATGCCAAACGAGTACGACAAGGCCGCGCTGGCCTCCACCCTGTGGTCCTCGCTGGGCGAGGACAATGCCATGGGCATGATCGAGTCCCTGGCGGGCGTGCAGGACAGCTTCGGCGACGTGGCGGGCGCTGCGCAGCAGGCCCAGGAGGCCGCCTCCGACAGCTTCGCCGTGAAATCGCAGGAGGCCATGCGCGAGCTGCAGGGCTCCATCGAGCCGCTTGGCGAGCCGCTGCTCAACATCGCCACCAACGTGGCGGGTGTCGTCAAGTCGTTCTCCGAGTGGTTCGCCGGCATCGGCGAGGGCGGCCAGACCGCCGTGCTGGCGATCGCCACGATAGCGGCCGCCATAGGCCCCGTGCTGTCGACGGTCGGCACCGTCGTGGACACCGTGCCGAAAATCGGAGCGGCCTTCCAGGTGGTCGGCAAGCTGGGCACCGGCGCGCTGGGGCTCATAGCCGCGCACCCCGTGGTAGCGGCCATAGCGGCCATCATCGCCGCCGTGGTGCTGCTGTGGAACAACTGTGAGGAGTTCCGCGACGCGGTGACCGCCGTGTGGGATGCCGTGTGCGCCGCGTTCGAGGTGGCCACCCAGGTGGCGGGCGACGTGGCCCAAAGCGTCGGCGAGTTCTTCTCGCAGCTCGGCGAGACGCTGGGCGGCGTGTGGGACGGCATCTGCTCCACGGTGCAGGGGGCCATCGACGCCATAGCCGGGTTCTTCCAAGGCCTGGCCGGCACCGCCTCGTCCATCTGGGACGGCATCTGCAACGTGGTGCAGGTCGCCGTGATGCTTCTGGGCGAGATTCTGAACCTGGCCATCGAGAGGCTGCTCATACCCTGGAACTTCATCTGGGAGAACTTCGGCGAGCAGCTGACGGCGGCATGGGACGCAATCTGCGGCGCGGTGGGAGGCTACATCGACGCGGTGAGCCAGGTCATCACCGACGTGGTGACGGCGCTCTCCGAATGGTGGGGCGCGACGTGGGAAGGCATCAGCGGCACCGCCAGCGCCATATGGGAGGCCATCTACGGCGCGGTGAGCGCATACATCCAGTACGTTAGCGACGTGATAGGCGCGGCCCTTTTGGTCATCCAAGGCGTGTGGGACACGGTGTGGGGCGCGGTGAGCTTCACCGCCTCCAGCATATGGGATGCCATCAGCTCGGCGATAGGCGCGGCCATCAATGCCATCAGCTCCACCATATCGGCGGTGCTGTCGGCAATTCAGGCGGTGTGGGACTCCATATGGGGTGCCGTGAGCAGCACGGCGTCGAGCGTGTGGGGCGGCATCAGCTCCACCATATCCAGCATCGTGAACGGCATCCGCGACACGATCTCCAGCGTGTTCAACGCCGCCAAGGACACCGTGAGCAGCGTGTGGAACTCCATCAAGAGCGCCATCGAGACGCCGATACAGAACGCCCGCGACACCGTGCGCAACGTCATCGACTCCATCAAGGGGTTCTTCAACTTCTCGTGGTCGCTGCCCCACCTGAAGCTGCCGCACCTGTCCATCTCCGGCAGCTTCAGCATCGCCCCGCCGAGCGTGCCGCACTTCGGCATCGACTGGTACGCCAAGGGCGGCGTGTTCAACGGCCCCAGCGTCATCGGCGTCGGCGAGGCGGGCCCCGAGGGCGTGGTGCCGTTCAACGAGCGCGGCGCGCGCCCGCTGGCCGAGGGCATCGCCAAGCTGCTCGACGGCAAGGGCGGCGCGGCCCATGGCGACACGAACGTGACAATCAACCTGTACGCGACCGTGCGGGAGGAGGCCGACATCGAGAAAATCTCCCGCCAGATAGCCAAGGAAATCAAACGGCAGGAGTGCTTCGCATGATATACAACGGCTTCGACTTCGCGCCGTGGTTCGACACCCGGCTCGTGACCCGCTCGCTGCTGCCCGAGTACGAAATCGCCACGCGCGACGTGCCCGGGCAGCCCGGCTCGCGCTTCATGCGCGCAGAGCTGAAACCCCTGACGATAGACGTGGCGGCGGCCTGGAGGGCGCGCCCCGCCGACGATATGGCGGCCCTTCGCCGCCTCATGGCCTCGCGCCTGCTGTGCCTCAAGGAGGCCGAGCTGTGGCTGGACGACGAGAGGCACCTGGGCCTGCGCTACATGGCCGTGCTGACCTCGCCGGGCGCGCTCGACACGTTGTGGCACACCGGCGAGGCCACGCTGACGTTCACGGCATACGACCCCGTGGCCTACGGGGCCGAGGGGCGCGCAACCGTGTCGGGCACCTCGGGCGTGCAGGTGGGCGGGACGTTCCGCACCTACCCCACCGTGACCGTCAGGCCCGGCGGCAGCACGTCGGCGCTGCGGCTGACGAACATGGGCACGGGCGAATTCGTGCAGATCGACAAGGCGGTGACGGCATCGAGCGCGGTGGTCATCGACATGGCCGCCCCGCAGGCCACGGTGGACGGCAGCCCCGCGCCCGTGACCTTCGAGAGTGACTTCTTCCCGCTGGAGCCGGGGGCCAACAGCCTCAAGCTGTCCAGCGGCACCGCGACGGTACAGTGGACGGAAAGGTACGTGGGCTGATGATTCTGTGGGCATGCGACCGCTGGGAGGCGTACAAGGGACCCATCAAGACGCTGTTCGAGTGCGAGGACACGCGCGAGGTCAACGGCGAGAACGCCCTGAGCATCACAACGCTGGCGCGCCTCGACAAGGGCGACCGCCTGGTGTGGCGCGACCTCAAGGGCCGCTGGCACGAGAACATCGTGGACGGCGTGGAGGAGGAGCGCGCAAGCGCGGGCATCCTCTACACGTACTACTGCCCGACCTCGGCGCAAATCGAGCTCCTGGGCGACTACCTGGAGGACAAGCGCCCCTACGACGTGAGCGCCTACGCCGCGCTGGCCTCGGCGCTGTCCTCCTCGCGCTGGCAGGTCGGAACCGTGGCCGACCTCGGGCAGGCCGGCACGAACTTCTACCACACCAACGCATGGGCGGCCATCCACGACGTGGCAGACACTTGGGGCGGCGAGCTGTCGTTCGAAATCCAGGTGAGCGGCACCAAGGTGACCGCACGCCGCGTGTGCATGGCCAAGCAGGTCGGCGAGGACAACGGCAAGCGTTTCACCTACGCCAAGGACCTCGTGAGCGTCAAGCGCAGCGTGGACGAGGGCAACGTGTGCACCGCCCTGTACGGCTACGGCAAGTCCCTGCAGACCGCCGACGAGGACGGCAACCTGACGGGCGGCTACGACCGCAAGCTGACCTTCGGCGACGTGAACGGCGGGCAGAACTGGGTGGGGTCGGCCGACGCGCTGGCGCGCTGGGGACGGCCCGACGGCAAGGGCGGCAAGACGCACGTGTTCGGCGACGTGGAGTTCTCCGACTGCGAGGACGCCGCCGAGCTGAAGAAGCTCACCGAGGCGCAGCTGGCGCAGTCGTGCGTGCCCACCGTGTCCTACACCGTGGACGCCACGGCGCTTGCGCGCGCCGGCGAGGGCTTCGAGGGCGCGGACGAGGGCGACCTGGTGACCGTGGTGGACAAGGTGTACGACCCGCCGCTGCGCGTGCGCACCCGCATCACCAAGGTGGTGGAGGATCAGCTGCGCCCCGGCGAGGTCACCTACACGTTCGGCAACTACCAGACCGTGGCCGAGCTGATGGCCGCCCAGAAGTCCAGCGCAAAGAGAACGGCTTCGAGCATCCGCGCCACCGTGGCCGACGCGGTAAACGCGTCCAACAAGGCATCGACCGGCAAATGGGGCGAGAGCCTGGCGGCCTCCGAGAAGCGCCAGGAGGCGTTCGCCAGGGAGCAGGGCGGCGCGGCCAAGGACTACACCGACGAGGTGAAGGACGCGCTTGACAAGGCCCTCAAGGAGTATGCCGACAAGGGCGACACCACGCTGGAAGAGGCGCTGAAGAAGTACTCCGACGACGGCAACCTGTCCCTTGAGGAAGTGCTCAAGCTCTACACCGACACCACGGTGGAGCAGAGCGAGGGCGTGCTCAAGCGGATAGACGAGGCCAACAAGGAGTACCTGGAAGGCGTCACCGGCTCGCTGGACGAGCGCCTGACGAGCGCCGAGAGCGAGGTTGATGGGCTGCAGAACCAGCTCGATCAGCTGCCGACGGATATCCGCAAGAAGATCGTGGAAATGCTCAACAGCGAGATAAACACCACGGGCGGTTGGGTGTACGAGGAGCCCGGCCAGGGCATCCTCGTGTACGACAAGAAGCCGGAGAACGCGACCAAGTGCGTGAAGATAGGCGGCGGCGTCATCGGCGTGGCCAACTCAAAGTACTCCAGCGGCGCGTGGAAGTGGCGCACGGCCATCACCGGCGACGGCGTGACCGCCGACGAGCTGACCACGGGCCGCATCAAGGGCGGCAACTCGTACTGGGACCTCGACAGCGGGGCCTTCTATCTGCGCGACGGCTCCATCTTCATGACGGACGGCAACGGCAACAAGGTGTACATCAACGCCACCAACGGCTTCCAGATATACGACAAGAACGGCTCCATCATCGCGGGCACCGTGCTGGTGGGCAGCACCTCCATGTTCCGCTGCAACATGGTCGGCACGTCGTCAACCAACTACATCACCACCGGCACGACGACGAACAACCACCCGGGAGCGTCGTTCGTGAACGGCTCGACCGAGTACTGCACCATCGAGGCCGTCCACGCGAAGGACAGCCCCACGGCGAGCTCGACCGACGGCGTGGGCATGTCCACCTGCGGCTACGGCTTCCTGGCAGTCAACCGCTACTACCGCCAGACGTGGCTGACGACCCCCTACTACGCGGGCTACATGAGCCATCCCGACGAGCAGCTGTACATGAAGAGCGGCAACAGCAACGCGGGCGGCTCGGCGTACGTGAAGCTGCAAGAGAACTCCAGCAACTACGTGTACCTGGATAGCAGCCGCGCAGACATTGGGTCGTCGGGCACCGCCAGGATACTCGCCCCGAAGTTCGCCATAGGAACCAGTCCGAGCAGCGGCGGCACCTACGGGTACACGGGCTCCACGCAGTTCATCGGGAGCATCACCAACAACGGCAACAACTGGACGTGGGGCACCATCAACGTGGTGAACGGAATCATCACCGGCATGAGCAGCATCACGGGAAACTAGACCAGCGAGAGAGGAAACGGAATGTTCTACCACCTTGTGCAGCAGCCCGAAGCGCCGCAGGCGCTCGACGGCGCGCCGAAGCCGCCCGAGGCGCTTCCGGTGTTCGAGTGCATCAGCGACCCGGCCACGGCGCGGGCCATCGTGGAATCGGAAGACGTGTTCGAGTTCGACGGCAAGGGCGGCTTCACGCTCGTGTCCAGCCCCGTGGCCGTCATGGACGCGGAAGGCGGCGAGGCCAACGCCGTGGACTTCTCGGCGCTCACCGACGAGGAGATATGCGGGGTCCACAGAGCGCAGCCCGGCGACATATCGCGGACACTTGCGGCCGAAGGAAAGGAATGAGACATGGCAACGCACGAGCTTACGCTCAACCTCAAGAAGACCAACATAGCGCCGCCCGTCATCACCGTGCACCAGGGCGACAGCGCCGAGGTCCTGAAGGCCGCCATCTACGACGGCGACAAGAAGGCGACCCTGACGGGCTGCAAGGTGCACCTCATGGCCGCGAAGCCCGACCACACCTACGTGGAGCAGCAGTTCACTGGCATCAGCGACAACGTGGCCACCGTGACGGTCGACCCCGCCGTCTTCGGCGTGGCCGGGCTGCTCAAGGTGTGCTACGTGCGCGTGCGGAACGCGGCAGGGCTGGACGCCACCACCGAGAACGTCCTGGTGAACGTGCTGCCCTCGGCGAGCGCGTCGGGCGAGATATCCGGCCCGTACGTCGATGCGGTGGAGGCGATCATCGCGAACCTCGAAGGGCAGCTAGCCGACGTGAGCGCGCTGAACGCGCAGATGCAGAAGGCCGAGGCCTCCCGCGCGAGCGCGGAAAACCAGCGCGCCACGAACGAGAAGGCACGCCAGACCGCCGAAACCAAGCGCGCAGAGGCCGAGAAGAAGCGAGCCACGGCGGAAAGCGACCGCGTGACCGAGGCCGCTCAGCTGAAAACGGCCTCGCAAGCCGCCACGGCGGCGGCGAACGGCGCAGCCTCGAACGCCAACGCGGCAGCAAACACCGCCCTGCAGATAGCAAACAGCGTGGCGCAGGGCAGCGCGGGCAGCTCGGACATGGCCAAGCAGAAGCAGCAGATAGCCGACCTGTACGGCAAGCTGGCCGACGCCACAGACGCGTTCATCTACGACGACGGCACCGTGTACTGCCCAGCCTCCAAGGCCAGCGCGTCGGGCAGCACCGTCACGTTCGGGAGCACCTGCACAGCTTCCGGCACCACCCTCACGCTCAAGTAGACCGAAGAAGGAAGGAAACGAAATGGCACAAGCGAAAACCCTGTCGGTGGGCGGCACCGGCTACGAGATCATCGACGAGACAGCGCGCAGAAACGCGCAGACGGCGCTCAACAACGCCGAGTACAACCGCCAGGGCCAGATCGGCAAGTACGGCGGGCAGAGCATCGCCGCCATCCTGGCGGGAGAGATCGGCAGCGGAACCGTGTACGACGCCCTGCACAAGCGCATCGCCGCCGCGAACTTCGCGGGCCTGCGCGTGGGCGACTACCTGGACGTGCCACTCGTGAGCGCATCCGCCGTCGCCGCCCAGCAGTCCGTGCGCTTCCTGCTGGCGCACATCGACCCGTACCTCTACTGCGGCGACAACAGCAAGGGCCACCATATCGCGTTCGTGGCGTCTGCGCCCGTGTCCGTGGCCAAGACCGTGACCGGCGTGGCAAACGACAGCTTCCTGATGTGGAACACGACCAACACGAACCAGGGCACCGCCGACCGGAAATGCCCCTACCTGGGCAGCAACCTCAAGGCGTGGGAGAAGCTGTTCGAGGCGTGCCTGCCCGAGGGGCTGACCAAGTACCTGCTCACCCAGCGCGTGCTGCTTGAGGAGCGGTACAGCGCGAGCGGCGCGCTCAGCGACTCCAACAGCTGGAGCTGGCAGGACATCGGCAAGGTGTGGTCGCCCTCCGAGATGGAGGTATACGGCTGCCCAGTGTGGGGCACCAAGGGCTACAGCGTGGGCTTCGACTGCCAGTTCGACCTGTTCCGCGATACCGCGCACCGCTTGAACGGAACTCGGTACACTTGGTGGCTGCGTTCCGTCATGGGTGGCTCCTCGTCCGACGTGTGCTACGTCAGCAACGGCGGCGTTGCCGGCTACAACTCGGCGACGAACGTCTGGGTTCGCCCCCGCCCCGGCTTCCTCGTCGGCTAGCCAGCCGAGTGCTCTATACTTCTCTTTCGATGCGACCGCCTTGCGCGGTCGCATCCCTGCCCGCGCAGCGGGCCGTTTTTTTCGCCACTATTTCCGGGAGGTGCCATGAGCGGCGTCTACCAGCGAAACCGCGAGGTGTCCGAGTACAAGTTCTTCACGCAGGCCATCGCCATCCGCGTGGAGGTCAACAAGCTCATGGCCTCCTCGTCGGTCGTGCCGAAAGCCTACAGGCTGCTGAACGCAGTCCCCACGGTGGAGACCGCGCGCAGCATCGTATACAACGTCAACCGCGCCGACTGCTTCTACCCCAACAGTTCGTTCAACGCACTTGAGCGCAAGCGTTACCTGACGCTGGCGATAGCCGACTGCGAGCAGCTGATGCTGGACATGCAGTGCCTCATGGATATCGGCCTGCCCGTGAACGCCAACCGCTTCGATGAGCTGGCGGCCATGGTCGAGGAGGAGATCAAACTGCTCAAGGGCGCGCGCAAGAACGTGCGCGTCACCGGCAAGAAGACGACCGACGAGCGCATAGCCGAGGCCGAGGCCGAGCCAGAGCGCCTGCGTTCGCTATAATGGGCGGCGGTCGCGCCTTGTATATCGGTACAATTGGTGGCTGCGTTCCGTCATGGGTGGCTCCTCGTCCAACGTGTGCTACGTCAACAACAACGGCAATGCCAACTACAACTCGGCGACGAACGTCTGGGTTCGCCCCCGCCCCGGATTCCCTTATTGCCAGACCGAGTAGGCCAGCGGGCCGAAAGCAGAGCGCGGAGAGGAAGGAAGGCGCGACCGTCGGGCTCACGCCCGTAAATACGCACCCCGCGAGGGTGGCCGGACGCTGCTTGCATGGCGCGGCGCTCCGTGGCTTCGCCGCGTTTCATGGCCATACCTCAAGCGGCTGTCAGAGCCACATTGAAAGCCGTGCGGGGTGCCTTCTGTGAACTCCGAGCAAAGGCGGGCGGCGCGCCGGAAGCGCCGCGAGGAGAAGCGGGCCAAGGCCAAGGCCGAGCGCGTCAAGACGTGCACGCTTGAGACCGTGGCCGACCTCAACAGCCTGTGTAAGGCTTCCAAGCAGGCCGCGCGCGGCGTGATGTGGAAGGCCTCGACGCAGCGGTACATGAAGGACTACCTGCGCAACGCCGTCCTGTCCCGCCGCGACCTTTTGGAGGGCCGCGACATATGCCGGGGCTTCATCCGCTTCGACCTATGGGAGCGCGGCAAGCTGCGCCACATCAGCGCCGTGCACTTTCCCGAGCGCGTGGTGCAGAAGTCGCTGTCGCAGAACGCGCTCGTGCCCGCGATCGTGCCCACCCTCATAGCCGCGAACTCCGCGAACATAAAGGGGCGCGGCACCGACTACGCCCTGAAGCTGCTCAAGCGCCACCTGGCCGACCACTGGAGGCGGCACGGCCGCGAGGGCTACATACTGCTCGGCGACTTCTCCGACTACTTCGCGCGCATAGCGCACCAACCCGTCAAAGACCAGGTGGCCTCCGCGCTGCTAGATCCGCGCGTGGTCGCCTTGGAGCACCGCCTGATAGACGCGCAGGGCGATGTGGGCCTGGGGCTGGGCAGCGAGCCGAACCAGATATGCGCCGTCGCGCACCCCAACCGCATGGACCACTACGTAATCGAGATGCTGCGCCCCGAGGTCTACGGTCGATATATGGACGACTTCTACCTGATACACGAGTCCAAGGACTACCTGCAGGTGTGCCTGCTGCTCATAGAGCGCAAATGCGCCGAGCTGGGCATCGAACTGAACCCGCGCAAGACCCGCGTGGTGAAGCTCACGCGCGGGTTCACGTGGCTGAAGAAGCGCATCTTCTACACGGACACGGGCCGCATAGTCGTGAAGCCGTGCCGAGACTCCATAACGCGGGAGCGCCGCAAGCTCAAGAAGATGGCCCGCATGGTCGCCGATGGCATCATGACCCCCGAGCAGGTGGAGCAGAGCTACCAGAGCTGGCGCGGAGGCATGAAGCGGCTGGACGCGCACCGCAGCGTGCGGGCCATGGACGCGCTGTACCGCAGCCTGTTCGGAAATCCCGCGGGGGGGGGTTGCTCAATGCAATCCAAACCTGGAGGCGACACGGATGGGAACATGCCCCTACCCTAGCAACGGAAGGAGCGACCCATGACGGAACAGGAAATCGCCGGGGAGATCAACGGCTACAAACAGCAGCTTGAGCAGAGCGACTACAAGGTCATGAAGGCGGTGGAGCGCATCTTCTCCGCATCGTCCATCACCGACCTGCTCTCGGCCATCGCCGCAGCTGCCAAGGAGGTGGCCGAGATCATCTCGCAGCGCCAGACGTGGCGCGACCGCATCAACGAGCTGGAAGCCATGGAGCCCGACCAGCCGGAAGCGCCGCAGGAGTAGCGAGCGCCCCTTCGGGGGCGCTTTTCTTTTGCCCGGCGACACCTCGCGGACAATCGCGGCAGCGATTCGAGGAGGTGAGAAAACGAATGACCGACGTGCTGGAAATCTTCGCGCCGTACGGCCCCGGGTCGCTTTTCGGCGCGCTGCTCGTCCTAGTGGTCCTGTACTTCGGCAAGCAGTTCCTCGAAGAGTTCAAGGCCCAGAACGAGCGCAAGGCGAACATCGACCTCAAGCGCGAGGAGCGAAAGCAGGACGAGGTGAACGAGCGGGCGCAGCGCGACCGCGAGCGCAGCCAGATGGAGGGCCGCATCGCCGCGCAGATGGAGCGCAGCAACGCGCTGATGGAGGCTATGAAGGCGCTCATGGAGTCCGTCGTGACCTCCAACGAGGTGCTGCACGCCGACCTGGCGAACAGCCAGGCGCGCAGCCAGGGCATGGCGGCGAAGGTCGACCACATCGCCGACCGCGTTGACCTGCTCTACAAGGAATCGGCTCGATAGAAAGGAATCAGAAATGACAGAAATGCAAGCAATCGCAGCCATCGTGCTGTCTTTCGCCGTGCCGTTCGCGGTGCAGCTGATCAAGACCGAGGCCATGACCGGCAAGGCCGCGCGCATCCTGGCGCTGGGCTGCTCGCTCCTGGCGGGCGTCGTGACCGGCTTCGTGGGCGGCGTGCCCGCAGACTCGGGCGCATGGGTCACGTGCGCCTTCGCCGTGGTAGGCGGCGTGCAGGCGGCCTACACGCTGTTCAAGTCGGTGGGCATCACATCCAAGTGGCTCGACGCCCTGTTGGGCGTGACCGTAGGCGGGAAGGAGTAGGCAATGGCTAAACTGTTCATCATCTGCGGCCACGGCGCTGGCGACCCCGGCTGCTGCGCAGGCGGCTGCACCGAGGCCGAGCGCGTTCGCGCCCTGGGCCAGCGAATCAAGGAACTGGGCGGTTCCGAGGTCGAGCTGGGCGATACGTCCCGCAACTGGTACGCCGACGGCGGGCTTAACCGCCTGAGCACCGACGCGCCAGTGGTGGAGCTGCACATGGACGCCAGCGGCATCGCCACGGCCCACGGCGCGCACGTCATCATCAAGGAGGGCTTTGAGCCTGACGAGTACGACAATGCGCTGGCCGACAAGCTGGCGGCGTTCATGCCCGGGCGCTCCGAGAAGCTGGTGCGCCGTTCCGACCTCGCGAACCCGAACCGAGCCGCCGCGCGCGGCATCAACTACCGCCTGTGCGAGAACGGCTTCATCGACAACGACGGCGACCGCGAGAAGTTCAACGGCAACCTGGACGAGCTGGCGCGCATCTACCTGGAATGCTTCGGCATCACTGCTGGAAGCGCCCCCGCAGCCGTCCCGCAGCCGCAGCCTTCGCAGCAGGAAACGACCGAGAACTTCGGCGGCACCTACCGCTGCACTGTGGACTACCTGCGCGTGCGCGACGCCCCCGGCCTGGGCGGCACCGAGGTGGCGCACTATTCCAGCGGCGAGACCGTGACGCTGGATAACTGGTACAAGATCGCCGACGGCTACGTGTGGGGCCGATACACGGGCTACAGCGGCGCAACGCGCTACATCGCCGTGGGCAAGGCCACGGGCAAGCCAGAGGCCGACGACTATCTGGTGAAGGTGGGATAGGCCATGCCGTACCCGAGCCCCGCAGACGAGGAGCGCAACGGCGGGTGCGGCCCCATCCTCGCGGCGGTCGTCCTGTTGTTCATCGTCCTGGCCGCCGCCAGCTGCGCGTCGCAGGCCATGGGAGCGCAAGACGTGACCGTGAGGCAAGCCCGCACGGACGGCCCCATATACGACCTGCCCGAGGGCATCGGCCAGGAAATCGTGTGCGACGAGCACAACCGCGAGTACCTGCTGCTTACCACCGAGCAGGGCGGCGTGTTCCTCATGCCGTACATGGACGAGGACGGCGAGCAGGAGATCATGCCGCAGGCCTAGAACGCAAAGAAGCCGCCCCGTATGGAGCGGCTTCTTTCTATCTGACGAGCAATACGAACGCCCGCCTAACGACGAACACGCGTATGTGTTCGCCTACTGAACAGTTGGTGGAGGCGCGGAGAATCGAACTCCGGTCCACGAAAGCCCCCTGATCGGCATCTCCAAGCTCAGTCGCTGGTTTAGTCTCGGACGCTTTGCGCGCAGCGACACGCTCGCGGCGTCCTAACCGGTTCGGTCTTAGCCTGCGCCATACCGATTACGTGCGCAGGAGCATTCCCCTAACATGACATCGCGCCGGTGTCGGGGAAATCACCGGGTTGACGCGCCGCTATAAACTAAGCAGCGAGAGCCATAGGCTCAAAAGAAGAGTTGTTGTCAATTCAATTTGACGGTACCCCTGTTTAACGAGGCGAGGAGACCTCGGCTTGCTTCCTCTCTCAGAGCTATCGTGTCGAAACCAGTCGCCCCCGAATGTCGGGAAGTCTGGATGGCATTGGGCACGCGCACCCAACACCCGTCGACTTTTCAAGGAACGTGCAGGGCGAGCCCCGCTTGTGGAGTGTTATCTTACCACGTTCTGAAAGCGGACAGCTGTTCTATGCACGAGCTGTGAAGACCCCAATGTGCGCCGCACTTCGCACTTTTGTTACCGATTGCGTCACGTATATTTTCGCCAAGCAAAATTGACCCGTCGAAAGGACCGTTATGGATACCAAACAGCAACTCGTCAATGCCCTCGCAGGCCTGGGTTCAACCATTACCGAAGCTATGGATGTCATCGAAGGCTTTGTCCCCTGTGGACATCCCGCCCTCACGGTATCGAACGCACTCGTCGCGCTGGACGCTGACGATGATGCAGCTCTCGCCCAGCAGCTTGAGACCGTCGAGGGCTTTATCGACCACGTGAGTGAGAACCGCGGCGTGGCCGCCTACCACGGCATCGAGGTCGAGCTCGCGGGTCCCAAAGCCGATCTGCTCGCAGCAATCCGCGAGGTAGGCGCCCTTATGCAGACCGCAGGCGTCAAGAACACCCAGGTCAACGAGTGGGTCTACCGCAGTCTGGCAGTACTCGACAGCTCCGACGAAAAGGCAGCCGAAAAGCTCGCAGAAAGTCCCGCCATTAAGGCCGAGCTTTTGTAAATAGCAGACGCAGGCCCCTTGGCGCATCGTCGTCCAAGAGGCCCGCAAACAGTTCGCGTCAACCGATGGCCGCGCCGCCGCGTTCGGCCAAAGCCAGAATCGGCATCATTTGGCGCGGCGTCTTTGCTGCAAGATCGGCATGTTCGAGCAGTTTACGGTCGTTGGTCACCAAGTAATCGACCTGCGCGCGTTTGCATGCGGCGAGTACCAAGTTGTCCTCGTAATCGCGATGGAGCGTCAGATATTTGTCGGCTAGCCACAGATCGGATGCATCAGCGCCCACGGCCGTGGCGTTTTCGGTCATGTTCCGAACAAACGCCAACGCCGCATCGCCAATTGCACGGGCAGATGCCTCGTCGAGCGCTCCCCCGCTGGCAAGAACGCTGCGCTTCAGTTCGTGTTGGACAACGTACAGCACGTCCTTGGCGATATGCACCGGAAAGAACAGCAATGCCCCCGTCTCCGTCGCCTGACCAATAAACGCACGCGCGGCAAGCGACTCGGCATGGTCGACGCAAAACGAATCAACCCATACGTTGGCGTCTACCATGATCTTGAGAGGCGCCCCACTCACTGGATCATCCCCTTTTGGCGATAATGCTCATCCATGGCTTCGGAATAGATTGTGTCCCAATCGCGGTCATCGGATACAGGCGACGTAGCGATGCCCAGGTCCGCGTAAAGCTGATCCGCCGCCGCCCATGATGCGGCGAACGGAGTATCGTGCGCGACGGTTTGTTGCCGACCATCAACGGCAGACAGCACTTCCTCACACTGCCCGCCACCCTGTGCGACCTTGGCCACAACCTTTTTGATGAGCTCGGGCAGTGACCCGCCCGAAAGCCGCAGTGCCTCCTCGGCACGGTTCTTGACCTGGCGATCCACGCGAACGTTCACCTGCGCCATGCCGCTAACAGCACCCACGTTGATTCCACTCCCTTCAAATGCTAGCACCGCTAGCAACACTATATAGAGAAGCTAGCAAATGGTCAAATGCAAAAGGCCTGCGCCCAGACGACACCGATGCCGTCTGGGCGCAGGCCAGATAACGTGAGCGAACACGTCTGCTAGCGCAGGTAAGCCTTTGCGTTGCCCAGGCTGTAGGCGATCGTCGAGCCGTTGTGCAGCAGCGACGACGCCTGCGGGGTAATCGCGCCGGTAATGCCCAGTGCCAAGAGCGCTGAGTTGGTGAGCATCACCTTGGAATACGAACTCGTCAGACGGTCGACAAGCCCCTGGCTCATGCGGCGCAGGCGCACGATTGCGGCCAGATCCGTATCGGTCAGGATGATATCGGCGACCTCCTTGGCGATGTCGCTTCCGCCGCCCATTGCCAACCCCACGTCGGCCAAACCGAGCGCCGGCGAATCGTTGACGCCGTCGCCCACCATGGCAACGTGGCGCCCCTCGCGCTTAATGCGCTCCACATAGGCGTACTTGTCCTCGGGCAGCAGTTCGGCCTTAAACTCGTCGACACCCGCTTCGCGCGCAATGCGCTCGGCCGTGCGTTCCGAGTCGCCCGTGAGCATGACCACGTGCTTAACGCCCAGCGCATGCAGGTCGGCGATGGCCTCACGGACCCCGGACTTGAGCGGGTCCTCGATACCGAGCACGCCCACAACGGTGCCGTCGACCGCCAGGTACAGAGGCGACAGGCCCTGCATCTGGGACTCGATTTGCTCCTTAATGTCGGACTCGAGCTGCGCGCCCTCATCCTCAAACACAAAGTGTGCCGAGCCGATAATCGCGCGACGTCCTTCGATGGACGAAGCGATGCCGTGTGCCACGATGTACTCGACGGCAGCATGGCGCTCGCGGTGCTCGAGCCCGCGCTCGCGGGCGGCGTTGACCACGGCACGCGCCACCGGATGCGGGAAATGCTCCTCCAAGCAAGCGGAAAGGCGCAGGACCTCATCCTCGCTCCAGCCGTCGGTCGTGAGCACGCAAGCTAGGCGCGGCTGGGCCTCGGTCAGCGTACCGGTCTTATCAAACACAATGGTGTCGGCCTTGGCAAACGACTCAAAGTACTTCGCACCCTTGACCATGACGCCCATCTTGGCAGCATCGCTCATGGCGGTCATGACGGCAACGGAACCCGTGAGCTTGAGTGCGCACGAATAGTCGACCATCAGTGCCGCCGAGGTCTTGATGAGGCTGCGGGTGGTAAGCGCAACCAGGCCCGCGAGCAGGAAGTTCCACGGGACGATCTTGTTGGCAAGGTCCTCCATATGCGACTGACCCTCGGACTTGAGCGAGTCGGCCGTCTGCACGAGCGAGACGATCGAACGGAGCTTAGTCTGAGCCGTGTTGGCGCGCACGCGCACCAAGATGCCGCCGTCTTCCACGACGGTGCCGGCGAACACGTCGTCGCCCACGCTGCGCTCGACGGCCAGCGGCTCGCCGGTCAGGGTCGCCTGGTTGACCATGGCGCTTCCCCGCTCGACCACACCGTCAATGCAGATGGACATGCCGGTGCGCACGGCTACCAAGTCGCCGGGCTCAAGCTCGGTCGCGGCAACGCTCACCTCGGTGTCGCCGACCACTTTTTGCGCCTTGTCGGGCACGTCGAGCAGCGAGTTGATGAGCTCGTTTTCGCTCATGGCGCGGGTGTAGTCCTCGAGCAGCTCGCCCACGTTGAGCAGGAACATCGTCTGCCCCGCGGTGTCGACATCACGCTTGACAAACGAAATGCCGATGGCCGAAGCGTCGAGCACAGGAACGGTCAGACGCGGCTGCGCCAGCTCATGAAGGGCAGCGCGCAAAAATGCCATGTAACCGGCCACGACAAACACCGCACGCAGGGGCGTCGGCAAGAACCAGCGGCGCGCGTAGTGGGCGCCGATAAGTGTGGCAAGATCCATGACGAGCTTGTGCTTGCGTGGCTCAAGCTGCATCACGTAACCCGTCTTTGCGTCGGCAATGGCCTGGGCATCGAGTGCGCCCAAGGCGTCGAGCACGCTTGCGCGGCGCGGCTCGTCGTACTCCAGCGCCATCTGGCCAATACGGCCATAAACGCGCACCTTGTGCACGCCGTCGATATCGCCGCTGAGCTTAAGAAGTGCGTCGAGATCACTCTCTGGCACAGGACCCGCCAATTGAAGACGGGTCCTGCCGGGGATCTCGCTAATAATCGAGAATCTCATAGTTTGTGCCTGGGAGCGTTACTCGGCTGCCTCGTCAGCAGCGGCCTCGCTCTGGGTGATGTAGGCAGCCTCGGCAACCATGTCGTCGACATTAGCCTTGGCCTGCTCGACCATGTCCTGGTAGCAGTTCTTGATGCGCATGCCGCACGCGATACCCTGCACGCAGGCATTCTTGACCGGAGCGCTGGTAAGCAGCTTGATGCCGGCCGTGCCAAGCAGAAAACCGCCACCGACAAGCAGGGTATTGAACGTCGACTTCTTCATGTTGCTTCTCCCTCTTGCCGCATTGGACGCGGCACGGTGCCTCAGCACCCGAGCAAACAAGTTTGCTCGAGCACACTTTTGGAAAATATTTTAGTTTATCTAACTATTGAGGTCAACAAAGGTTAACTTTTTGGAAATCTTGGGGGGGTGCGATGTGACCAAGGGACCGTACCCGCGCCACATCCACAAAACAATGGGCGTGCCGACGGCACGCCCATTCACTCTATTCCATTCAGCCCCACCTGACCCGAACGGCCGAGTCGTTGCAGAACCCGGGAGCCCCGGCAGGGCGGGTGCTTGCTCAAAATGAGTTCCGCACGCAAAGAAGGCCACTTAATGTGGCCTTCGTCTTGCGCAGGACTGTTCGAAATTTTGAGGAAGCACCCGCCCTGCCGGGGCTCCCGGGTTCCCGCTTACGAGAGCGACGTTCTCAGCAACTCGTTGAAGAGCTTCGGGTTGCCCTTGCCGCGACTCGCCTTCATGCATTGGCCCACCAAAAAGCCGATGACCTTCTGGTTGCCGTCACGATACTGCTGCGCCTGATCGGCACAGTTTGCCAGCACCTCGTCCACAATCGGCTGCAGCGCGCCGGCATCGCTCACCTGACGCATGCCGCGCTCGTCGACGATCTTGTTGGGATCGTCGCCGGTCTGGGCCATGGCCTCAAAGACCTCGTGCGCCTGGTTGGAGCTGATGGCATCGGTCGCGAGCAACTTGGCAAGAGCTGCCACCTGAGCCGGCGCGATGCCGGACTCGGCCAGCGAGACGCCCGCGCCCTTAAGGTAGGCGATCATCTCGTTCACCAGCAGGTTTGCGACCGTCTGGGCCTCCTTGCCAGCCATACCGGCAGCGGCGGCCTCAAAGAACTCGGCAAACTCCGGGTCGCCGGCGATCTGCTCGGCATCGGCCGTCTTAATGCCAAAGTCGGCCTCAAAACGGGCGCGCTTGGCATCGGGCAGCTCGGGGATCTCGCCACGGCAGCGGTCGATGAACTCGTCGTCCAGATCGAATGGCGCCAGATCGGGGTCAGGGAACAGGCGATAGTCGTCGGCCGTTTCCTTCACACGCATGACCACGGTGCGCTTACGGCTGGGCTCCCAGTGGCGGGTCTCCTGATAGATGATGCCGCCCTCCTCGAGCACCTCGGCCTGGCGGCAGATCTCGTAGGCAAGGCCATCGTGCAGGCTCTTAAACGAGTTGAGGTTCTTGAGCTCGGTCTTGGTGCCCAACTTGGTCTCGCCGCGGCGGCGCAGCGACACATTGCCGTCGCAACGCATGGAGCCCTTCTCCATGGAGCAGTCCGAAATGCCCAGCGTCACAAAGATGCGACGGAGCTTTTCCATAAACAGACGCGCTTCCTCGGGCGTGCGCAGATCGGGCTCAGTCACGAGCTCGATCAGCGGCGTACCGCAGCGGTTGTAGTCGACGAGCGACTCGGCCGCGGCGGTAATGCGGCCCTCGGCACCGCCCACGTGCACCATCTTGGCAGCGTCCTCCTCCATGTGGATGCGCAGGATGCGGATGGGCACCGTGTAGGAACCGTCCTCGCGACGCTCGGGCATCTGCAGGCTGGACGCATCGTAGCTGGCCAGGTGACCGGCGCGCTGGTTACCCTCGCGCATGGTCGACGTCATGGACGTGGACAGGCCCTCGGCGTTGGCCGAGGCGCTCGCCAGGCTCTGGGCCTCGGCCTCGCCAAACGCGCAGTCGGGGCGCTCGGCGGCACCGCGACCGGTCACGTCCAGGTCCAGGTGGCCGTACATGGCAAAGGCGACCGGACCCTGCGTGGTCTGGAAGTTCTTGGCCATGTCGGGATAGAAGTAGTGCTTGCGGTAGAACATCGAGTGGCGCTGGATCTCGCAGTTGGTGGCGAGACCGGCCTTGACGATGCTCTCGATGGCGCGCTTGTTGGGCACCGGCAGGGCGCCGGGCAGGCCCAGGCACACCGGGCACACGTTGGCGTTGGGCTCGTCATCGTGGCTAAGCTTGCAGTTGCAGAACATCTTGGTGTCGAGTGCGGTGAGCTCGGTATGGATCTCCAGGCCGATCACGGCCTCCCAATCCTGCAGGACCTCGGAAAGCTCCTTCATTACAGCTCGCCTCCCTTCCCGGCAAAATCGGGCGCGATGGAAAGCGCGGGCGCACCCGTGGCGGCATCGGCAAAGCCGCGCTCCAGGGCGCGGGCAAACGTGAGCAGCTGACGGTCCTTAAAGGCCGGACCCACCAGCTGGGCAGAAACGGGCAGCTGAGTATCCTCGCCCAGGCCCAGCGGCACTGAGATACCACCGTTGCCGCAGATGTTGAGCGAGATGGTGTACAGGTCGGAGAGGTACATCTGCGTGGGGTCGCTGATCTCGCCAAACTTAAAGGCTGTGCGCGGCGAGGCGGGCATGAGGATGGTGTCCACCTTGGCATACGCGGCGTCGTAGTCCTGCGTGATGAGCGTACGGGCCTTTTGCGCAGCGTAGTAGTACTTGTCGTACACGCCCGAGCTCAGCAGGTAGGCGCCGAGCATCTGACGGCGCTTGGCCTCGGCGCCAAAACCGTGGGCGCGCGAGAGCGAGCTCTGGTCGGACAGGTTGGCGCAGCCCTCCTCCTGATAGCCGTAACGGATGCCGTCAAAACGTGCCAGGTTGGAGAACGCCTCGGCCGGGCCGATGACGTAGTAGGCGGCGATGGCGGCGTCCAGGTGCGGCAGGTCGACCTCGACCAGCTCGGCGCCCTGGTCCTGCAGCTCCTGGGCGGCGCGCTGAACAGCGGCCTTGACCTCGGGCGTCAGACCCTCGGCCTCCATAAACGCGGGGATGATGCCCACGCGCTTGCCCTCGATGCCGTCGTTGAGATGCTCGGTAAAGTCGACGGCGCAATCCTGGCTGGTGCAGTCGTACGGATCGTGGCCCGCGCCGGTAAGCGCGTTCATGGCCAGCGCGACGTCCTCGACCGTGCGGCCGAAGGGGCCAACCTGGTCGAGCGACGAGCCAAAGGCAACCACGCCGTAACGGCTCACGGCGCCATACGTGGGCTTATAGCCCACCACGCCGCACAGCGACGCCGGCTGGCGAATGGAGCCGCCGGTGTCCGAGCCCAGCGAGAGCGCGACCTCGCCCGCGGCGACGGCTGCAGCGGAGCCGCCCGAAGAGCCGCCGGGCACGCGCTCGGTATCCCAGGGGTTGTTGGTGCGGTGGAACGCCGAGCTCTCGGTAGAGCTGCCAAAGGCAAACTCGTCCATGTTGGCCTTGCCCATGGGCAGGCAGCCGGCATCGAGCATGCGCTGGACGCAGGTAGCGGTATAGACGCTCTGGTAGTCCTCGAGCATGCGGGAAGCACAGGTGGTGCGCGTGCCCACAAGGTTCATGTTGTCCTTGATGGCCAGCGGCACGCCCGCAAGCGGGGGCAGCGGCTTGCCTGCGGCACGGTCGGCATCCACGCGCGCGGCGGCCTCGAGCGCGAGCTCGGGCGCCACCTGCAGGAATGCCTGGACCCCGCCCTCGCGCGCCTCGATGGCGGCAAGGGAGGCCTGGGCCACCTCGGTAGCGGTAAAGTCGCCGGCGGCAACGCCCGCGGCGATCTGGACGGCGGTAAGGGAATCGAAGCTCTGCGCCATTACTCGCTCTCCCCCTCTCCCAAAATGGACGGCACGCGGAAGTAGCGGTCGCGCGCGCTGCCGGCGTTTTCGAGCGCAACGTCGAGCGGCAGGTCGCGCTCGGGCTCGCGCAGGTCGTCGCCCATCACGTTGGACAGGCTTCCGATGGGATGGAACGTGGGCTCCACGTCGGGCAAGTCATATTGCAAGACGGGCTCGAGCATCTGGACGGCGTCGTTCATGTAAGACGTCATCTGGGTGAGCTCGTCATCGGTCAGTGCGATCTTTGCGTACTCGGCGATGCCGCGCACGTCTTTCTCGCTGAGTGCCATAGGCGCTCCCTTCCGCATAACAGATAAACCGCTCTAGTATACAAGGCAACGCCGCTTGGAGCAGGCGCTTTACCCAAATGCAGCGAAAACGTAACGAGGGCGGCGGGCTGGCAGGCGGCGGGCCGGCGGTTCTGCAGCGAAAACGCACCGTCCATAGCGAAAACCGTCCAGCCCGCAACGAAAAGCATCCCGCCCGCAACGAAGACCATCACAACATTCGACGCTTTTCGTCAAAATCGCGATTTTCATCGAATGTTGTGATGGTTTGGAAGCCCCCGACCACCACAAAGGTGCCAGCCCCTTTGCGGTGGTTCTGAAGAATGCCCTATGCCGAGGCCTTGGCCTTGCGGCGCTTGCGGACCGCGTGGATCACGATGTCCAGCAGCAACAGCACAATGGCTACGACCACGATGAGCACGGCAAACTCGCGCTTGCCCCAGTGGCGGCCGGCCAGCGACTTTTGCTTGTCGACGTCCTTCTTGTTGTACTTGGTGCGCACGCAATGCACCAGCAGGCGATGGTCGTTCACGCCATAGGGCGTGCAGGTGACGAGCGTCACCTTGTCGGCACCGGGTTCGATGGTCAGCGACTCCATCTCCTCGGGCAGCACGACCTCGGAGTCTACCATCTTGTAGGCGAGCGTCTTGTTCATGGTGTGCAGCAGCACCAGGTCGCCGGGCTCCAGCGAATGGATGTCGTCGAACATGCTCAGGTTGCGCATGCCCGAGTGCGCGGTGAGCACGCAATGCGTCGAGGTGCCGCCCACCGGCAGGCTCGTGCCCTCCAGGTGGCCGACGCCCGCCATAAGGACTTCCTCGCTCGTACCGTGGTAGATGGGCATGCTCACGTCGATAGAGGGGATCTCGACCCAACTCATCATGGGGTCGCGGTCAAAGATAAGCTGCTGAGCGTAGGGCTCGATCTGGTCGGCGGGGAGCTCGGTGGCCTCGCCCGCCAGTTGCTCGTTAAAGGAGCGCGCCTGGAGCAGGATGCGCTCGCGCTCCTCGGCAGAAAGCGCGTCCACGGTGCTGGACACGGTGCTGATCTGGTTGAACACGCCCGAGGCCTCGAGCCGGTCCAAGATCCACGGCCAGGTCATAAGGCCCACGCCAATAAGGATGATGACGATGGTGATGAGCCGGTCGGCCCAGCGCGGCAGTCGCTTGCGGCGGCGTTTGGGCTTTGGTTGAGGTTTGGGCTGAGGGCTTGAGCCACCGTTGTCCGCGGCGTTATTGCTCTTCATATGTTTGGCGCCCTGCACCATCGCCGGTCACTCCTCTACAACTCAAGTTGTCTAAACAAATAATAGCCGATTAGCGAGCTCATGCGCCGGACAACGCAGCTTGGCTGCACCGTCCGGGCCACGTAACCCCACTCAACCAATCAAGCCATATGTTGCTTTCATCGTCTCGAGCAACTGCGCCATCGTTACGCCCGCAACCCCAATCTGTTTCAGATTGACGTCGCCCACCTCACAATCTTTGACAAACGCAAGCATATCGTCCTTCAGTTCTCCGCGCAGATCGACACCTTCCGACTCTCCAAGCAGCTGAGCAAGTCTCAGCGCATCGCGTTTATGCTTTTTTACCTTCCTCGAATCAACGTTCTCCCCCGCTTCCCTTCTAGCTTTTAGGTCGAGATACGCCTTCGCTTTGAACGGGACAATGTATTCCGTCCCCAGGACCGAAACGCCGCCTACGGTCCGAATTCCCTGAAGGAACAAGCTGTAGTAAGCATCGTCCAACAAAATTGCCGAAAGACTGCTTATGTTTTCATCAACGTGAATTGGCGCCACATCAATCCCCTCACGACCCTTTAGAAAGTCGGGGCACTTCGCGAAGAGTTCAATCATATGGGGGTAACCCGGCATCTTAGGCTCTGTAAACCGATAAAAACATGAGCCTTTGCCTTCGCCCCAGCCGCAGCGGTAACCGCCATCACGCACCAAAGTCCATATAGCTTCTGCCGTCTGAGGCAACCGGTCATCGGCGACAATTACCACATCAAAATCGTGAGTCGCCCTAAACGGAAGTCCCGCCTCCGCGAGCAAAATGTCGCATGCCGTGCCGCCGATAAGGGCATACGATCCTGCGGCTTCTTGCATATGCTGCTGAAATTCTTGGAGACCTTCTACAGCGCTTCTTGCCATGGATATTCCTTTCCAAACATGCGATCGACTTCGAGCTGAATTCGCTCATCGTCGATTGCCGCCAAAGATAGCGCAAGCGAAATGTCGTCGACACGGGAGGAGCCGGCAAACACGGGCGCATAGCGCCACACTTGGATCATCGCCGTTTCGTTATCCGGCAACTCCCCGTCTGCGACTTCGAGGTCGCTCAGTTGACGCCATGTACTTCTTAAGACGGCCTTTTGTTCCATGCCCGGTGCAGCGAGCATCGAACGCGCGGCGAGCGCCGTCTCCCCGGCGTCAGCAAGATAGTCGATCTGCGGCGTCTTCCTTGCAAACCAGACCTTCGAGACTGGCGAGGAGAGCTCTGCCATGTGCTCGCTGAGCAAAAGATCAACGGCGACAGGGAGCACGACGACACGTCGCTCGCACCGCTCGCGCCTCGCGAGCCCCCTGTCAACAAGCTCGGTTATGGCCTCACTCGCTCGGCTTGCCGAAATCCCAAGCGCACGACAAAGGTCATAGGGACGATATGGCTCCTGGGCTGCTCCCCAGATTGCGGCAGCCTGTGCGTTGGGTGACATCTTGGTCGCGTGATTGCGAAACCGGGCACCGCCCCTCTCCGTGCAGGCTGTACCCATAAATGGAAGAAAAGCCTGTCTACCTGGGCAGACAAAGGGAATCCCTTGTGCGACCAATGCTTTGCGCTGACGTGCATCGGCATCAGGAAACGAAACGACAACAGGAGTCTCCGCGCGCAAGGCTAGCTGACTATAGACTCTCTTAGCCTCGGGAAGCCCGACGCCAGTAGGCAAACTTGCAAGCAAAAACGAAAAACCGTTTGCGTCAACAGCGCGGACCTCAATCGCCCGCAGATGCAACGGCAAGTGCGCGGATCCAGGCCAATTTTTGGTCTTAGCGGAGAGGCCTAGTGCTTCTTGTAAGTAGATTAGCGCTTCGTTCATTTCCATCGTTTTCGTTTGATTCCATTTTATATTGGAATTATACATAATTTTCGGAATTAACGAGATTTCTTTCGTGCGTAAGCCCGCATTTGAGTTTTCAAATGTCCCGGATCGGCGGGGCGATTCGGGATACAATATCAATAGAAAACGACGCACCCCGCGTAAATGTTTGGGAGCGCGGGCGGTCTAGTTTTCTGGTTTTGTTAAATGCCCGGGCTCCGAACCCCGGGCATTCTTATTTGCGCTTGTTGCGGCGCAAATGCCTTCTACCGTCCGCACCGCGCGTGCGCCTACGGACCTTAAACCGAACCTCATACGAGTCAAGAAACGCGATGACG
>CAUBTS010000014.1 GCA_958438955.1 uncultured Collinsella sp.
GCGGCTGCTTCGGCTACGGGGACGGCGCGCGGGACGATGCAGGGATCGTGGCGGCCGTGGACCGAGAGCTCGGCATTTTCCATGGCGTCCATGTCCACGGTCTGTTGCTCGCGGCCAATTGAGGGCGTCGGCTTTACGGCCATGCGCCACATGACGGGCGCGCCGGTCGAAATACCGCCCAGGATGCCGCCGGCGTTATTGGACTCGACCTCGATTTCGCCGGTCTCGGCATCGATGCGATATGGATCGTTGTTCTCGCTGCCGCGCATGGCGGCCACGGCAAAGCCCATGCCAAACTCCACGCCCTTTACGGCGGGAATGCCAAACGCGATTTGCGCGATGCGGTTCTCGATGCCGTCGAACATGGGGTCGCCTATGCCCGTGGGAAGCCCGTAAATGCCGCACTCCACGATGCCGCCGATGCTGTCGAGCTCGTCGCGCGCGGCCAGAATCTCCTCGCGCATGCGGCCGGCTGCGGCGGCGTCAATGCACGGCAGATCGTTCGTAAGGATCGCCTTGCGGTCGGCCTCGCGATAGACCATATCGTCCATCGGCAGGTCGGAGATGCCGCCGATCTGCGCGACGTGCGCCATGACCTGAATGCCGCGGGCCTCGAGTGCCTGCAGCGCAATGCCGCCGGCGATGCATAAGGGTGCCGTTAGGCGGCCGGAGAAATGCCCGCCACCAGCGACATCGTGCATGTTGTGATACTTCACGCGCGCAGGGAAGTCCGCATGTCCGGGGCGGGGCTTGCGGCGCAGCTCGGAGTAATCCTTGGAGCGCGTGTTGGTGTTCTCGATAATCGCGGCGATGGGCGCGCCGGTGGTATGTCCATCGACAACACCGGCGATGATGTGGGCGGCGTCGGCCTCGCGGCGTTTGGTCGCGGTCTCGTCGCGACCGGGGGCGCGACGGTCGAGGAAGGCCTGCAGCTTCTCCTGGTCCACGGCGATGCCCGCCGGGATGCCATCGAGCGAGCAGCCGATAGCGGGAGAGTGCGACTGGCCGAAGATGCTTAAGTGCAAGACGTTGCCAAAGGTCGAGGACATGCTATTCCTCCTCGAGCGTGACCTTGCCGCCCAGTAGGCGGTAGTGGTCGAAGAAATCGGGATAGGACTTGTTGACGGCCTCGGCGCCGTGGATCACGACCTCGCCGGTGGCGCGGCTCGCGGCGATGGCGGCCATCATGGCGATGCGGTGGTCGTTGTGCGAATCGACCTCGCCTCCGGTGAAGGCATCGACACCCTTGATGATGAGGTCGTCACCGGCGATGCGCACCTGCGCTCCCAGCGCGGTGAGCTCGCGGGTGGTGGTGACCAGACGGTCAGATTCCTTGATGCGCAGGCGTGCGCAGTCACGGATGAACGTGCGGCCCTGAGCCAGCGATGCCACGGCCGAGATGACGGGCACCAGGTCCGGAATGTCGTGGGCGCTCATCTCAAAGCCGGCGAGCTTGTCGGACTGCACAGTGGCGGCGTTCGTGGAGCGCACGATGCGGGCGCCAAAGCGCGAAAGCGCGGCGAGCACGTTGCGGTCGCCCTGTGCGGAGCTCAGCGACACGCCCTCGACGGTGATGGGGTCGGTGCCGATGGCGCCGGCGCACAGCCAAAAGGCGGCGTTGGACCAGTCTCCCTCGACGGCTACGCTGCCGGGCGTACGGTACGATCCACTGTTTACGCGGAAGTTCGTGACCTCGGGTTGGCCGTCCTTGGCCGGAATACGCTCGACGTTGACCTCGACACCAAAGGCCTTCATGGCCTGGATGGTCAGGTTGATATAGGGGCGGCTCTCGATGAGGCCGGTCACTTGCACACAGGAGGGCTGGGCCAGTAGCGGGGCCGCCAGCAGCAGGCCGGAGATGTACTGCGAGCTCACGTTGCCCGGCAGGATAAAGGTGCCCGGGCGCATGCGGCCGCTTGTCTTGAGCGGAAAACCGCCCAGGCCCTGCAGGTCGCAGCCGGCGGCAATGATCTCATCGGAGAGCGGGGAGAGGGGGCGTGCGCCCAGACGGCCCTGGCCCACAAAGGTTGCCTCTGCCCCCAGCGCGCAGGCGACGGGCAGCATAAAGCGGAGCGTGGAGCCGCTCTCGCCGCAGTCGAGCGTGCCGCCCGCAAGTGCCTTGAGCAGGCCGAACTCAATACTCTTCATAGTGGGATGGACCTGGAAGCCGTCCTCGACGGTCTCGATGCGGGCGCCCAGCGCCGTGAGGCAGCGCACCGTGGCTTCGATATCGGCGCAGGTGGTGTTGCAAGTGACGTGCGTCTCGCCGTTGGCGAGTGCGGCGCAGATGATGAGGCGGTGCGCCATCGACTTGGATGCGATGGCGGGGACGGTGCCCTTGAGTGGGGAGGGGGTGATGCGGGCTAGCATACGGATGCGTCTCCCTTCTGGCCGAGGCCCTCGGCAATTAAATCATGGAAGGTGGAAAGCGGCGTGCGGTCGATGCTGCAGCGGCCAATGCCGTGCGGAATCACCAGATCGATGGTGTCACCGGCGCGTTTTTTGTCGTGCAGTGCCTCGGCAAAGACGGCGTCGGCCGAAAGCTCACAGCGAGTCTTGAGGCCATGACGGGCGCAGAGCTCTTCGATGCGGCCCGGCAGCTCGGCGTCGCAGATGCCATGAAGCGCTGCGGCACGCGTGATGACACCCATGCCGATCGACACGCAGTTGCCGTGTCCCAGCTCAAAGTGCTCGCAGGCCTCGACGGCGTGTCCGGCGCTGTGTCCAAAGTTGAGCAGCTTGCGCTGGTTGGTTTCGCGCTCGTCGGCAACGACCACGGCGCGCTTAATATCGATATTGCGGGCGATGATGAGCGCCACGCGGGCCACGTCCCGGTTAAGCAGCTCCAGCGTGAGCGGGGTCTTCTCGAGCTCATCGAAGAGCTCCGGATCGGCAATCACGGCGTGCTTGACGACTTCGCCGCAGCCGTCGGCGAACTGCTCGGGCGTGAGGGTGGCAAGGCATCCCACGTCGGCGATAACTACGCTCGGCTGCCAAAAGGCACCGGCCAAGTTCTTGCCTGCAGCCAGGTCGATGGCGGTCTTGCCACCCACCGACGAATCCACCATGGCGAGCAGGCTCGTCGGGATCTGCACAAACTTGCAGCCGCGCATGTAGGTGGCGGCCACAAAGCCCGCCACGTCGCCCACGACGCCGCCACCGAGTGCCACGATCACGTCGGAGCGCGAAAGCTCGTGCTCTGCCACAAACTCCATAATGGCAACATAGGTTTCGGCGCGCTTATGGGCCTCTCCGGCCTCGAAGGTGCAGATGCTCACCTCGTAGCCTGACGCCTCCAGGCTCTGCTTAACGGGCATCTGGTAGAGCGGGCCCACGTTGGTGTCCGTCACGATGACGGCCTTGGTACCGCCGGCAGTGGCGCGCACGAGTGGTCCCGCCTGCTCCAGCAAAAACGTGCCAACATGCACCTGGTAGGGGCGTGCAGTGTCGATATCGATGGTAATCGCCATAAGCTTCGGTCCTTTCGACCTGGCGTGATAGGTGGTCTAGTGGGAGGTCTCGTCGTCGAGCGCGCGCTTAATGCGGTCGCCCTCGGCAAGGAGATTCTCCAGATAGCGCTGGTCGCGGTCCTTGAGCGCACGGCTGTAGGCGCCGAGCGATTCGATCAGATGGTCGATCTCGTAGGCGAGCGCGTCGGCGTCGTCGATCATGAGCTCGGACCACATTTGCGGGTTGAGGTGCGCCACGCGGGTGAGATCGCGGTAGCTACCGGCCGAAAAGCCGTGGTGGACCTGGGCGGTGGGGCTTTTGACGTAGGCGTTGGACACCACGTGCGCAAGCTGGCTCGTGAAGGCGATGACGCGGTCGTGCTCGGCGGCGCTGGTCACGCTGAACTTGCCAAAGCCCAAGGGGCGCACCATCTCGCGCACCTGGCCCAAAAGCTCCAGTTTGAGCGCATCGTCCACCGCGGGCGGCACGAGCACGAGTGGCGCGCCCTGGAACAGGTCGGCGCGGGAGTGTGCGTAGCCCGAGTACTGCGTGCCCGCCATGGGGTGTGCGCCCACAAAGTAAAAGCCGTGCTCACGGGCAAGCTCAAAGGCACGTTCGCACACGATGCCCTTGACGCCCACGGTGTCGATCACCACGGGACCCATGATGGCCTCGGTGTCGGTGGCGTCGGCGAGGGCCTGGGCATGCGCCTCGAGCCACTCGATGCAGGCCTCGGGGTAGCAAGCCAGGACGATGATGTCGCATTCGCCGAGTGTCTTGTCGTTGAGCTCTCCGGCGACAGTGCCCATGCTGGCGGCCGTCATGACATCGTCATCGGGGTCCCAGGCCAGCACGCGGACGCCCGCCTGGGCATAGCCGCGGGCAAAGCTACCGCCGATGAGGCCAAGGCCGACGATACCGGCGCACTTGGGGCCGCCCTGGTTAACGCGCGCGTTTCTCACCGTACCCATGGGCTACTCCATGGTCTCTTGGCAGACGACCTCGCGGATGGCGCGAATGCGGCGCATGGTGTCGTCGAACTGGTCGGGGGTGAGGGCCTGGGCGCCGTCGGACCATGCGCGGCTGGGCTCGTCGTGGACCTCGATCTCCAGGCCGTTGGCGCCGCAGGCGGTCGCGGCGAGCGCCATGGGCTCAACGTAGCGGGTGTAGCCGGTGGCGTGGCTGGGGTCGGCGACGACGGGCAGGTGCGACAGGTGGTGCAGAACCGGCACGGCGTTGAGGTCGAAGGTATTGCGGGTGCGGGTCTCGAAGGTGCGGATACCGCGCTCGCACAGGATGACGTTGTCGTTGCCCTCGCTCATGATGTACTCGGCTGCCATAAGCAGCTCGTCGATCGTGCCGGACATGCCGCGCTTGAGCAGAATCGGGGTCTGGGTCTTGCCGACCTCCTTGAGCAGGGGGAAGTTCTGGGCGTTGCGGGCGCCGATCTGCATGACGTCAATCTTCTTGTCCAAGAAGACCTGCACGTCGCGCGGGTCCATGATCTCGGTGACGATCGGCATGTCGAGCTCGGCAGACGCCTCGCACAGCAGGTCGAGGCCGGCGGGGCCCATGCCCTGGTAGGCGTAGGGGGAGGTGCGGGGCTTGTAGGCACCGCCGCGCAGCATCGTGGCGCCGGCGGCCTTCACGCGGCGTGCGATGCGGATGAGGTTCTCGCCCTCGACGGAGCAGGGACCGGCGATGACCTGGAACTGGTCGCCGCCGATCTTGACGCCGTGACCGCAGTCGATGACGGAGTCCTCGGGGTGGAACTTGCGGTTGGCGCGCTTGAACGGCTCGGAGACGCGCTGCACGCGCTCGACGACATCCATGGACTCGAGCAGGAACGGGTCGATCTTGGTCGTATCGCCCACCAGGCCGATAATCGTCTCATTCTCGCCGCGCGAGACATCGGTCTTCAGGCCCTTTTTCTCAATCCAGCTGACGATATGGCCGACGGCCTCGTCGCTGGCGCTCTGCTTTAAAATTGCAATCATGGTGTGCCTCTCACCTCGATGGATAACTTTTGCAAAAACGGCCCGCATCGCGAGCCGTGTATATATGGTGCATGAGAGTTTATACTATCTGACTCGCTTTTGCCTTCTAAAGTGGGCCGTTGCGCCTCGTCTTCCTCGGAATTGCAAAGCTTTTTCTTTTATTTTGATAGCCCGTGGTGCACTTGGGTATAATGCCAAACGTTGGCCCTATTAGCTCAGGGGATTAGAGCGTCTGCCTCCGGAGCAGAAGGCCGTTGGTTCGAATCCAACATGGGGCACCATCGAACGTAAGACCGTCCGAACCTCGCATGGTCCGGGCGGTTTTTCTTATACCGACGCGACGTGATGGGACGTGGTATGGCAGCAACGGATATCGAGCGCGGACTCTCGACCGCCGAGGTCGAGGAGCGCATCGCCGCCGGTAAAATCAACCGCAACATGGAACTCAAGACCAAGTCGGTCAAAGAGCTCATCATCGAGAACCTCTGCACGCTGTTCAATTTGATCAACGTGATCTTGGCGTTCCTGGTCATTTTGACCGGTTCGTTTAAGAATCTGACGTTCCTGTTCGTGGTGTTCCTCAATACCGCTATTGGCGTCATCCAGTCCATGCGTTCCAAGAAGATGGTCGATAAGCTCACGCTGTTGACCTCCAAGAAGGCCATCGCGGTGCGCGACGGCGCCGAGGTGGAGCTCGACCTGGACCAGATCGTGCTCGACGACATCATCCGCCTGGGGCGCGGCGACCAGATTCCCGCTGATGCCGTGGTGGTTTCGGGCGAGGCTCTCGTGAACGAGAGCTTGCTGACGGGCGAGAGCGACCTTATCAAGAAACAGCCCGGTTCCGAGCTCATGAGCGGCAGCTTTATCGACTCGGGTCTGCTGCGCGCCCGCGTGATCCATGTCGGCACCGACAACTACGTGGCCAAAATTAATAACGAGGCCAAGTACGTCAAAAAGGTCAATTCCGAGATCATGAACGCGCTTAACGCCATCGTGCGCTTTGCGAGCATCATCATGATCCCGCTCGGTTTGGCGTTGTTTGCCTCGAGTGTGAGCGAGCTGTGGGATGCCGCGGGAACCCCGGGCGATAGCGCGCTTTCGTGGTGCTTCTCCGAGCTGTTGGCTGGTCATGTGCCTTCGTCGGCGCTGCTGTCCACGGTGGGCGCCCTGCTGGGCATGATCCCGCAAGGCCTGGTGCTGCTGACCTCGTCGGTGCTCGCCATCGCTACGGTGCGCTTGGCCCGCCGCAAGGTGCTGGCACAGCAGCTCTACTGCATCGAGACGCTCGCTCGCGTCGACGTGCTGTGCCTGGACAAGACGGGCACCATCACGTCGGGCCGCATGGAGGTCGAGGGCACGTATCCGCTGCCGGTTGAGGGCGTGAGCCTAGGCGCCGGCCCGGACGAGGCGGCCGTTCCCGTCGATACCACGGTGCTCGATTTTGCGCTGGCTAACGTGGCACGTGCGACTTCGGCCGATGCCAACGAGACCTGCCAGGCGCTGCTCAACTATTACGCCGATCGCCCGGTCGAGGTGTCTGAACCGCTGTCGGTCATTCCGTTCTCGTCGTCAAAAAAATGGAGTGGCGCTTCGTTTGCGCAGGGCTCCTATGTGATGGGCGCCGCGCAGTTTGTGCTTTCGGAGCGTGTGTTTTCGCAGGTCGAGAACCGTGTCGCCGAGCTTGCCGATACCTGCCGCGTGCTCGTGGTGGCGCGCGTGGACGGCTTTACGCCCGATGGCGATATGGTGGGAGAGGCCGAGCCCGTGGGCTTTGTGACCATCCGCGACGAGATTCGTACCTCGGCGGCCGAGACCATCGGCTACTTTAACGAGCAGGGCGTGACCCTCAACGTGATCAGTGGCGACGACCCGCGTACGGTGTCGTCGATCGCGCGCGTGGTGGGCGTGCCGGGGGCGGACGCTTATGTGGACGCCACGACGCTCGATACGCCGGCCAAGCTCGATGCCGCAGTGGACCGCTACCATGTCTTTGGTCGTGTGACCCCGCAGCAGAAGCGCGAGCTCGTGCAGGCGCTCAAGCGCCGCGAGCACACCGTGGCCATGACGGGCGACGGCGTCAACGACGTGCTGGCTCTCAAGGAGGCCGACTGCTCCGTTGCCATGGCGGCCGGCTCCGATGCCGCGCGCAACGTGGCCGAGATCGTACTCGTCGACAACGACTTTGCCTCGATGCCCGCCGTGGTGGCCGAGGGTCGTCGCTCCATCAACAACCTGCAGCGTTCGGCCTCGCTGTTCCTGACCAAGACGCTGTTCTCGATGGGTCTGGCGGCGCTGTGCATCGCGCTGCCGCCGTACCCCTTCGAGCCCATCCAGATGACGCTCATCAACTTCTTCTGCATCGGCGCGCCGGGCTTTGTGTTGGGCCTTGAGCCCAACAATGCTCGCGTGAAGGGTGCGTTTTTGACCAACGTACTCAAGCGTGCACTGCCGGCGTCGATTGCGGTCATTTTGGCTGCGGCGCTCGATATCTTTGTGGCGCGCGTGTTTGGCTTTAGCCAGCTCACGCTGTCTACGATGTGCCTGCTTACGTCGTGCGCGGCGAGCGTCAGTCTGATCTGGCGCATCTCGCAGCCGCTCACACCCTTACGAGTGGTGCTCTTTGTGTTTGTAGTCGCCGGCATCTTGGTGGGCGTTATCGGATTCCCGGAGCTGCTGTCTATTGCCAACCTGTCGATGGGCCAGATGGTTATCTTGGCTGTCATCGTGGTCTTTACCTGCTCGGTGTTCTTTAAGCTCGCCACGATGATGGATTCGCTCAAGCCGCGTCGTCGTCATGCCGCAACTGGTTTTGGCCGCGGTGTGCGCGTCCGCCTGGGTCGCGGTGGCGGCAAGGTGAGCTCGACGGGTTCGACGGCCGAGCGTTTTGCCAAGCGCTTCGCCGCCGACATGGCGCAGCGCCGCGAAGATCGCACCGTTCGCGAGGCCGAGGCCCGCGCGCTCGAGGGCGTGGCCCAGGCCCAGCCCATAAAAAAGAAGAGTGCCGGAGCCAAGCGCTCCCGCGTGACGAAGTCCGCCCAAGGCATCAAAGTCTCGATGCCAAGCAAAAAGAAGAAGTAGCTACGCGCCCTGGCGATGTTGAATTGGTGCCTTGTTCCTGTGGGGCCGTGGCGATGTTATGCTCTAACCTCGATTGTTTGAATTGCTTCGAAAAGAGGATGCCGTGATCTGCCCGCATTGCTTTAAGACTATCGAGGACGGCGCCTCGTTCTGCCCCTACTGCAACGCCTATGTGGGTCCGGGCGATGGTCCCGAGCACACCGAGTTCGTGTTCTGTGAGGGTTGCGGTGCCCGTCTTTCTCCGCATGATCGTACGTGCCCCAAATGCGGACGCCCCGCTCCGGGTATCCTCTCTGAGGACGCGGCCGCATCCGACCTGGCAGCGGGCCGCACGGCGGGCTTTCCGCGCCTAACGCAAGAGCAGATCGATACCGAGGTGCCTCATGCGCCGGCCTCTGCCGCTGCGGTGCTTTCGGACGCCGCCGATCCTAACGAGACCTGCGTGCTGCCGGCTTTCGATAAGGATTTCGGTATTCCCAAGGTCGATATTCCCACGCCGGTTTCCCTGCACGACGATCCTCGAAAACCCAAGCGCAAGGTGCACCCCGACGAGGACGCCTATCACAAGCACAAGCGTCATATCCCCAAGCCGCTCGTCGTCATCGCGGTTCTTGCCGTCGTTTGCGGCGGTGCCTATTGGTTCGTGACGGCCGATCCCATGGGCGTTATGCCCGGCTTCTATGACCAGTTTGGCCAGGCCGCGCAGACGACCTTCCCTACGCGCCAAAAGGGCGAGGCGACTGAGGACGATACCAAGCAAGACGATTCTGCCGAGGTGGTCCAGGAAGAAACCGTGCTCACCGATGATCAGCTCTATACCAGGCTCGACGGTCTGTATCAGGCCATCGTGTCCTACGGTGACGAGGACCAGATCGGCGAGGTCATCGATTCCTTTAACAACGGTTATCTCCGAACGCCGCTGTCCACCCGTCAGGAGCTGTCGCAGAGTGCCTATGCCCTGCGCGACCAGATTAAAAAGACGCAAGATGAGCTCAACAACCTTAAGTATCAGGACGATACGGTCTATGCGGACGACATCGCCCACTTAAAGCAGCTTGCCGAGTGGATGTATGAGCGCGTCGACGTGATTTGCCAGAGCTGGGACATCTCGCTGGCCATTCCCGATGGCGAGTCGATGAGTTCCCACCAAAGCGAGATCCTGGCGCCCATCGCGCAGAGTGGCAACAGCGCGCTGAACCAGTACGACGCCAATGTGGGTTCCTGGAAGCCGCAGCAGCGTTCCTAAAATTAGTTCGCCATAGTCGGCATAACCTACGTGCGCAATTGATGTAAGCGCATGCTTATTGCTACAATTCGTACAAATATGCTTTAAACGCACGAGGAAGGAACCACATGTTTGGTTTTAAGAAAGAGCTCTACACGCCTGAGTATCAGCTTGCCGGCGACGAGTGCGCCGTTATCGAGACGTCGAAGGGTACCATCAAGGTCAAGTTTGACGGCGAGGGCGCTCCCATTCATGTCGCGAACTTCTGCGAGCTTTCCACGATGGGTTTCTATGATGGCCTTAAGTTCCATCGCTATGTGCCCGGCTTTGTCATTCAGGGCGGCGACCCCAATACCCGCGATATGTCCGGCGCCGACGTCGCTGCCGGTCTTGAGGGCCCCGACGGCATGCCCGGTACCGGTGGCCCCGGCTACTGCATCAAGGGCGAGTTTGCCACCAATCCGCGCAACAGCCATGTCGATGGCGCCCTTGCCATGGCACGCTCCATGGATCCCGATTCCGCGGGTTCGCAGTTCTACTTCTGCTTGGGTGCCCAGCATAACCTCGATTCCGGTTACACCGTCTTTGGTACCACGGTCGAGGGTCTCGATGTGATTTCGCAGCTGCGTGCCGGCGACGAGATCGTCCATGTCGAGATCGTTCACGAGTAAAGGGGATTTCCTTGAATAGCCAGCTGATCCAACAGGGCCGTGCCGCTTACCGCGCGGGTGATTTTTCCGCTGCAGCCCAGATGCTTGGGGCGGCAAAAACTCCCGATGAGATTATGGGCGAGGCCGATCACCTTCGTGGCAACGCCTTGATGCACCTGGGCATGTATGCCGAGGCCGCCGAGGCCTATGCCGCCGCCCTCAACGACGGCACCTATGGCAAGCGCGGCGCGCTGCTCACCAACCGCGGCAAGGCACTCGCCGCCGTGGGCGACTACACGACGGCCGCTCAGGCGTTCTCTGCCGCTACGCAGGACGCTTCTTATGCCACGCCGTTCAAGGCCTATCTGGGCCTGGGTAACGCGCTGTTCCAGTCGGGCGACTATGCCAACGCGGGTACTGCTTTCCGTCAGGCTGCCATCGACGGCGCCAATCCGGCTCCTGCCGCCGCACTCGGCGAGCTCGGTCGTTGCTTCATTAAGCTCGGCCGTCCGGCGGATGCCGTGGAGACCTACCGTACGGCTATCGACTTTGCCGGCCCCCGCGACGACACGCGTGCGCTCAACGCCGGCATGGGTCAGGCGCTTTCTGCCGCCGGCCGTCCCTCCGACGCACTCGACGCCTTTAACGCCGCTACTGCCGATGGTATCTACCAGCTCACCTCCGAGCAGGCCGATGAGCTTGCCCGCGTGCACGATTCGCTTGCCGCGCTGTCTGCCCAGACGGCTATGGCCACGGCTCCGGCGCCCGCGATGGACGCTCCTGCCGTCGATCCGCTCGATCCTACGGGCGCGACCGGTCAGTTTATGCCCGATCCCTCGGACACCGGCTTCTTTACGCTGTCCGAGTCCGAGATGGTCCAGCAGGACCGTCAGGATCGTAAGCAGGCCAAGGTCCGTCGTCGCCACCGCCACACGGGTCTCAAAGTCTTCATCGTGCTGCTTCTGCTCATTTTGATCGCCGTGGGCGGTCTGGGCTTTGCCTACACGCGCGGCTTTGGCTTCCCGTCCCAGGAGTCTGTCGTTACCGATCTGTTCCAGGCTGCCGGCGACGGTGACACCGCAAAGGCCGAGTCTTGCCTGGCCTCGAGCCTGTCCGAGGACGCCAAGTCGATGATCATCTCTTCGATTCCGCAGGGTGCCACCGTGTCCGTCGAGGGCATGGATCAGTCCATGACCGAGACGACCGCTAAGGTGAAGGCATCGCTGTCCAAGGGCGGCGAGCAGGAGTACACCGTCAAATGCGTGCGCTCCGACAACCATATCGGCTGGGCCGTTTCCTCGCTCGATATGGATTTCTCGGCTGCTGACAACCAGTAGTGACCTTATGGGATTTAGCTTTGCCCGGCGCTTCACCGCAAGTGAGGTGCCGGGCTTGCGCTAGTATGATGAGCTAGTAGTTTTCCAGCAATCATCCAACACATCAGGAGTTGCGTTGTTTTCTTTGATGGATATGTTCTTCGGTAGCTATGCGGGCGATCTTGCCATCGACCTCGGCACCGCCAATACGCTTGTCTCCGTGCGCGGCAAGGGCATCGTCATTCGCGAGCCCTCTGTAGTCGCCATCGACAAGAACGACGAGCGCATCCTGGCGGTCGGTATCGAGGCAAAGCGCATGCTCGGCCGTACGCCCGGCAACATCGTGGCCGTTCGTCCCCTGAAGGACGGCGTCATCGCCGACTTCGATGTTACAGAGGCTATGCTTCGCTACTTTATCGACAAGGCGTCCGAGAAGCGCTATCCGTGGACCCCGCGTCCGCGCGTTGTCGTCTGCGTTCCCTCCGGTGTCACGTCGGTCGAGAAGCGTGCCGTCTTTGAGGCCACGATCCAGGCCGGCGCTCGCCAGGCCTATCTGATCGAAGAGCCTATGGCCGCCGCTATCGGCGCCGACCTGCCCGTCGAGGAGCCTACCGGCTCCATGGTCATCGACATCGGTGGCGGTACCACCGAGGTTGCCGTTATCGCTATGGGCGGCATCGTCGTCTCGCAGTCCATCCGTATTGCCGGCGACGAGTTCGATCAGGCCATCCTCACGCACGTTCGCGATGCCTACAACTTGGCCATCGGCGAGCGTACGGCAGAGGACATCAAGATCAAGGTCGGCTCCGCCGTGCCGCTCAAGGACGAGCTCGACGTCGAGGTCAACGGCCGCGACGTGATCACCGGTCTGCCCAAGACCGTGCGCATCGAGAGCGAGGAGATTCGTCGCGCACTCAACAAGCCGCTCGACGAGATGGCCAAGGCCGTCAAGGACGCGCTCGACGCTACGCCTCCCGATCTTGCCTCGGACCTTATGTACTACGGCATTTTGCTGACCGGTGGCGGCGCGCTGCTGCGCGGTCTCGACGTGCGCCTGCGCGATGAGACCGGCGTTTCGGTCAACGTCAGCCCCACGGCGCTCGATAACGTTGTTAACGGCTGTGCCCGCGTGCTCGAGGCCAATGCGTTTGATGGCGGCTTCGTCCAGACCAATGCTTAATTTCCAAAAGGTGGATTCCATTTGGCACGATCTTCGGGTTTCTCCACAAATCTGAATACCAAGCGACAATCAACGGGTATGCGCCCGTTGATTGTTTTCAGCCTGATTTCGGTGTTGCTGCTCACGTTTTATATTCGTGAGGGCGAGGCTGGGCCGATTCATGCCGTGCGTTCGGGCGTAACGACGATTACCTCGCCGGTGCGCTTTGTGGGTTCGGCTGTGGCGGCTCCCTTCAATGCCATCGGCAACGTGTTCTCTAACCTTACGGCGTCGCAGGACACGCTCGACGAGCTTAAGAAGCAAAACGAGGAACTGACCTCTAAGGTTGCCGAGCTCTCCGAGTCTCAAAAGACCGCCGAGCGTCTGGAGGGGCTGGTCGGCCTGCAGTCGACCTATAACCTCAAATCGACCGCTGCTCGTATCGTTGGTGCTTCCGGCGATGCCTGGACCTCGACCGTTACCATCGACAAGGGCTCTGCCGACGGCCTTACCATCAACATGCCCGTGACGAGTTCTGCCGGTGTTATCGGCCAGATCATCGAAGTCTCGGCCAAGACGTCCACCGTGCGCCTGATTGGCGACGAGAACTCGGGTGTGTCCGCCATGGTACAGGACACGCGCGCCCAGGGCATGCTGCAGGGTCAGGCTGACGGCACGCTGCGTCTTGAGTACGTGAGCGTCGACTCCGACGTTAAGGTTGGCGACATCATCGTGACCTCGGGCATCGGCGGTGTGTTCCCCAAGGGTCTACCGCTCGGCACCGTCTCGTCGGTTGAGAAATCGGCAAACGACGTGTACTACACCATTGTGGTGCGCGCTCAGACCACGGCCGAGAACAACGAGGAAGTGCTGGTCATTACCTCGCTGACCGATGAACAGTCGGCCTCGGATGAGGACGTGAGCACGGCCAACAGCACGCCGCAGGGAACGTCGCGCGATGCTGCAACCAAGACGAAGGACGAGAGCTCGGATGACAGTTCCGACACGTCCGAGACGACCGATTCTGGCTCGAACGAATAGGGGGCATGTCCATGGATCTACACGAGCAGGGGATGAGCTCCCGCACGTTTGTGATCGCCGCCATCGTGTGCGTGCTGCTGCAGGCAGGCCTGGCACCGCAGATCTCCATTGCGGGTGGTCGCGTCAACTTCATGATTATCTTGGTGTGCCTGAGTGTGTTCTCGGGCGACCCGACCCGTGCCGTCGTGTGCGGTTTTTGCAGCGGCTTGTTTTATGACCTGTCCGCTGCCGTGCCGGTGGGCATTATGTCGCTCCTGCTGACCGTGGGTTCTTTTGCCCTGGTGCACAGCGCCGTCGGTCAGACGGGCGGTACCCCAAGTGCGCGCGGCGTCACTGTGGGCGCCTTCGCGCTCGTCATTAATGTGATCTACAGCATCATCTTGCTGTTTATGGGTTTGGAGACGAGCTTTGTCGTGGCGATCTTCGGCCATGCGCTGCCGTCCTCGATCCTGACGGGTCTGGTTGCCATTCCGTTTTTGATGTCCGGCGTCGTGCCACAGTCCGGCTATGGATTCTCCGCACGTGGCGGACGCCAGACGGGTATGCGCTTTAAGCCCAAGACCCGCAAGCTCAAATAGGGGAGGCCCGTAGATGTCTTCCCAGTTGACGGTTATTATCGCCGGTATCGTGCTAGTTGTGGCCATCGTGGTCGCACTGGTCATCATGCGTCGCGGCGATTCCCGTTTTACCTACGATACGCAGCATGGAACGACCCCGCGCGCCACCGAGGGCGAGGGCAATACCGCGGTGACCGCCTTTAAGGGCCGCTTTTCCATCCTCACCACGGGTGTGGGCGCGATGTTTGCGGCGCTCGCCGTCAAGCTGTGGGGCATGCAGATGGTCTCGTCGGACTATTACGAGAAGCAGGCCAATAGTAATCAGACTCGCACCGTTACCACTCCTGCTGTGCGCGGCCGCATCCTCGACCGCAATGGCGTGGCGCTTGTCCAGAACCGTCCCTCACTTGCTGTCGTGGCCTACCGCGACCTTGCCGAGGATGAGGTCCTGGTTCGCCATCTTGCCAACGTGCTTGGAATGCCTTACGTGGCGGTCCTTCGCAATATTCAGGACAATACAGAGGGCGCTCAGAGCCTGCATACCATCGCGACGGACGTCCGTCGCTCCACGGTTGCCTATATTCAGGAGCATGCCGGCGAGTTCCCGGGCGTCAAGATTGCCGAGCGTACCGAGCGCCAGTATCCATATGGCGAGACGGCATGCCATATCTTGGGCTATACCGGCACCATTACCTCCGAGCAGCTCGAGGCCCAGAATAAGAAAACCTCTGGGGATGATGATGCTTCTGCTGGCAAGATTACGTACCAGTCGGGCGATATCGTGGGCCAGGCGGGCGTTGAGAGCTACTACGAAAACCTGCTGCAGGGTATTCGTGGCGAGCAGACCGTCAAGGTCGATGCCTCGGGCAATGTGACCGGTCAGGCCGGCGCCGTGCCCGCGAAGGCCGGCTCCGACATTAAGCTCACGCTCGACCTTAAGATCCAACAGGCCTGCGAGACGGCACTGGCGAGCGCTATCGAGCTTGCCAAGACCACTGGCTACAGCAATGCCGGCAACGGCGCTGTGGTGTGTCTCGATCCCAACAATGGCGAGATCCTGGGCATGGCGAGCGAGCCCAAGTTCGATCCGTCCGTCTTTATCGGCGGCGTCTCAAATGACGTGTGGACCGAGCTCAATGATGACAAGGGTTCGCACCCGCTGCTCAACCGCGCCATTAGCGGACAGTACATGTCGGCTTCGACCATCAAGCCGCTCTCGGCACTGGCCGGTCTTGAGTTTGGAACCTACACGTCGGGGCAGACGACCAACTGCACGGGCTATTGGACGGGTCTGGGCAAGTCGTGGGGCAAGTACTGCTGGCTGCATTCCGGCCACGGCACCATGACGCTGCAGTCGGGTATCGCCAACTCGTGCGACCCCGTCTTCTACGACATGGGCAAGGCGTTCTTTTATGACGAGAAACATTCCGAGGGCCTGCAGGAGGTCTTTCGTCGCTGGGGTCTAGGCAAGACCTGCGGTATCGATCTGCCGAGTGAGGGCGCGGGCCGTATTCCCGATGCCGAGTGGAAAGAGTCGTACTTCACCGACGCCTCTGCCGAGGACCGCAAGTGGAATGCCGGTGATATGACTAACATTGCCATCGGCCAGGGCGACATCCTGGTGACGCCCCTGCAGATGGCGTGCGCCTATATGGGTCTTGCCAACGGCGGCAAACAGTACGTGCCCCACGTGTTTTTGTCTGCCGTGTCGCGCGATGGCGACGGCGATGCCTATAAGTACAACGGCAAGGGCAAGAAGAAGCGCCTGGAGGCCAAGATCAACAGTGATTCGGATTTGGCTCTTGTTCGCAACGGCATGCACGACGTGATTTACACGGCATCGACGTCCCTGGCGGCTCACTTTGGCACCCTGACGCCGCAGGTATACGGCAAGTCGGGCACGGGCGAGAAAAGCGGCGAGGACGAATACGCTTGGTTCTGCGCCTATGCACCGGCCGATGACCCCAAGTATGTTATCGCTACTGTCCTGGAGCAGGGCGGCGGCGGCTCAGATACCGCGATGCATGTCGTGCGCGACGTGCTCGGCGTGATTTATGACGAGCCCGATACCTCTTCGGCCTCGGGCGATTCTTCGGTTCGATAGGAGGTTGCGATGGATTTTTCTCCGGCGGATCTGTTCCGTTCAACCAAGACCGGCTCTCGCAGCAGCCTGGACCGCGTCAACAAGCAACTTTCGGCCTCGCGCGGCACGTTTCGCCAAAAGGTGCATATCGGTGTGCTCGTGGCTACTGTGGCGCTCGTCGCCTACGGTGCCATCATTATCTGGTCGGCTTCGCAGTTTAAGGCCGATGCATCGTTTTCACGCCATCTTCTGGGAATTGGCATCGGGGCGGTGCTGGCGGTGCTGGTCTGGCGTACCGACCTGCGCGGTATTTCCAATTTCTCGACGGCGTTGCTCGTCATCGACCTGATCGTGATCTTCTCGCCCAAGATTCCGGGTCTGTCCTATACGGGCGGTCTGGGCATGACGGGCTGGATCAAGATTCCCGGTATCGGCTTGACATTCCAGCCGGTTGAGCTTGCCAAGCTCATCACCATCTTCTTTATTGCTACGCTTGGCTCGCAGTATAACGGTCGCATCGATACCGTTCGCGACTACGTCAAGCTCTGCGGCATGCTGTCCATTCCGTTTTTGGCCGTCGTCGCCATGGGCGACCTGGGCTCGGGCCTGGTCGTGCTGGTTTCGGGCGCCATCGTCATTTGCATGAGCGGTGCACGCCGCGAATGGGTGCTGTCGACCCTGGCCCTGCTCGTGGGCCTGGTGGCCCTCGTCCTGGCGCTCGATTCGGTCTTTGATTCGCTGCTCGGCCACGATGTGCTCATCAAGCAGTATCAGATGAACCGTCTGACGGTCTTTATCGACCCCGATAATGCCGATTCGGACGATGCCTACAACCTGCAGCAGTCGCTTATCGCCGTTGGCTCGGGCGGCTTCTTTGGTAAGGGTTTGGGCCATGCGACGCAGTCAGCCGGCGGCTTTCTGCCTGAGTTCCACACCGACTTCGTCTTCGCCTTTCTGTCCGAGACCTTTGGCTTTTGTGGTTCCTTTTTGCTCCTGTGCCTCTACGTGCTGCTGATCTTTTCGACGATTCGCGTCGCCTTTAAGTGTGAGTCGCTGTTTTTACGTCTTTCGTGTGTGGGCATCGTTGGCATGTGGGCGTTCCAGACCTTCGAAAACATCGGCATGTGCATCGGCATCATGCCGATTACCGGTATTCCGCTACCGTTTATTAGCTTTGGCTCGTCTTCGATGATGATTCAGCTGCTGACGGTGGGTATCGTACAATCCATATGGCGGCATCGTTCGGGCGCCGCGTAACCGCTGGAGGGGTTTGCTATGAAAATTCCCGTAGATAAGCTGACCCGCGCTTTTAAGATGGGCGCGTCCGTTAAGAAGGATTCCGATACGCCGGTGCGCGTTTCGGTCTATCTGGATTCGTCCGCCTCGCGCTTTCTGGCCGAGACGGTGCGTGACGCCTTTGTGCCGCAGACGACCTCGGGCATTGTGCGCGTCGAGCGTCTGGGGGAGGAGCGAATTGCTCCAAAGACCGATACCGATGTGGTACTGGTGCTCTCGTGTGGTTCCGATCGCTTGGAGAGTGCCGTGCAGGAGCTCGTGATCGCCGGCGCACCCGTGTGCGTGCTTGCCGAGTCTGCTGTGGAGGTGCCGTTTATCGAGGAGTCTACGCCCATGCTCGGCGTGGTAGCGGCAACCGATAAGACGTATCTGCTCGAGACGCTTGCCCGCTGGATTCTCGACCGCACCGACAAGGAAACGGCTTTTGCGGCGAACTTTGCCTTCATGCGCATCGCGGCGGCCAATCGTATCATCACCTCGTGCGCGCTCACCAATATGGCGACCGGTGCACTGGTGTTTTTGCCGGGCGCCGATTATCCCGTTATGGCGCTGGCGCAGGTGGGCATGCTCTTTGAGCTCGCTGCCGTCTTTGGACGCGGCATTAAGCCTGAGCGCGGCTACGAGGTCGCGGGCGTGCTTGCCGGCGGTCTTGTGATCCGCGCGGTCGCCCGCGCGCTCGTCAAACAGACGCCGCATATTGGGTTTGCCGTCAAGGCGCTCACTGCTGCCGCGGGCACCTACGGCATGGGCCGTGCGCTTGTTTCGCTCTACGAGCGCGATGTCGACTACAGCCGTGCCAACGAGGTGGTCACTGCCACGTTCTCCCGCGTTCGCGATCTGGTGACCACGGTCGCGGGCGCTACCCGTCCTATGGCGTCCTACCAAGACGCATCCGATCTCGCTGCTTAGGGGTTTTCCGTTGCGCGTTGCATACCAAGACTGTTTTCATTTAATTGAGCCGTTGCTCGCCAAGGTCGAGAAGCCGAGCCGCTATATCGATCACGAGTGGGGCACGCTTTCCAAGGCCGATGCCGACTACCGTTGCTGCCTGATCTATCCGGATGTGTACGAGGTCGGTCTGCCCAACCAGGGCATCGCCATCCTCTACAACATCCTTAACCAGGCCGAGGGCATCTCCTGCGAGCGCGGCTATGTGCCGTGGCCCGATATGGGCGACGCCATGCGCGAGGCGGGTATTCCGCTGCTATCGCTCGAGGGTGCAGCGCCGGTCGCTTCGTTTGATATCGTCGGTCTGCATGTGCCGCACGAGATGGCGGTGACGAACTTCCTCGAGGCTTTGGACCTCGCTGGCATTCCGCTGTTAGCGGCCGACCGAGGTGAAGACGACCCAATCATCATCGCCGGCGGTCCCTCGGTGTACAACCCCGAGCCGTACGCGGCCTTCTTCGATGCCATCCTCATCGGTGAGGGCGAGGGATCGCTGCTCGAGACCTGCCAGCTGCATCGCCGCCTGCGTGACGAAGGGGTCCCGCGCGCGCAGATTGTCGAGCAGCTTGCATCCATTGCCGGCAACTACGTGCCGTCGCTCTATGAGGTTCGTCACGACGAGCCCTGCTCGCCGCATGGCTACACCGTGCCGCGTGAAGGCAAGGATGCGCCGACCGTGGTCTACAAGCGCGTCGTTGAGGATTTCGGCGCCACGAATCCGCTGTCGCAGTCGTGCGTGCCCTATGCGCAGCTGGTTCACGACCGCCTGTCTATCGAGATCCTGCGCGGCTGCGCCCGCGGCTGTCGTTTTTGTCAGGCCGGCATGACGTATCGCCCGGTGCGCGAGCGCTCGGCCGACCAGATCGTCTCGTCGGTGATTCAGGGTCTGGAAAAGACCGGCTATGACGAGGTGTCGCTGACCTCGCTTTCCACGACCGACCACTCCTGCATTCGCGACGTGCTCGGCAGGCTCAACCGTCGCCTGGAGGATACGGGTATACGCGTGTCTATTCCGTCGCAGCGCCTGGATTCGTTTGGCGTGGATATGGCCGAGTCGGTCGCCGGCGAAAAGAAGGGCGGCCTGACGTTCGCGCCCGAGGCCGGCAGCCAGCGCATGCGCGACATCATTAACAAGAACGTGACCGAGGAGGACCTGGACCGTGCGGCCAAGGCGGCCTTCGAGGCCGGCTGGAACCGCATGAAGCTCTACTTTATGATGGGCCTTCCCGGCGAGCGCGATGAGGACATCGTGGCCATCGCCAATCTGGCCGATCACGTGCTGGAGCTCGGTCGTTCCGTGGTGCCCAAGGCTCGTCGCGGCTCGATCTCGGTGTCCATCTCGGTTTCGGTCTTTATCCCCAAGGCTGCCACGCCGTTCCAGTGGTGCCCGCAGCTCGACTACGACGACGTCAAGCGTCGCCAGAAGTTGCTTATCACGAGCGTTCGCAACCGTGCCGTCCGCGTGCATTACCACGATGCCGAGACCTCGCTCATCGAGGCCGCGCTTTCCCGCGCCGGTCGTGACATGACGCCCGTCATCATCGATGCTTGGCGCTCGGGCTCTCGCTTTGACGCCTGGGTAGAGCATTTCTCGCTCGATAACTGGAAGGAAGCTGCTGCCAAAAACGGCATCGACCTCAATGAGCTCGTGCACCTGCCCTACGAGTTGGACTGGCGCCTGCCGTGGGAGCACGTGAGCCCCGGCTGCACGCGCGGCTTCCTCGAGCGCGAGTACCGTCGCTCGCTCGAGGGCGTCACGACTCCCGACTGTACCCGCACGTCGTGCACCGGCTGCGGGATCTGCCCCACGCTCCACGCCAAGAATGTATTGATGGGTGATCGCGCATGAGTGAGCGCCTGACCGACAACCCCTCGCTCTTTAGGCTTCGTGTTCGCTATGGCAAGCGCGATCGCCTTAAGTACCTGGGCCATCTCGAAGTAATCCATACCATTGAGCGCATCGTGCGCCGTGCGGGACTTCCCTATGCCGTCACGCAGGGCTTCTCTCCGCACATGCGCGTGGGCTTCTCTTCGGCGCTGCCGGTGGGTACGTCGTCGACCTGCGAGTGGTATGACCTGTTTATGACCGAGTTCGTGGCGCTCGACGAGGCGTTTGGGCGCCTGGCTGCGGCGTCTCCGGCCGATCTGGCGCCCATCGAGGCGGCGTACATCGACGTGCGCACGTCGGCGTTGACGGCGCAGCTCACGCGCCTGTCGTATCGCATCGACCTGCACTTGGATCCCGAGGCGCCCGTAAGCGCCGACGAGGTGCGTCGTGCGATCGACACGCTGCGCGCGGGCCACGGCATCGACTACGCGCGCGGCAAAAAGAGCAAGCGCTTGGATTTGGATCACACGCTCGTGGGCTATGAGCTCACGGCGGGGGAGCGCCCGGACCATTTGGTGCTCATGCTCGACACCCATGCCGACAACGAGGGCTCCATGCGTCCGGAAATTTTGCTTTCTGCTGCTGATGTTTTGTTGCAGGGCTTGACCCCGGGCGTGGATGCACCTATTGTTTCCACCGGTATGCAAGACCTCGTGACCATCTGCTCCTACGATGTCGAGCGTCAGAATCAAGCATGCGAGGACGACGAGGGCCGACTCGTCAGCCCCATACCTGTGCGAACTTGTGGATTTGCTCCACATACTCGTTGACGGGGGTATTTTCGCCTGCTACTATATTCGGCTGTTGCACTAACTGATGCATGAAGGGCAAGTAAACATGTACGCAATCGTTAACACGGGCGGCAAGCAGTACAAGGTCGCCACCGACGATGTCATCACCGTCGAGAAGATCGAGGGCAATGAGGGCGACAAGGTCACCCTGCCGGTTATCTTCCTCAACGATGGTAAGAAGATCGTCACCGATCCCGACAAGCTGGCCAAGGCCAAGGTTACCGCTCAGATCGTTGAGCAGTTCAAGGGCGAGAAGCAGCTGGTCTTCAAGTTCCACAAGCGCAAGCGCTATCGTCGTCTGAAGGGTCACCGTCAGCAGCTCACCAAGCTGAAGATCGTGAAGGTTCAGGCTACCTCCCGCGCCAAGAAGGCTGTCAAGGCAGAGGCTGAGGCTGTTGCCGAGGCTCCCGTCGCCGAGTAGATTACACTCGTAACGAAAGAGTAGGTATACACAATGGCACACAAAAAAGGACTCGGTTCCTCCCGTAATGGCCGTGACTCCCGCGGTCAGCGCCTTGGCACGAAGCGCTATGCCGGCCAGACGGTAACCACGGGCACGATTCTCGTCCGTCAGCACGGCACGCACATCCACCCGGGTGAGAACGTTGGCCGTGGTAAGGACGACACGCTGTTCGCGCTGGTCGACGGTACCGTTGAGTTCCACAAGGGTATCAAGCACAGGGTCAGCGTACGCCCGCTCGCGAACGCGTAATTCACCCTTCATAGAGCACATATGTGGGAGGCACTTGAGTTTTAGGATTCAAGGGTCTCCCTCTTTTTTGTAGGAGGCGATTCTGTTGTCACAGTTCACCGATATCAGCCGCATTAACGTGTGCGGCGGCGACGGCGGAGCCGGATGCATGTCGTTTAGGCGCGAGGCATTTGTCCCCAAGGGCGGCCCCGATGGCGGCGACGGCGGTCGTGGCGGCAATGTCGTCATCCAGGCCGATGCTCAGCTGTCTTCGCTGATCGATTACCGCTTTAAGCATCACTTTCGCGCCGAGCGCGGCACGCACGGGCAGGGTGCCCGTCGTAACGGCAAGAGCGGCGAGGACCTGATTCTCAAGGTCCCTATGGGTACCGTGGTGCGCGAGCTCGATCCCGAGACGCAGACCCCGATGTTTGAGATTGCCGACCTGGTGCACGACGGCGAGCGCGTCGTCGTGGCGCCCGGCGGTGCCGGCGGTCTGGGCAACACGCACTTTGTGACGTCGGTGCGTCGCGCTCCGGCCTTTGCCCAGTTGGGCGAACCGGCCGAGGAGCACTGGATCGAGCTCGAGATGAAGCTTATGGCCGATGCCGCGCTCGTGGGCTTTCCCTCCGTGGGTAAGTCATCGCTCATCGCGCGCATGAGTGCCGCCCGTCCCAAGATTGCTGACTACCCGTTTACCACGCTCGTGCCGAACCTCGGCATGGTGCGTGCCGGTGAATATTCTTACGTCGTTGCCGACGTCCCCGGTCTTATCGAAGGCGCGAGCGAGGGTAAGGGCCTGGGTCACCAGTTCCTGCGCCACATTGAGCGTACGGCCCTGATCATGCACGTCGTCGACATGACGGGTGGTTTTGAGGATCGCGATCCGGTCGAGGATTACCACATCATCAACCGCGAGCTCGAGCAGTATGGCGCCGAGCTTTCGGAGCGTCCGCAGATCGTCGTTGCCAACAAGTGCGATGCGCCGGGCACGGCCGACAAGATTGCCGACCTCAAGCGCGCAGCGCTCGACGACGGACATATGTTCTTTGCCGTGTCTGCCGTGACGGGCGCCGGCCTCAACACGCTGATGCTTGCCGTGGGCGAGCAGGTGGCTAAGCTGCGCGCCGAGTTGGCTGTCTCGGATGAGCCGGTCGTTCTGCGCGACGATGAGTGGGAGCGCCGTCGCCTGCAGCGTGAGAAGCGTTTCCGCATTGTTCAGGAAGAGCCTCATGCCTTCCGCGTGGTCGGTCGCGCCATCGAGCGTATGGTCATCCAGACCGACTGGGAAAACGAGGAAGCCGTCATCTACCTGCAGCATAAGTTTGCGCGTATGGGTGTTGACGACGCGCTCGAGAAGGCCGGTTGCCGTGCGGGCGACGAGGTCCGCATTTGCCAGCGCGCCTTTGACTTTGAGGGCGCCGAGGACTTCTCGGAGTACGAGGAGCTCGAGGATGCTGGCGAGGACGTTGCCGTTGAAGCCATTGACGTGGCCGATGCTGCGGATGAGGGAGTCGAGGTTGTCGATGCGGCGGATGCCGCGGGCGATGCCGAGACCTCGGAGGGCGAGTAAGCCATGTCGCTGCGCGGTGGAATCGGTCTGCCCGAGCTTCCTCTAGAGGACGGGCAGGAGTTTAGGCTCGGCATTATGGGTGGCACCTTTGATCCCATCCATTACGGGCACCTGGTGACCGCCGAGCAGGCGCGCGAGTCGCTCGACTTGGACGCTGTGCTCTTTATGCCGGCGGGCTCTCCTGCCTTTAAGCTTGACAAGCCGGTGACGCCTGCCGAGGACCGTTATGCCATGACGGTCCTCGCCACCGCCGCGAACCCGGCCTTTTTGGCGAGCCGGTTCGAGATCGACCGTCCGGGTGTAACCTATACGGCCGATACGCTTCATGCCCTTCGCGACTTTTACCCGCCGCAGGTAAAGCTCTACTTTATTACGGGCGCCGACGCGATTATCGATATCGTGACCTGGCATGATGCCGAACGAATCGCTGAGCTTGCTACCTTTATTGCGGCAACGCGACCGGGCTTTGATATCGATACGGCGCGTGCCCGAATCAAAGAGTCGGGGCTGCCGTTCGACGTGCGCTATATTCAGATTCCGGCGCTGGCGATCAGCTCGACGAACATTCGTAAGCGTGTTGCCCGCGGTATGAGCGTACGCTATCTTACGAGCGAGTCCGTGCTCGGCTACATTCGCAAACGCAGGCTATATGCCGATTTGGGCCAAGAAGATTTTGAGTGATGGGGGTCTACGTTGTCGGTAGAGGATCAGTTTGAGGGCGATGAGCGCGCGCTGCTCAGGCGCATTCAAGAGCTGCTCGATGTTCGCATGAAGGATAAGCGCAAGCGCTATGTGCATTCGCTGGGTGTTGCCGAGACCGCACTTCATCTGGCCGAGGTCTACGGCGTCGACCGCTTTGATGCCGCTGCCGCCGGCTTGATCCACGACTGGGACAAGGTGCTTTCCGATGACGAGCTGGTCACGCGCGCTCTGCATTACGGCATTAAGATTGCCGGCTCTCCTTCTGCCGCGACGCCACTTTTGCATGGCCCTGTTGCCGCCTATGAGCTTCCGCAGCTTTTTCCCGAGCTGTCGCCGGCCGTTTTCCAGGCTGTCGACCGTCACACCGTGGGTGCCTGCGACATGACGCCGCTCGATATGGTGGTCTTTGTGGCCGATGCCATCGAGCCCAACCGCCACGGTGACTATGCGCATGCGCTGCGCAAGATGGTGGGGGAGTCGACGCTCGATGAGTTGTTCTTCTCCTGTTTTGCGCAGGGTCTGGTCTATGTGATCCAGTCCGGGCGCTATCTTTATCCCACGGCTATTTCGATTTACAACCATTACGCCCAGCTGCGTTAGCTCGGGCTGTCTAGAAAGAGGTATTCCATGGCCGACGAGACCATGACCGACGAGCAGATTCTTGAAGGTGTGGAGCACAAGAGCTTCGTCGCCACGTCCGACCGCACTGCCGCCTCGCTGTCTGCGAGCGGTGTCGCCGCCGAGGATGTCGCCCGCGCCGCCGCGCAGGCCGCCTACGACAAGAAGGGCGAGGACGTTCAGGTGCTCGACCTGACCGAGCTTTCCGACGTATGCGACTACTTTGTGCTTGCCACCGGTACCAACAACCGCCAGGTCGATTCTATCGTCGACGAGATCGAGGAGAAGGTCGCCGAGGCTTGCGGCGAGCACCCGTTCTCCATCGAGGGTCGCGAGCAGAAGACCTGGATGCTCATGGACTATGGTTCGGTTGTCGTCCACGTCTTCACTCCCGAAGCCCGCGACTTCTACCGCCTCGAGAAACTCTGGGGAGACGCCCCCCAGCTCCCCCTCAACCTCCTCTAGTAGCTCATTTGAGACGGGGTTAGCTACCCTCACGCATATCGCCGGGCAGTTGCGGTTTTCCGCACCTGCCCGGCTTTCTTTTTGCCCAAAGGCGGTTAATCGTTGAAACGGGATTGGCGGCCGAAGGAAAGGGCGGTGTCGCCGAATTTGTCTCGGACGGCGTCGATGGCGACGGAGAGGTCGCGGCGGTCGCTGGATTGGGCTCCGCGGTCATCGATCTCGCAGAACAGGTCAGTCTGGATGCCGCCTTGGTGGTCGAAGTCGCTCATGCCGATGCCGGCTAAGCGAACATGCATGCCTTCTTGCCAGATGTTGTCGAGCAGTTCGAGTGCAACCGCCACGAAGATGTTCTCATCGTCGGTTGGATGAGGCAGCCGGCGCTGTGCCGTACGCCCGCTTCCATACGAATACTTGAGCTTGAGCGTTACCGTGGCACCCGTCAGCCCCTGACGGCGCAGACGGCGTCCCACCGACTCACCCAGCAGCGCAATCGCCGCCTCAATATCCCCACGCTCAGTCAAATCTTTCGCAAAGGTGCGTTCATTACTGACCGACTTGACCTCACGCTCCTCATCGAGACTCGTGACTTCAGAGATTTCGAGTCCCAGCGCACGCTGGCGCATGTGCTCGCCGTTGACGCCAAAAATAGAGGCCAAGGTGGATTCCGGTGCACGTGATAGCTCGCCGAGGGTGTAGATGCGCATGCGGCGCAGTCGCTCCTCGGCCGAGCGCCCGATGCCGCTCATGGCAGATACCGGCAGCGCGGCCAAAAAGCGCTGCTCGGTTCCGGGGCGCACGATGGTCAGCCCAAACGGCTTATCCCGCTCGCTTGCGATCTTTGCGACCGTCTTGTTGCAGCCCACGCCAATGGAGCACGTCACTCCCAGCGCTGCCACGCGGTCGCTTATACGCCGCGCAACCAGCAGCGGGTCTTCGGGCGCAAAGCGACCCGGTGTGATATCGATAAAGGCTTCGTCGATGGATACGCGCTCAACGCGCGGGGTCTCGTCGGCGAGAATCGCCATGACCTGCGCGCTCACCTCGCGGTAGCGATCAAAGTGCCCGTGCGTCCAAATGGCTTGCGGGCACAAGCGCCGCGCCTCGGCCGAGGCCATGGCAGAGTGCACGCCAAAGCGACGCGCCTCATACGAACACGTGGACACGACGCCACGCGAATCGGCGTCTCCGCCCACGATGAGCGGTTTTCCGCGCCATTCGGGATGGTCGAGCATTTCCACGCTCGCAAAAAACGCATCAAGGTCCATGAGGCCAACCGCCGGACCCGTCCAGGGAGGCGGCGTGACGCCCATGGCATCCTCATAACCGTATGTATGTTCGCGTCTTTCCATGTCATGAGTATACCGCGCAGCTCATGTGGGGTGCGTGTATGTGCTTGCAAATCCCGAATTCTTGTCTAAGATATGGATTTGCCCTCGACTACACCGAAGAAGTTGGTCTCACGGACTTCACCTGCCCGCGTCGATGGCGTATTATGTTCAACTGTTTGTTTGTAGTTGCAGCCTAAAGCTGCTTGGTTGGAGGAGTTTCCTTTGGCAGTCAAGATTCGCCTTGCTCGTCACGGCGCTAAGAAGCGTCCGTACTACCGTGTCGTCGTCGCCGATTCCCGCGCCCCGCGTGACGGTCGTATCATCGAGGAGGTTGGCCGCTACAACCCAATGACCGCCCCCAAGACCATCAACCTCGACCTCGAGAAGATCGCCGACTGGCAGTCCAAGGGCGCTCAGCTCACCGACGCCGTCGCCGCTCTGGTCAAGGCCGCCAACGAGGGCGAGAAGACCGAGACCGTCGTCAAGAAGTCCAAGAAGCAGCTCGCCAAAGAGGCCGAGGCCGCTAAGGCTGCCGCTGAGGCCGCTGAGGGCGCCGAGGAGTAAATCGTGCCTGAGGTTGACGCTGCACAGCTCGAGGGTGAGGCAATGCTCTCAGATCGCATCGCCGATCTCGTCGAATATCTCGTTGTTCAGATCGTCGACGACCCGGATTCCGTGAGCCTTGAGGTCATCGATGGTGACGACGCCTCTACGATTGAGGTTTCGGTCGCCGAGGATGACGTCGCTAAGGTCATCGGCCGTCGTGGCCGTACCATCAAGGCCATTCGCACGCTCGCCCGTGCACTGGCCGCTCGCCTCGACACTGCTGTCGAGGTAGAGGTTCTGGGCTAGGACCTTGAGGTCCCAGTACAAAAACATCGCCCGTGTGGTCAAGCCGCACGGAAGGAAGGGGGAGGTCCTCGCGCAGCCGCTGCGGGGGCTTCCTTCTGTATTAGAGCCGGGTATGCGGGTCGCTCTGACGCCGCCGGCGCTCAAGCGCGACCGCTTTTGCACGGTCGTGTCCGTCACCGATACGGGCGATGGCGATCTGGTCTCGTTTGAGGGCATTGACGACTTGACAGCCGCCGAGGGCATCACGGGATGCTACGTGCTGGCAAATCGTGACGACTTTGAGCTCGATTCGCTCGACGCTGCCTATACCGATCTGATGGGTCGCGAGGTGGTCGACGAGCGCTTCGGTTTACTCGGCACGATCGTCGAGATTATGTCGACGCCTGCTAACGATGTTTGGGTTGTCGAGGGCGATCGGTACGGCGAGGTGCTGATTCCCGTGATCGAGCAGGTTGTGCTCGATCTTCCCGACACAGGAACAATTTCCGTCCACGTGATGGACGGCCTGATCGATATGGACAAGTAGGGAGGACAACATGCTGATCGAGACCCTTTCGGTCTTTCCCGAGATGTTTGAGCCCGTCATGTCCACATCGATTTTGGGCCGCGCCCGCAAGGCCGGCCTTTTTGATTTTAAGGCGTATAACCTGCGCGACTGGACGCACGACCGCCATCGTACCGTCGATGACGAGCCGTACGGCGGCGGGCAGGGCATGCTCATGAAGGTCGAGCCTATTGCCGAGGCCATCGAGGCCATCAGCTCCGAGGGTTCCAAGCCCACCGTAGTGTTCTTCACCCCCTGTGGCGAGCCCTTTACGCAGCATGTGGCCGAGCGCCTGCTCAAAAGTGAGCGCCTGCTGTTTGTGTGCAGCCGCTACGAGGGCGTCGACGAGCGTGCGTATGCGTATGCCGATGAGCGTCTGTCGATCGGCGACTACGTGCTTACGGGTGGCGAACTTCCCGCTATGGTCGTTGCCGATGCCGTCGTACGCCTGATTCCCGGCGCCCTGGGCGACGAGATGAGCAATGTGGACGAGTCGTTCTCGACCGCCGAGGACGGAGGCCTGCTCGAGTACGCGCAGTACACCCGTCCCGCCGAGTTCAACGGCGAGGGCGTGCCGCCGGTGCTCGTGAGTGGCGATCACGCCAAGGTCGATGCCTGGCGTCGCAAGAACGCCATCGAGCGCACCTGCCGCTGGCGTCCCGATCTGATCGAGACGGCGCGCCTTACGCCCGAGGAGCGCGCTTACGCGCAGGAGTTTTTGGACGCTTCGTATTCGCAGAGCGAGGAGTGAGAATGGTTCCATCGCAGCATTCCGCGTTGAGAGGCGCTTTTGAGTGGATCGCGGTCATCGCGATCGCATTGGTCGCCACCTTCTTGATTCGCTCGTTTGTGGTCGAGCCCTTTGTGGTGCCCACCGGCTCCATGGAGTCCACGATCGAGATTGGCGACCAGATCCTGGCACAAAAGGTGAGCCTAGAGCTCGGTCAGCCCGTCAAGCAGGGCGATATCGTGGTGTTTCACAACCCCGATGGCACCTCCGAGCACGATGTTCTCGTCAAGCGTGTTATTGCCACGGCCGGCCAGACGGTCGACCTGCAGGATGGCAAGGTGGTCGTTGACGGCCAAGCGCTCGACGAGGACTATACGACGGGCATGAGCTGGCCACTTTCGGTCCAAGCGCCCGGCGCTCAGGTAAGCTATCCCTACACCGTTCCCGACGGGTGCGTGTGGGTGATGGGCGACAACCGCGAAAACTCTGCCGACTCACGTTATTTTGGTCCCGTCGATCGCTCTGATTTGATCGCTGTGGCGCTTGTGCGCTACTGGCCGCTCAACCGCATCGGCGCTATCGACTAAAAACCGCTATAGTACAGTACCTAACCGTGTAATCGTTTCGACGAGGGGATATTAGAGGCATGAACGCTTCATCGCTTTCCTTCCAAGACATCATCCTGCGCCTCCAGCAGTACTGGGGCGAGCAGGGCTGCGTCATTATGCAGCCCTATGACTCCGAGGTCGGTGCCGGTACCTTCCATACCGCGACCACGCTGCGCTCGCTCGGTCCCGCCGAGTGGCGCACCTGCTATGCGCAGCCCTGCCGCCGTCCCGCCGACGGCCGCTACGGCGAGAACCCCAACCGCATGCAGCACTACTATCAGTTCCAGGTGCTCATCAAGCCTTCTCCGCTTAACGCCCAGGAGCTCTACCTGGGGTCTCTTGCCGCTATCGGTCTGGACCCCAACGACCATGACGTCCGCTTTGTCGAGGACGACTGGGAGAGCCCGACGCTCGGCGCCTGGGGCCTTGGCTGGGAGGTCTGGCTCAATGGCATGGAGGTCACGCAGTTTACGTACTTCCAGCAGGTGGGCGGTATCGAGGTCGACCCCGTGCCCGTCGAGATCACCTATGGCCTGGAGCGCATTGCCATGTATGCGCAGGGCGTCAATTCCGTCTACGACTTGGTGTGGAGCTACCTGCCCGACGGCACGCCCATGACCTATGGCGACGTGTTCCTCGAGAACGAGCGCGAGTTCAGCGCCTACAACTTTGAGGTCGCCAACGTCGAGATGATGCGTCAGAAGTTTGACGACTACGAGGCCGAGTGCCACTCCTGTCTGGAGCGCAAGCTGCCGCTGCCGGCGTACGACTGCGTCATGAAGTGCAGCCACGCCTTCAACCTGCTCGATGCCCGTGGCGCGCTGTCCGCGGTCGAGCGTGCCAACTACATCCTGCGCGTCCGCGCCGTCGCCAAGGCGTGCTGCGAGGCCTACATGGCCGAGGTCGCCGGAGTCAACGAGAATGCCGACCAGGAAGGCGAGGTGGCGTAAGCCATGGCAGACGCTAAGGATTTCCTGTTTGAGATCGGTACGGAAGAAATGCCCTCCGCACCGCTGAACAATGCCGTCAAGCAGCTTGGCACCATGATCGCCAAGGGTCTCGACGAGGCCGGTCTGGCCCACGGCGAGGTCCGCGTGATCTCGAGCCCGCGCCGCCTGGCTGCGCTCGTTGCCGACGTCGCCACCGCGACCGACGAGGTTCACGAGGTCAAGCGCGGCCCCGCGGCAAACATTGCCTTTGATGCCGACGGTAACGCCACCAAGGCCGCCCAGGGCTTTGCCCGCAAGTGCGGTGTGGCTGCCGAGGACCTGGTCCGTCGCGAGGACACCGACGGCCGCGAGTACGTGTTCGCCGAGAAGAACATTCCCTCCGCTCCGGCTACGCCGATCCTGACGTCTCTGTGCGAGAAGACTATCGCCGGCCTGCAGTGGCCCAACTACCGCAGCCAGCGCTGGGGCCACGAGCACGCTACGTTTGTTCGTCCGGTCCGTTGGATCTGCTGCCTTTTGGGTGAGGACGTCGTGCCCGTGTCGTTTGCCGATGTGACGAGTGGCAATACCACGCGTGGTCATCGCGTGCTTGGCCCCGGTGACCACGTTGTCGCCAGCCCCGCCGTCTACGAGCAGGTGCTCGAGGATGCCGGCGTGCTTTCTGCCGAGCGCCGTCGCGAGGCCATCCTCGCCGGTATCGCCGAGGTCGAGGCTGCCCGTCCCGGCTGCCATGTCGATACGCCCAAGAAGGTCTTTGAGGAGGTCATCAACCTCTGCGAGTGGCCGACGGTGCTCGTCGGTACCTTCGACGAGGAGTTTCTCAAGGTCCCGCACGAGATCATCTGCGAGTCCATGCTCACCAACCAGCGCTACTTCCCGATCTATGACGGCGAAGGCAAGCTCACGCGTGAGTTCGTGGTCGTTTCCAACAGCAAGCCCGAGAACGCCGAGCGAGTGATCGACGGTAACGAGCGCGTCGTGCGCGCCCGTCTGGACGACGCTAAGTTCTTCTACGAGGAGGATCTGAAGATCTCCCTCGACGAGTTCCGTGAGCGTCTGGCCAAGGTGGCCTTCCAGGAGAAGCTCGGTAGCGTGCTCGCCAAGTCCGAGCGCATCGAGCAGCTCGCGCTCGCCATCGCCCGCGAGGCACACCTGGGTGCTCATCTGGCAGCCGACGCCGGCCGTGCCGCGCACCTGTGCAAGGCCGACCTGGTGTCCAACGCCGTCGTCGAGTTCACGAGCCAGCAGGGCGTGATGGGCGGTTATTACGCGACCGCGATGGGGGAGAACGACGAGGTCGCCCACGCCATTCGCGATCACTATCGTCCCCGCTTTGCCGGTGACGAGCTGCCCGAGGGCACCGCTGGCTGCATCGTGGCCTGTGCCGACAAGCTCGATACCATTGCCGGTATCTTTGCCATCGGCGAGCCCCCGACCGGCTCTTCGGACCCCTACGCGCTGCGTCGTGCCGCTATCGGCATCATCAACATCCTGCGCGACCGTCTGCCGATCGACCCCACGTCGCTCATCGACTTCGCCCTTGAGCTCTACAGTGAGCAGGGCATTGAGTTCGACGCCGCCGAGGTCGCCCAGCAGGTTCGTGACTTCTTCCATGGCCGCCTGGTGAGCATGGCCCGCGACGAAAAGATCCCGGCCGATACCGTTGCCGCCGTCTCCGCGGTGCACATCATCGCCCCGTCCGTCTTCTTCGCCCGCTGCGCTGCGCTCGACGAGGCCCGCAAGAACGATGCCGAGACCTTCGATAACCTGGCGACCGCCTATGCCCGCGCCGCGCACATCTCCAAGCCCGAGCTGGGTGCGGAGTACGACCGCAGCCTGATGGGCGAGGCCGAGCTCGCGCTTGCCGATGCCTCCGAGGCTGCTCAGACCGCTGTCGATGCCGCCCTTGCTGCCGAGGATTACCCGGCCGCATTTGCCGCCCTCGCCGCCCTGCGCGCGCCCATCGACCGTTTCTTCGATGAGGTTATGGTCATGGACAAGGACGAGCAGCTCCGCGATAATCGCCTTAAGCTGCTCAACCGCTTCGAGGCCGTTTTCTCCGGCATTGCCAACATCGGTGAGCTTGCCCGCAAAAAGTAAGCCAGCCTGCGCGTAAGCGCAAAAGGAGCCCCGCATGGATTGCCCGGTCACCGCTCGTCCCACCGTTATCGTTATCTCCGACTCTCTCGGCGATACCGCTTGTGAGGTGGTGCTTGCGGCGTCCGGGCAATTTGATGAAGGGGCTTTTCGCGTTTTACGTCTGCCCAAGGTGACTTCCGTGGAGCAGGTCAAGTCATTTGTGGGGCCGCGCGTCGATGCCGACCATCGCGATATTGCCGTGTTTCACACCATTGTCGATCCGGCGCTTCGCGCCCGTGTGCTCGATTACCTGGGCATGCTGCATATTCGTTCAGTCGACCTGATTGGCCCGACGCTCGCCGTGCTATCGTCGCTTATCGGTGTGCCGCCCAAGGGCGTTGCCGGCGTGATTCACAATACCGATGACCGCTACTTCCATCGCATCGAGGCCATGGAGTATTTCGTTGAGCACGATGATGGACGCGGTTGCGACGATCTGTCAGGTGCCGATATCGTGCTGCTGGGCGTATCGCGCACGTCCAAGACGCCGCTGTCGATGTATTTGGCCTATCAGGGTTACAAGGTTGCCAATGTTCCTTTGGCCCACGGCATGGAGCCGCCCAAGTCAATTTACGAGGTCAACCCGATGCGTTTGTTTGGCCTGATTTCGACCGTCGACGTTATTTCCGAGATTCGCGATAGTCGTTTGGGCGACGACTACGCCCGTGCCGTCGCCGGCTCCTATGCCGAGCCCGAGAGCGTGCGCAGCGAGCTCGAGGAAGCCCGTGCGCTCATGAAGCGCCTAGGCTGCTTTGTGGTGCGCACCGACGGCAAGGCCATCGAGGAGAGCGCTGTCGAGATCATCAGCCACTTGGAGGAAATCCAAGAAGCCCGCGCCCGCCGCGCCGCCCGCCGAGCCCAGCAAAGCTAGCTCATTGGGGTAGCTAAAATGCTCCGCCTAAAATAACTAAAAATAATACACGATAATGGTAAAGCGATTTAGCAAATTACTTGCATTTGACCAGCAAGTTTCTTGCAGTGGTATCTTCATAAGGTAACCACCTTTACCTACCGTTTACCGCAAGTTTTAGCACGTTTACCAAACCGCGCATCCTCTGCTCAAGCCTGTCCAAAACCCGCCGTATAGTTCCCTCACGGTCCGCATCCGACGGGTCGATTCGTTACCACGGTCGTGTGCGAGAGCACATGGAAGGGGAAGTATCGTGAGCGATTGCAAGAGGGTTTACCGTTTTGGTACCGACGCCCAGGGCACTTGCGTGACTGAGGGCGACAAGTCCATGAACTTCGTGCTTGGCGGCAAGGGCGCAAACCTTGCCGAGATGAGCCGTATCGGCCTGCCGGTTCCCGGCGGCTTTACCATTACCTGCCA
>CAUBTS010000015.1 GCA_958438955.1 uncultured Collinsella sp.
AATCGCTCAGATATTACTGATAATCGACGACGTCGATCCAGTTCTTCAGGAACTCATCGTTCACGTTGCGCTTACGAGCGAGCTCGGAAGCGGCGACGATGCTCGTCCACTGACGCACGACCTGCATGGGCATGTCGGCACGGTCGCAGTAGAGCTCCAGGTAGGCCTCGGCCTGGTCCTTGCTGTTGAGGGCAAAGAGCAGGTAGGTGGTGGCAACGTCGGCAGCAGGGGAGCCCTGGGTGGCGTGTGCCCAGTCGCACACATAGAGCTGGCCGTCGTCGCCGACGATGACGTTGGAGGGGTTGAAGTCGCCGTGGCAGACCTTGAACTCCTTGGTCATGCCGTCCAGACGCTCCTGAAGGTTGTAGCGCGTGGTGGCATTGAGCTGATCAAGGCTGTCGATCATGCGGGCGAACTTGTCGCGCTGACGGTTGAGCAGCGGGGAGGTGTAGCCGTGGATCTCGATCTGGAGGTCGACGAACATCTCGAGGTACTCACCAAAGCGCTGGGGCTCGGCAGTCATCTTCTCGGCAAGGGTGGTGCCCGGAACCTTCTCGGTCACGAGCGCCCAGCCGTTGGCGTTCTCGAGCTGGGAAACCTCGAGAGCCTTGGGGCTGCGGATGCCGCACTCATTGATGCGGGCAAGATTCAAAGCCTCGTTGAACACGTCGGAGACAGGCTTGGTCTCGTTAAAGACCTTGACGATCTTGTCGCCCAGGTCGTAAACGACCTTGTTGCCACGGCGGACGAGCTCGGTCTTGGAATCGGGTAGCAGCATGGTTGCATCCTTTCAACGATGCGATAGAAGCGACGGCGGGGGTGTGTGAAACACCCGTGCACCCCCGCCGCAAAAAACCGTGCTAAAAACTAGCAGACGGCGTAGTCCTGTGGCTCGCGGCCGTAGTAGGCGTCCAGGTAGAGCTCCTTGATCTCGCTCATGAGCGGGTAGCGCGGGTTAGCGCCGGTGCACTGGTCGTTGAATGCCTGCTCGGTCATCTCGTCGAGGGTGTCGAGGAAGTACTGCTCGTCAACACCGTAGTCGGCGATGGTCTTCTTGACACCGATGAAGTCCTTGAGCTCCTCGAGCTTCGTGATGAAGTTCTCGAAGACCTCCTTGTCGTCCTTGCCCTCGATGCCGCAGTACTTGGCCATCTCGGCGTAGTTGTGCAGCGCGTTGGGGTAAGGATACTGGGAGAAGGTACCCATCTTGACGGGAGCCTCGGCGGCGTTGTAGCGCATGACGCGGGTCAGGATGACGGCGTTAGCGATGCCGTGGGGCAGGTGATGGAAAGCGCCGAGCTTGTGGGCCATGGAGTGGTTGAGGCCTAGGAAGGCGTTGGCGAAGGCCATACCGGCCATGCAGGAGGCGTTGTGCATCTCCTCGCGGGCGTGCGGGTCCTTGGCGCCGTTCGTGAAGCTGGAGGGCAGGTTCTCAAAGACGAGCTTGGCAGCGCGCTCGGAGAGGCCCTTGGTGTAGTCGGAAGCCATGATGGAGACATAGGACTCGATGGCGTGGGTCATGACGTCGATGCCGGAGGCAGCGGTCAGGCCGCGCGGGGCGGTCATGCAGTTGTCGGCGTCGACGATAGCCATGTTGGGGAGCAGCGCGTAGTCGGCGAGCGGCCACTTGATGCCGGTCTCCTTGTCGGTGATGATGGCGAACGGCGTGCATTCGGAGCCGGTACCCGAAGAGGTCGGGACGGCGACGAAGTAGGCCTTCTTGCCCATCTCGGGGAAGGTGAAGATACGCTTGCGGATGTCCATGAAGTCCATGGCCATGTCCTCAAACTTGCACTCGGGGTGCTCGTACATCATCCACATGATCTTGCCGGCGTCCATAGCGGAGCCACCGCCGACGGCGATGATGACGTCCGGCTCAAAGAGAGCCATCTGCTTGGCGCCGCGACGTGCGCACTGCAGCGACGGATCGGGCTCGACGTCGTAGAAGCAGTCGTGGGCGATGCCCATCTCGTCGAGCTTGGCCTCGATGGCGCGGGTGTTGCCATTCTTGAAGAGGAACTGGTCGGTGACGATGAAGGCGCGCTTCTTGCCCATGACGTTGCCCAGCTCGTCGAGGGCGACGGGCGTGGAACCCTTCTTGAAGTAGACCTTCTCGGGAGCGCGGAACCACAGCATGTTCTCACGGCGCTCGGCCACAGTCTTAACGTTGATCAAGTGCTTCACCCCAACGTTCTCGGAGACGGAGTTGCCGCCCCAGGAGCCGCAGCCCAGGGTCAGAGACGGCTTCATGCCAAAGTTGTACAGGTCACCGATGCCACCGTGCGAGGACGGGGTGTTGATGACGATACGGCAGGCCTTCATGACGTGCTCGAACAGGCTGATCTTCTCGGCCTGGGCGGGGTGCACGTACAGAGAGGCGGTGTGGCCCGGGCCACCGGCGAGCACCAGGTGCTCGGCCTTGTCGACGGCCTCCTGGAAGTCCTTGGCGTGGTACATGGCCAGGACCGGGGAGAGCTTCTCGTGGGAGAACTCCTCCTTGGCGGGGTCGGTGGAGGTGACCTCGGCGATCAGGATCTTGGTCTTGGCGGGAACCTCGATGCCGGCGAGCTCAGCGATCTTGGCGGCAGCCATGCCGGGGATGCGGTGATCGAGAGCGCCGTTCTTGAACATGGCGGCACGCAGGGCCTCCATCTCGGCACCCTGCTTGACGAAGTAGCAGCCGCGCTTCTGGAACTCGGCCTTAACCTGGTCATAGATGCTGTCGATGACGGTCACGGACTGCTCGGAAGCGCAGATCATGCCGTTGTCGAAGGTCTTGGAGTGGATGATGGAGTTGACGGCGAGCAGCACGTCGGCGGTGTCGTCGATGACGACCGGGGTGTTACCGGCGCCAACGCCCAGGGCGGGCTTGCCCGAGGAGTAAGCGGCCTTGACCATGCCCGGGCCACCGGTGGCGAGGATGATGTCGACGTCGCGCATGACCATGTTGGTCAGCTCGATGGAGGGGACATCGACCCAGCCGATGATGCCCTCGGGGGCGCCGGCCTTGACGGCGGCGTCAAGCACGAGCTTGGCGGCGGCGATGGTGCACTTGGCGGCAGCCGGGTGCGGGGAGATTATGATGGCGTTGCGGGTCTTCAGGCAGATCAGCGTCTTGAAGATCGCGGTGGAGGTGGGGTTGGTCGTCGGGATGACGGCGCCCACGATGCCGATGGGCTCGGCGATCTTGGTGATGCCGTAAGCCTCGTCGCGCTCCAGGACACCACAGGTCTTGGTGTTCTTGTAAGCGTTGTAGATGTACTCTGCGGCGTAGTGGTTCTTGATGACCTTGTCCTCAAGAACGCCGCGGCCGGTCTCCTCGATGGCCATCTTCGCCAACGGGATACGAGCCTTGTTGGCGGCCATGGCGGCCTCATAGAAGATCTTGTCGACCTGCTCCTGCGTGTACGTAGCAAAAAGCGCCTGGGCCTCTCGCATCTGAGCGAGCTTGGCCTCAAGCGCCTCTACGTTGTCCACAATTGCGGGAGTAGTGTTTTCCGGTGACTTTTTCACCATTTGTGTCTCCTTGCGATCGGAGATTTACCCTACGCCTTGCATGATAGCAAGAAATTATTCGGCGAACGGTAAGATTCCTTTAAAAGGCACACTAAAACGCTTCAATAAACTGAAGCGTTTTAACTAAAACTATCTGCCAGTGCATCGCCTCGCTCATTGGGGACAGGCTTACATGAGTGCTTTCACTCATTGGGGACAGACATCGTTTTGCCATTTTGCCGTTCTGGGCCTTTTTTTGCCGCTCATTGGATATAAATAGATCACAGGCTCAGCATTTCGCGTTCCTTCTCTCCTTTTAGGTGTTGCCTGTTCAGTTTTTGAAAGGAGAGATTATGCCCCGATGCGCCCGCGCCGTTTCGCTCACCGGCTATTACCACGTCTTTGACCGTGGCAACTCCAAACAGATTATTTTTGAAGATGACTCTGACCGATATCGTTTCTTATCGGACATCTCGGACAGGTTTGCACGCCATAAAGTGGCAGTGTTGGCTTGGTGCCTTATGGACAACCACTTCCATTTGATGGTTGATGACCCATATGACAACCTTTCAAAGGCAATGCAGTGCGCACTGACGGCGTATGCTAAGTATTTCAATGGGAAAACGGGAAGAACGGGCCATCTGTTTGACAATCGCTATTCGCGTGTTGCGGTTGAGTCGGACACACAGGCGGTGCAGCTACTCGATTATATCCATCTCAATCCTGTGAAAGGTGCGATCGACTCTCTCGAAGCATACCGCTGGTCAAGCTTTAGGGCATACCAGCTGGGCTACGATCCCTTTGACATCTGTGACGCGGCCCCTATGCTCGATATTGTCGGGGGGTCTCGTCGCTATTGTGAGCATCTTAAGGAAGTTGCCGGGCGGATCTGGTCAGTTGAGATTCTTCCACGCCGACGGATCCTCGATGAGGATGCTCTTTCCGTTGCGCGCGAAGTCCTTCCGAGCATAGATCCTGCGCTGCTCAAGGCCCTGCCACGCCCCGATCGTGATGCCTGTCTGCTGAGGCTCAGGCGGGCGCATCTCACGGTCAAGCAAATTGCCCGTATCACCGGCATCGGCGCTACAAGCGTAACCAAGGCCACCGCGGGCTGGAACGAGGCGGCGTGAGGCAGGGGCCGAACCGCTGCTGGCATGCGTTACGTCTGTCCCCAATGCGTGAAAACACTCATGTAAGTCTGTCCCCAATGAGTGCAAAAAAGCGCCCTCCGTAGGGGAGGGCGCCTTTGGTAAGTTCTATATGAACGCGAGGTCTTTGACCCGGAGAGTCCGAGGTACTTGTTGGTAAGACCTTATTTAGGAGCGCGCAACCTTGCCGGACTTGAGGCAGGTGGAGCAAACGTTCATCTTGCGACGGTGACCATCGACGACGACGTAGACGCGCTGGATGTTGGGGCGGAACTTACGGTTGGTGACGCGGTGAGAGTGGCTGATGGAGCGACCGGCAACGGGGTGCTTACCGCAAACTTCGCAAACTTTGGACATAACTGACCCTCCTTGGGCGACAAACGAACATGTCGCGTTAACAAACAAGCCTGAACTATAGCACAGAAGCAGCTCCCTGTGCGTAATCTACACAGAGATATTCCTCTTTTGGCGATAGTGCTCACGCCACGGCCCTGGACGTAGATCCGATTTGCGTGCAGCAGAGGGGATTATGCCAGCTCGTGCGTGCGTTTTCAAGCTCGTCCCACAAATATATATAGGTTTATGGAGCATTGGGCTCCGTTTACGGATTGCTCTGTATTAATGCTCGCAATTAAGCTCGAGGTTGGCTACACTATCCTTTGACCATTAAAGGGGTACGAGATACCCACATGGAATTACATTGCTGCCAAAGAGCAGCCCTTCCTGTGGGTGTCTGGTCCGCTTTGAGCGGTCGGGCATCTATTTTTTTGACTGTGTCAGCAGTCAAGACATGTGAGGAAGGAGATCGATGGGCATGACTTCCCCCAAGGCGGTCATCATGGACGAGACCGCCGTCAATCGAGCGATGACCCGCATCGCGCACGAGATTCTCGAGCGCAACGAGGGCTGTGAAGACCTCGCTCTGGTCGGCATCGTCACGCGCGGCGACCTTCTGGCAAAGAAGCTCGCCGAGGAGATCAAGGAGATCGAGGGCGTCGACGTTCCGCTCGGCAGCCTGGACATCAGCTTCTACCGCGATGACTATGCGACCAATTTCGCTCCCGCGATCCACGCTACCAACATTCCCTTCAGCGTCGACGGCAAGCGCGTCGTGCTGGTGGACGACATCCTCTATACGGGTCGTACCATCCGCGCCGCTCTCGACGCCGTCATGGACCTGGGCCGTCCGAGCCGCATTGAGCTGGCAGTCCTCGTTGACCGCGGCCACCGCGAGCTCCCCATCTCGCCGGACTTTGTCGGCAAGAACGTTCCCTCGTCGCATGAGGAGAACGTACACCTATATATGAAGGAAGTCGACGGCCACACCGCCGTCGAGATTAACGACGTCGCGCCGGGTTCCCACGTGGGCTCCGCGCCGCTGGGAGGTGAGTAGTACCGTGGCGTTCAACCATAAGCACCTGATCGACATTACCGAGTACTCCGAAGAGGACATCAAGCTCATCCTCGAGACCGCCAAGGCGTTCTCTGAGGTCAACGAGCGTGCCATCAAGAAGGTCCCCACGCTCAAGGGCAAGACCATCGTCAACATGTTCAACGAGCCCTCGACGCGTACCCGCAGCTCCTTCGAGCTCGCCGAGAAGCGTCTTTCGGCCGACAGCCTTAACTTTGGCGGCTCCTCGACCTCCACGGTCAAGGGCGAGAGCCTCGTCGACACCGTCGAGACCCTCAACGCTTATAAGATCGACTGCATTGTCGTGCGCGATAAGCACGCCGGCGCTCCCTACATCGTCACGCAGAACTCGCCCGCAAGCGTCATCTGCGCCGGTGACGGCAAGCACAACCATCCTACGCAGGCCCTGCTCGACCTGTACACCATCTGGGAGCACAAGGGTGACTTCCACGGTCTGAAGGTCGCCGTCGTCGGCGATATCGCCCACTCCCGCGTTTGCGGCTCGCTGATCCCCGCCCTTAAGATCATGGGCTGCGAGACCTACGCCGTCGCCCCCGGCACGCTGCTGCCGCCGTCGCCCGAGGTCCTGGGCTGCGACCACGTGACGAGCGACCTCGATTCCGTCCTGCCCGAGCTGGACGTCGTCTACATGCTGCGCGTGCAACAGGAGCGCCTCGAGGGTGCCCCGTTCCCGACCATTCGCGAGTACCACAAGCTCTTCGGCCTGACCAAGGACCGCGAGAAGCTCATGAAGCCCGACGCGATCATCTGCCACCCGGGCCCCATCAACCGCGGCGTCGAGTTCGACTCCTATATGGCCGACCACCCGCAACGCTCCGTCATCCTGGAGCAGGTCTACGCCGGTATCTGCGTGCGTATGGCTATCCTGTATCTGCTGCTTGGAGGTGCCGATAATGGCCTTGCTTCTTAAGAATGCCCACGTCGTCGACCCGTCCGTCGAGCTTGACGGTGTCGTTGACGTCCTGATTGACGGCGACAAGATCGCCGAGGTCGGCGAGAATCTCGCCGTCGAGGGGGCCGAGGTCCGCGACCTTTCCGGCAAGTACCTCGTCCCCGGTCTGGTGGACATGCACGTTCACCTTCGCGAGCCCGGCTACGAGGTCAAAGAGGACATCGAGAGCGGCACCCGCGCAGCTGCCAAGGGCGGCTTTACCGGCGTGTGTGCCATGCCCAACACCGATCCCGTCACCGATAACGGCACCGTCGTGGAGTTCGTCAAGTCCCGTGCTGCTGAGGTCGGTCACTGCCGCGTCTATCCGTCGGGCGCCATGACCCGCGGTCTTAAGGGCGAGGCCATGTCCGAGATGGGCGATATGGTCGCCCACGGCGCCGTCGCCTTCACCGATGACGGTCACGGCGTGCAGGGCGCGGGCATGCTCCGTCGCTGCATGGACTACGGCAAGATGTTCGGCAAGGTCTTCATGAGCCACTGCCAGGACGAGGACCTGGTCGGCCACGGCCAGATCAACGAGGGCAAGGTCTCGACCCGTCTGGCCCTCGAGGGCTGGCCGGCTGCCGGCGAGGAGCTTCAGATCGCCCGCGACATCGAGATCGCCAAGCTGACCGGTGCCAAGCTGCACATCCAGCACATCTCCACCGCTCACGGCCTGGAGCTCGTGCGTGCCGGTAAGGCCGCCGGTGTTCAGGTTACCTGCGAGGCTACCCCGCACCACATGTTCCTGACCGAGAACGACCTGGACGAGACCTACAACACCTCGCTCAAGGTCAATCCGCCGCTGCGTACCGAGGAGGATGCCGAGGCCATCCGTCAGGGCGTCATCGACGGCACCGTCGACGCTATCGTCACCGATCACGCTCCCCACACCCCGTGGGAGAAGGCCCGCGAGTTCGAGCTTGCGCCCTTTGGCATGATCGGCCTCGAGACCTCGCTGTCGCTCGTACTCACCGAGCTGGTCAACACGGGCAAGATGAGCATGGGCCGTATGGTCGAGCTCATGGCCATCAAGCCGCGTGAGATCCTGGGCCTCGACCAGGTTCAGGTCAAGGCGGGCTCCGTTGCCGACCTGACCGTGTTCGACCCCTCCGCCACCTGGACGGTTGGCGAGGACGGTTACGAGTCGCGCGCCGAGAACTCCGGTTTTGCCGGCCGCACGCTCACCGGTCGTGCCACCGATGTGTTTGTCGGCGGTAAGCAGACGCTTGCCGACGGCTGCATCTGCTAGCATAGCCTTATCGCTTTTGTGCGCGGCGCCCTTGCGGTGCCGCGCTTTCTGTTCGTTTGGACCATGCAACCGCATGGGGGATTGGAGCGTCTATGCCCACACCTTCCACTGCACGCATGCACGACTTCGAGGTCGTCTCGAACCGGGAGATTGCCGACGGCATCTTCTCGCTCGTCATCTCGGCCCCCAAGCTTGCAAGTGCGCTCAAGCCCGGTCAGTTTGTGAACATCGCCGTACCCGGCGATGCGTCCTCGCTGCTTCGCGTGCCCCTGAGCTACTACCGCGCCGACGCCGAGGCTGGTACCGTCGAGCTGTGGTACGCCGTCGTGGGCGACGATACCCGTCGTTTGTCCCAGATGGGCCCTGGCTCCACCTCTAACCTGCTGGGCCCCGGTGGCCGTGGCTGGATGGTACCCGAGGGCACCAGGAAGGCCCTGCTCGTCGCCGGTGGCATCGGTGTTCCGCCCGTGCTGTGCCTTGCCGACAAGCTTGCCGAGCAGGGTGTAGCCGTCGACGTGTGCCTGGGCTTTGGCACCGCGTCCAAGGCCGTGGGCGTCGATGAGTTCCGCGCGCTGGGCGCCACGGTTAACGTGTGCACCGACGATGACACGCTGGGCACGCACGGTTTTTGCACCGACCCGGCAGCCGAGCTGCTCGGCGAGGGCGGCTACGACTACGTCGCCAGCTGCGGTCCCGCCGTCATGATGAAGAAAGTCGCCGCCGCTGCCGCCGAGGCCGGTGCGTACTGCGAGGTGTCGCTCGAGCGCATGATGAGCTGTGGCTTTGGCGCCTGCAACACCTGCAATGTCGAGACGGTCGACGGTATGAAGGGTGCTTGCATGTGCGGCCCCGTGTTCGATGCTTCCAAGGTGGTGGTCTTCTAGTGGGTACCGTGAACATGGCCGTCGATTTCGGCGGCGTCAAGATGCAGAACCCCATCAACACCGCAGCCGGTACCTTTGGCTACGGTTGGCAGTTCCAGAACTTCTTTGATGTTTCCCAGCTGGGCGCCATCACCACCAAGGGTTGCGCTGCCGAGCCCTGGCCCGGCAACCCCGCGCCCCGCATGGCCGAGATCCCCGGCGGTATGATCAACTCCGTGGGCCTTCAGAACCCCGGCGTGGCCGCCTTTGCTCGCGAGTCCGGTCCGTGGCTCGAACAGCTGTCCAAGGACGGCTGCCAGGTCATCTGTCAGGTTGCCGGCCACTCCGTTGACGAGTTTGTCCGCGCACTCGAGATGTATGTCGAGCTGTGCCCCTGGGCTGCAGGCTACGAGATCAACGTGAGCTGCCCCAATATCGCCGCCGGTGGTGCCGCCATGGGCTCCACGCCCGAGGGCGCCTCTTCCGTTATGGCTGCCTGCCGCAAGGTGACCGATAAGCCGCTGTTCGTGAAGATGGCGCCGGTCAACGTCGCCGAGATCGCCAAGGCCCTCGAGGCTGCCGGCGCCGACGGCCTTTCGGTCATCAACTCCATTCAGGGCATGGCTATCGACGTCCATACCCGCAAGTCCCGCGTGGCCAAGCCCAAGGGCGGCCTTTCGGGCCCGCTGTGCCACCACATCGCCGTGCGCATGGTCTGGGAGGTTGCCCAGGCCGTCGATATCCCCATCAACGGTGTCGGCGGTGTCATGACCGGCGAGGATGCGGCTGAGTTTATCCTGGCCGGTGCCACCTGCGTGTCGGTCGGCATGGCCAACTTCGTCGATCCGTGCGCTTCGCTCAAGATCGCGCATGAGCTCGAGGCCTGGGCCGAGTCCCAGGGCGTAAAGGACATCAACGAGCTGGTAGGTGCTTTCGAATGCTAGAGACCGATGCCCGCGACCGCGTAATCGTCGCCCTCGACTGCGATCGTGAGCGTGCGCTCGAGCTCGCCCACGAGCTTTCGGGCCATGCCGCCTGGCTCAAGGTTGGCATGACGCTCTATTACGCTGAGGGCCCCGAGATCGTCAAGACCTTTAAGGACCTGGGCTTTAAGGTCTTCCTTGACCTTAAGTTCCATGACATTCCGCATCAGGTTCGCGGTGCCGCCCGCTCGGCCTCGCTTGCCGGTGCCGACCTGCTTTCGGTCCACGGCTTGGGTTCGGGCGCCATGCTCGCTGCCTGCCGCGAGGGTGCCGTGGAGGCGCGCGAGGACCGCGCCAAGCTCGTCGCCATCACCGTGCTCACGAGCATGAATCAGGATGCCTTGAGCGAGATCGGCGTCGAGTCGCCCGTGGCCGAGGAGGCCGCCCGCCTGGCAAAGCTCGCTCAGGCCAACGGCATCGATGGCATTGTGTGCTCGCCGATGGAGGCTCACGACATGCGTGAGCTGCTGGGTCCTGATGCCCTGATCGTGACTCCGGGTGTGCGTCCGGTGGGTGCCGCCTTAGGCGACCAGTCTCGCGTGGCGACGCCTTCCCAGGCTATCGAGCGAGGCGCAAGCCACATTGTGGTGGGCCGTCCCATCACTGGTGCCGACGATCCGGTTGCCGCCTTTGACGCCATCGTCGCCGAGCTGGTCGAAAACGTCGCGTAAAAGATTCCCCTAAGTCACCACTTTTGGGTCTCATTAGCACAAAATAGCCCCTGTGCCTGCGTAAACTTTCCCATCCTTTGTGTGGAATCGCAGGTCAGGGGCTTAACTTTGGGCGCAGTATATTGCACTTTTTGCGGGTATCGTCTAACCTATGGAGCCGCGAATGGGCATTTTGTACGTTCTACGTGCTAAAATGCCAATTATTGAATCAGATATAACCCAACTATTTGGAGGTACGAATGGCACTCCCTCAGCTTACCGATGAGCAGCGCAAGCAGGCTCTTGAGAAGGCTGCTGCCGCACGTCACGCCCGCGCTGAGCTTCGCGAGCAGATCAAGAAGGGCGAGAAGTCCCTCGAGTCCGTGCTCAACTCCGATGACCCCATCGCTTCCCGCATGAAGGTTTCCACCCTCATCGAGTCTCTCCCTGGTTATGGCAAGGCCAAGGCCGCCAAGATCATGGAGGAGCTCGGTATCTCCGCTACCCGTCGCGTCCAGGGCCTCGGCGTCCGTCAGCGCGAGCAGCTCCTCGAGCAGCTGACCAAATAAGTGAGCGCTCAGGATTCCAAGCTCTTTGTGATTTCTGGACCGTCAGGCGCAGGCAAGGGTACGCTCGTCACTCGTGTGCGCGAGCGCCGCTCGAACCTGGGCCTGACGGTTTCGGCTACCACGCGAGCACCACGCAAAGGTGAGGTCGACGGCGTCAACTACTTTTTTCTGACGCGCGAGGAGTTCGACCGCCGCGTGGCAAACGGTGAGTTTGTTGAGTGGGCCGAGGTCCACGGTAACTGCTACGGCACGTTGGTGAGCGAGGTCCAGTCCAAGCTCGCCTCTGGTTCGTCTCTCATCTTGGAGATCGATGTCCAGGGTGCCCTGCAGGTGAAGGAGCGTTTCCCCGAGGCCGTGCTGATCTTTATCAAGCCACCTTCGCTCGAGGTGCTTCGCGAGCGTCTAGTCGGTCGCGGTACCGAGACGCCCGAGACGATTGAGCTGCGTATGGCAAACGCCGCCGATGAGCTTGCCCTTGCCGACCGCTACGACGACGTCGTGGTGAATGACGATCTCGACCGCGCGACCGATGAGCTCGTTCGCGTTCTCGATATGCATGAAAGGATCTGAGGTCCGTGTCCGTTGTAAAGCCTTGCATTGACGATCTTCTGGAGAAGACCGATCACAACCGCTTCCTGCTCGCTTCGCTTGCCTCCAAGCGCGCCTGCGACATTAACAGCATGCTGCGTGGCCAGCACAACCGCGTGCTTGCCGTCCAGGATGTCGATGACATCACCATCGGGCTTTCCGGTGCCGATACCATCTCGATGGCTATGGACGAGATTGTCGACGGCGACATCTCTTACGACGAGGCCCGTTACGAGAAGGCGCTCGGCCACAAGGTTGCTGAAGCCTAAATGGCGGCTCGCGTCTGCCTGGTCCACTATCACGAGGTTGGACTGAAGGGCAAGAACCGCGCACATTTTGAGCATATCCTCATGGATAACATTAAGGCGGCTTTGGCCGCCTTTTCCGTGAACGCCGTGTCTCGAATTTCCGGTTATATCCTCGTGACCTTTAACGAGCATCAGGCCGATGATGCGGCGCGTGTCATTCGCACCGTTCCCGGCGTTGCTCGTGTGTCTTTGGCGTATCACACCAACCGCGACCCGCAGGAGTACTGCGCCGCCGCCGTCAAGGCGCTGCGCGAGTTTGGTTCCTTCGATTCGTTTAAGGTGCACGCTAAGCGCTCCAATACCGACTATGAGCTCACCTCGATTGACATCAATCGTCAGGTGGGCGAGGTGTTGTGTGAGGCCTTCCCCGATAAAAAGGTTCAAATGCACGACCCCGATGCGATGGTGCACGTACTGGTGGTCCAGGGTAGCGTTTATGTGTACGCGCGCTCCGAGCGCGGCGTGGGCGGTCTGCCGGTGGGTTCTGCCGGCAAGGTCGTGACGCTGCTGTCGTCAGGTATCGATTCTCCGGTGGCGACCTGGATGCTCGCGCGTCGCGGCGCGGTGTGCGTGCCGGTACATTTCTCCGGTCGTCCGCAGACGCCCGATACGAGCGAGTATTTGGTGCAGGATATCATCCGTGCGCTTGAGCCGGGTGTCCAGATCGGCCGCCTGTACGTGGTGCCGTTTGGCGACTGCCAGCGTGAGATTTCGGTCACCTGTCCCAGCAACCTGCGTGTGATCATGTATCGCCGCATTATGTATTCGGTTGCCGAGCGCATTGCACACATCGAGGGTGCCAAGGCCATCGTTACGGGCGAATCGCTTGGGCAGGTTGCCTCCCAGACGCTCGAGAACATCATGGCCGTCAACGAGGCCGTGAAGATTCCCGTGTTCCGCCCTCTCATCGGTTCGGACAAGCAGGAGATCATCGCGCGCGCCGAGGAGATCGGTACGTTCGATATCTCGACTGAGGCCGCTCCCGACTGCTGCACGCTGTTTATGCCGCGCCGTCCCGAGACGCACGCCAAACTCGATGCCGTGCATGAGGCCTGGGAGTTGTTCGATCACGAGGAGATGATCGAGCGCCTGCTCAAGCAGACCGAGTATATCGACTTCGAGAGCAATACGTATAAGGCCCCTAAGACCTTAAAACGCAAACATTCGGAGCTTGCTCCGCGTGAGATTTACCAAGATCACGAGTAATTTTGTGCATAGACCGACGATGCGCCTGCATCGTCGGTCTTTTGCTATCTGGGCATTTTGCGGCTAAGTGTTCATTTGCTGACGTGTGCCTGAATAAATGGACAGATTTGTGCAAGGTTTTGGTCGGTTTTTGGTTTGACCGCTAAAACCGGTTTTGGAGCGTGGCTGTTGCAGGGCTCCTTTCCTGACACGATGGTGTTGGGAGGTTTTGCTATGGCGCAGCGCGAACAACACGAACGGGTCAAACGGATGGACCGCTTGGCGGACAAGCTGCTCGGTCATAAGGCAGTGGTGATGGCGATACTGGTCGTCATTGCGATGGCGAGCGGCTTGGCGATGGCGAACCTTGGCGGCGGTGCCGGTGGTGTGTCGTTTGAGCGCACTGACGGTACGGGCTCGTTGGTGGAGCCGGGATCCGGTGATGCCTCGAGCGGAAAGACATCCGAAGGTTCTTCGACTAAGGCTTCTGCCGCGGCAGAGGTCTATGTCGATGTCGATGGCGCCGTTGTGTCGCCCGGTGTATATCGCCTCAAGGATGGCGCGCGGGTGGCTCAGGCGATTGATGCCGCCGGCGGGCTGGCGCCCGAGGCAGACGTTACGGGGCTCAATCGGGCATCTAAGGTCGTCGATGGACAGAAGATTCACGTTCCAACGGTAGGGGAGCAGCAGGCGTCCATTGCGGAAGCCGGTGTTGTTGGTGGGGCTTCCGCATCATCGGGTGTGAGTGGCGCAACAGGCCTAGTAAATATCAATACGGCAAGCGCGGCAGAGCTACAGACGCTCTCGGGCATCGGTCCCTCCATGGCCCAGTCGATTATCGATGAGCGGACAAAGAACGGTGCTTTTGCCTCGGTTGACGATCTGATGCGTGTGTCGGGAATCGGCGAGAAGAAGCTTGCCAAAATCAAAGATTGCATCTGCGTATGAGTGCGACCGAGCGCGAGCATGTGATGCCTCCGCGGCCCCTGATTCCGTGGACGATGGCCCTGTGTGCCGGCATGTGCATGAGCTGCGCCTTGGTGCTCAACGTGGCCGCTGATGCGCTGCTGAGGGAGCGGGCGCTGGCAGTCGGGCCGCTATGGGCCATTCCCGTTGCGGCGGCGGTATTCGTTGTGCTGGCTCAATCTTGTGCGCGGCTTGCCCCTTGGAAGCGGTGGCTGTATGCCGCGTCCGTCGGTCTCGTGGCGGGAGCGGTCGTCTCGGCGTGGTGGGCTGTGGGCGCGCTAAGCGCCTCGAAGGCGCTCGACGGTCGAGCGGCAAGCAGCCTTGAGTTTGTCGTGCAGGGTGATCCATCCATAAACGACGACGTGTATTCCTATACCTGCGAGGCACGCGCGGACGGTAAGAACTTGGCAACGGTTCGCCTATCGTGCGACCTCGAGCTCAAGTTCGGGGCGCGCGTGCGTGTTATCGGTCGCGTTTCACGTTTTGAGAACGATGCGTATGGACGATCGCGCGTGCTCCGAGGCGAGGTGCGCAAGGTTAAAGCCGTTCGAGTTGTGTCGGTCGATGAGGGCTCTCCGGGGCCGCTGCTTCGGCTGCGAAATGGGCTGCTTGCATCCATCGCGTCTGCGACCGACCCGGCGCGTGCGCTCATAGCTGGTGTCGTCTGCGGTCGTTCGGCCGAGCTGCGCGCCCAGCCGGCGGGCGACTGGTTTTCGGTGACGGGAACGGCGCATCTTATTGCCGTCTCGGGCAGCCATTTGGCTATCGTGGGGTTTGTAATCGAGGGTGTATTGCAAAAGACTCGGTGCTCACGTGGTCTTCAGCGGGCGATATTGGCGATAACGCTTGTTGGCTACGCTGCCTTTACGGGCGCGTCTCCCTCGGCCGTGCGCGCGTGCTGCATGGTGTTCGCGACGCTTGTCGTAAACGGCGCGGGGCGTCGCCGGCACGGCGCATCGGCACTCTTCGTAACCATGTCCATCTTTGTGCTACTGCGGCCGACGGTGCTGTTCGAGATGGGCTTTCAGCTTTCATGTGCCAGCGTCTTAGCCATTCTGTGCTTTTGCCCCTATGCGACCTACGCTTTGGGTGAACTGGGTGTGCCATCGGGCGTTGCCAGCATGCTTTCCGTCACGCTGTGCTCGCAACTGGCGACACTTCCCATTACCATTCCTGCATTCGGTACGTTCTCGCTCATTGCTCCGTTGGCAAATGCGGTCATCGGTCCGGTGGTGAGCGTACTGCTTGCTTTGTCCATCGTGCTGGTTCCCTTTTCGCTCGTGGGACCGTTGCGGACTTGGGCGCTCGTTGTGCCCATGATTGCCGCCCGTTGCGCGCTGTTTTTCGAGCAGCTGTTTGCCGCCGTGCCGGGTGCATCCGTGAGCGTGCCGCCCGATAGCATGTGGATTTACCTAGTGCCGTGTTTGCTGGCGGTTCTGCTTGTCCGGTGGCCGCGTCCCCGTGCACGTCCTATGGCGGTGGGGCTTGCATGCCTGGTGCTCTTGGCTGCGATTCCGTACGTCTACTGGGATCGATTCGCTCCGCCTTCGGTGACGGTGCTCGATGTGGGCCAGGCCGATGCGATTCTTATCCGCCAGGGCGGCGCAGTAGCACTCGTCGACTGCGGGCTCGACGAGCGCGTGGTGGCGGCGTTGGTCCGCAATAACGTGCACCATATCGATGCCGTCTTTGTGACGCATTGGGATGAGGACCACTGGGGTGGTCTGCCTGCCGTGCTCGAACAGCTTTCGGTCGGAACGATTGCCGTGGCGGCTGATGCGCTGGAGGATGCTCCTGCCGAGGTGTTGAACCGACCTGGCGTGGAGTATCGGCAGGTGCGCCGTGGGGATACAGTCGACATCGGCTCATTTTGCGCCTGCGTGATGTGGCCATTCGAGTCCGTGGATGGCGAGGGAAATGAGGACTCGCTTGTCCTGCTGCTCTCTTATATTCAGGAAGGCAAGGGCCTGCGTATGCTCCTCACCGGCGATGCCGAGCTCGACCAAGAACGGGAATTCGTGCAGGAGGTGGGGGATATCGATGCCCTTAAACTTGGGCATCACGGCTCTAAGGTTTCAGTCGATGGTGAGTTGCTGGACGTCCTGAAGCCCGAGCTTTCCCTCGCGAGCGCGGGCGAGGGGAATCGATACGGCCATCCGTCCGACGCCTGCATCGATGCCGTTAAGGAAGCGGGCGGCGTGTTCGCGTGCACTATCGAACACGGCGACATTACCGTCACGCCGACTGCGAATGGCTTTGCGATGCGATGCCAGCGACCGTGACGACGTCGTTGGCGTGTGGTGGGCCCCTGGGCTAGAATGGCACGGAGCGAATACGAAGGCCTGCGGGAGGGGAGCGCAATGTCCGAAACCGGTCTGCTGCCGGCATATCTGATCGTCGGTACCGACGGAGTCAAGCGCGATCACGCCGTCTCGCGTATGAAAGCGCGTCTGGAAAAGTCGGGTATGGTCGAGTTCAACCTCGACGAGCGCGACATGACCAAGGACCCCGATATCGAGTCGATTATCGGATCGCTTAACACCTTTCCGATGGGCAGCGAGTTTCGCCTGGTAATCCTTGATGGCTGCTCAAAGCTCGCCAAGGCGGTCTCGGAGCCGCTCGTCGAGTATCTGGCGGGTCCCAGCCCCACAACGGTTTGCCTCATAATCGCCGATTCGCTTGCCAAGAACACGCGCCTGTACAAGGCAATCGCCAAGATTGACAAGAAGGCCGTGATCGATTGCTCCGGCACCAAGCGCTGGGAGCTTCCGCGCCGCGTGCAGCAGATGGCGACGCAGCATGGCAAGTCGATCTCGACGGCGGCCGCCGAGGAACTTGTCTCGCGTTCGGGTGAAAACACTCGCATGCTCGATAACGACTTGGCTAAGCTTGCCCAAATGGTTGAGGCGCCTCAGATTGAGCTTGCCGATGTGGAACGCTGGATCGTGCGCACGGCCGAAGTCCAGCCCTGGGACTTTCTCAACGCGGTTTCGGCCCGTGACATGCGCCGTTCGCTCGAGCTCTTCAATCTATTGCCCGCCAAGAGCTACGTGTGGACTTACACATTGCTGTGCGGCCGCATCCGCGAGCTAATCGTTGCCAAGGCGCTCGATGCGCGTGGACAGGGTCGTGAGCTGGCCGCAACGCTCAAGCTCCAGTCCTGGCAGGTCAAGAATCACCTGACCTGGGCACGTCGCTTTTCGATGGCAGAGCTCGTTGCCGCGCTCGAGGGCGCGGTCGATGTGGAGCTCGCGCTCAAGGGTTCGGCCGATTCTCAGACCGCGCTTTTGCTCTGGATTACGAACATCTTGAGAAAATCGTGATGATACCTGCCTATTTGACAAATTCGTTCTATCCCTTTGAGGGGGAGCGTGCTATAGTAGGCGCTTGCATGACCTCACCGTGTCTCAGAGGTGTCATACATTTTTTGCAAGGAACTCGAAAGGAACTCCAGAAGTGGCAAACATCAAGTCTCAGAAGAAGCGTATCCGCACCAATGAGGCAGCTCGCATGCGTAACAAGGCTGTCAAGTCCGAGCTCAAGACGCTGACCAAGCACGTCCAGTCCGCCGTCGCCGAGGGCGACGCCGAGAAGGCCCAGGCTGCACTCAAGACCGTCACCAAGCGTCTCGACATGGCTGCCGCCAAGCATGTTATCCACAAGAACCAGGCTTCCAACCGCAAGTCCGGTCTTGCCAAGCTCGTGAACAGCATCAACGCCTAAGTTGTAAATTTCACATCACACAGATTACGCGCATAAATGGAGCCTGTTTTATGGAACAGGCTCCATTTTTTGTACCGCTCGGGTAAGATAGTCCGCATGAATACTTCAATTGACATTTCCCACATCCGCAACTTCTCGATTGTTGCGCACATCGACCATGGCAAGTCCACGATCAGTGACCGCATTCTCGAGCTCACCCATACCGTCGACGAGCGCGATATGGAGTCGCAGCTGCTCGACACTATGGATATCGAGCGCGAGCGCGGCATCACGATCAAGTCCAATGCCGTTCGCGTGTCCTATGACGCCGACGATGGCGAGACGTATCAGTTCAATCTGATCGATACGCCGGGCCACGTGGACTTTACCTATGAGGTCTCGCGCTCGCTGGCAGCCTGTGAGGGCGCGGTGCTCGTTGTCGACGCCACACAGGGCGTCGAGGCACAGACCGTCTCCAACGCGACGCTTGCCATGAACGCCAATCTGGACATTGTGCCGGCCATCAACAAGATCGACCTGCCCTCGGCCCATCCCGACGAGGTTAAGACCGAGATCGAGGATGACCTGGCGATCCCTGCCGATGATGCCGTGTGCGTCTCGGGCAAGACCGGCGAGGGCATCCACGATCTGCTGGAGTCCATTGTCTTTTTGATCTCTCCGCCCAAGGGCGATGCGAACGCGCCGCTCAAGGCACTCATTCTGGATTCGTACTTCGACGAGTATCGTGGCGTCGTCGCCACGGTGCGCATCTTTGACGGCTCCATCAAAAAGGGCGATACCCTGCGCATGATGCAGGCAAAGGGCGACTTTTTGGTCGATGGCGTGGGCGTCAAGCGTCCCGCCGAGACCCCGGTCGACGCGCTCACGGTCGGCGAGGTCGGATACGTGGTCACGGGCCTGAAGGACCCCGAGGCCGTTCGCGTGGGCGATACCCTCACGTGGGCGTCGAATCCCTGCCCCGAGCCGCTTCCCGGCTACCGCGAGGCCAAGCCCATGGTCTATACGGGCCTGTTCCCGATCGATAACAAGGACTACGAGAACCTGCGTGACGCGCTCGATAAGCTGCACGTCAACGACCCGTCGTTGGTGTGGGAGCCCGAGACCTCGGTGGCGCTCGGCTTTGGCTTCCGCGTGGGCTTCTTGGGCCTGCTGCATATGGAGGTCGTCAAGGAGCGCCTGGAGCGCGAGTTCAATCTTGACCTCATTGCCACGAGCCCCTCGGTGGACTATCACGTCTACAAGACTGACGGCGAGATGATTGATGTCCGCAGCCCGCAGGATCTGCCCGAGGCTACGCGCATCGAGCGTATCGAGGAACCCTACCTCAAGGCCAAGATTATCTGCCCGCCCGAGTATACGGGTGCCGTCATGCAGCTCGCTATCGAGCACCGCGGCATTACTACCGACATGATTCATCTCACGAGCAAGTCGGTCGAGATGCGCTTTGATATGCCGCTCGCCGAGCTCATCTTGGACTTCTTTGACCAGCTCAAGAGCCGTACCAAGGGCTATGCCTCGCTCGACTACGAGTTCAACGAGTATCGTCCCTCCGAGCTCGTCAAGCTCGATATCTTGCTTTCGGGCGACGAGGTGGACGCGCTGTCGTTTATCGTCCACAAGGACAAGGCCTACGGTCTTGCCCGCGGCCTATGCGACAAGCTCAAGGAGATTATTCCGCGTCAGCTGTTCGAGGTGCCCATTCAGGGTGCTATCGGCAACAAGATCATTGCCCGCTCCACCGTCAAGGCGCGTCGCAAGGACGTGCTTGCTAAGTGCTACGGCGGCGATATTTCGCGTAAGCGTAAGCTGCTCGAGAAGCAGAAAGAGGGCAAGAAACGCATGAAGGCCATCGGCTCGGTCGAGGTCCCGCAGGAGGCCTTTATGGCGATTCTCAAGGTGGACGAGTAGGTCCATGGCACTTTCTGAATACAGCAAGCGGTTGCTTGGCGCCTATGCCGAGCAGCCGTTCCTTATGGCTCCCATGGCGGGCGTGACCGATCCCGCCTATCGCATCATGTGCCGCCGTCGCGGTGCCCATCTTGCCTATAGCGAGATGGTGAGCGTGGCGGGCCTTGCCTATGCCAGCAATAAGACGTGGCGCCTGGTACTGCCGGCCGATGAGGAGCAGCAGATCTGCGTGCAGCTCTTTGGCTCCAAGCCCGATCAGTTTGCGAGCGCTGTTGCTGCCGTCGAGGAGCGTGTGGGCGATCGCCTGTCGCTGATCGATATCAACATGGCCTGCCCGGCTCGCAAGGTCGTCACCAAGGGCGAGGGCTCGGCGCTTATGCGCACTCCCGATCTGGCCGAGCAGATCGTCGAGGCGGCGGTGGGCGCGGCGCATGTGCCCGTGACCGTAAAAATCCGTAAGGGCTTTTACGCCGAAGACCGCAACGCCGCGACGTTTGCCCAGATGCTTGAGGGAGCAGGGGCCGCCGCGGTGGCGGTACATGGTCGCTGCGCCACGCAGCTCTATACGGGCCAGGCCGATTGGTCGGTCGTCGATGAGGTGGCCGACGCCGTCGAGATTCCCGTTATCGGTTCGGGCGATGTGTTCTCGGCAGAGGACGCTGCTGAGCATCTGCAAAGCTCGGGTGCCAGCGCGGTGTTTATCGCGCGCGGCATCTACGGCAATCCATGGGTGTTCGGCGATGCCCGAGCCCTTGCACTCGATGGCACGCCGGTTCCTTCTCGCTCCTCGGTTGAGCGCCTGGATGCCCTGCGCGAGCACCTGACGCTCACGCACGAGCTGTTGCCGCTCATGTCGCGTGCCCGCACGTACGCAAGCTGGTATCTAAAGGGCATGCCCCATGCTGCCGCCTGGCGCGCTCAGGTGGTGCGTTGCTCCACATACGAGGAGTTCATGGCACTGGTCGATGATATCGAGCACGATGTGGTGGCCTGTGAGGCCGCACTTGCCGCCGGCGAGTCGGTGCCCGCTCATCCGTTGGAGGCCTAACGGTGGCCGTTACCGCGCTGTACGTGCATGTGCCGTTTTGCGCCCAAAAATGCCGGTACTGTGACTTTGACTCACGCAGTTTTGCTCCGTGCAACATGAGCGTTGCGCTCGATACCTATTTTGAGCAGTTGTATGCGCGCCTCGATGCTTTTGGCGACGCAGGCGCGCTTGCACAGATCCGCACCGTCTATGTTGGCGGCGGCACGCCGTCGCTGGCGGGGGAGCGTTTGGTAGAATTTGCCCGGCGTATCTCTGCGTGGTGCAAGCCTGTTGAGTTTACCTGCGAGGCCAATCCCGAATCGCTGACCGCAGAGCTTGCCACTGCGCTTGCCGGGGTGGGTGTCACGCGCGTCTCTCTGGGCGTGCAAACGCTCGATAACGCCGAACTTACCGCCATCGGCCGCATTCACGATGCCGATCGGGCGCTCGCTGCCATCACGACGGTCAAGGACGCTGGGCTTGTCGTGTCGTGCGACCTGATGTGCGGCCTTCCCGGGCAGACCGACCTAAGCTGGCAGCGCACACTCGATGGCGTGTTGGCGGCGGCGCCGCATCATGTGTCGGTGTACCCGCTCACGCTCGAGGAGGGCACGCCGCTCTATCGCATGGCGTGTCGCGACGAGTCGCTCGAGCCCGACGAGGATTTTCAGGCTGCATGCATGGATGCGGCGCGTGAGCGCCTGAGTGCGGCCGGCTATCACCCGTATGAGGTGGCAAGCTACGCGCTCGACGGCCATGAGTGCGCCCACAACATTGCCTATTGGACCGGACAGGGCTATCTGGGTTTGGGCCGCTCTGCCGCCGGTATGCTCGACGCCGAGGATTTCGATCGCTTGGCCGGGCTGTTTCCCGACGTGCTTGCTCGCGGCGATGCGTATCGCGTGCGCTTGGTGCAACGCGACGATGCCGCGACGACGTTTGATGCCGAGTATCTGTCGCAGCGCGAGGCGGCGGCCGAGGATTTGATGCTTGCCTGTCGCATGACGCGTGGCATTGGGCCCGATCTGTTGGTTCGCTCGGCAAGCGTGATCGCTGCAGATGAGTTGGCGGCGGCCTGCGACCGTGCGGTCGAGTTGGGCCTTGCCACCTGGGTGCCCGATCATATTGAAGGACATGCGGGGCGCGTCACCTCGAAAGACGTTATCGCAGGTCGCGTCCGTGCTCGTTTAGCGCCCACTCACTTGGGCTGGCTCGATGGAAATGTGCTGTTCGAGCTGTTTTGGGGTCTAGCCTAGGCCGCTCGGGTAGAATTACCGCAATATATACGCTGCTGTGAGCAGGAGGTTGCCGCGCATGGCGACGATGAACGAAAAAGATTACTACGAGATTTTGGGTGTCTCCAAGGACGCCACCTCGCGTGATATACAGAAAGCCTTCCAGCAAAAGGCCCGCAAGCTCCATCCGGACGTCAACAAAGAACCGGATGCCGAGGAAAAGTTCAAAGAGGTTTCCGAGGCCTATGCTGTGCTTTCGGACGAGCAGAAGCGTGCGCGCTACGACGCCATGCGCTCGGGCAATCCCTTTGCCGGCGCTCCCACGGCTTCGCCCTATGGCGGCGGTTACGCCGGCAGCGCGGGCTACGGCAATCCCTTTGAGGGCGGCTTTCCCTTTGGTGGCGCCTGGGGTCAGCCGCGTCGCGGGCAGGCTGCCTATAATCCCGAGAACGGCGCCAACGTGGTCGTCGATATTAAGCTCGACGCCAAGGAGGCCAAGGGCGGTGCCCGCAAGACCGTCCGCTATACGCGCTTCGATACCTGTGGTCACTGCGGCGGTTCGGGCTCTGTTTCGTCCGAGCATGCACATACCTGTCCGAGCTGCGGCGGTCGCGGCCACATCGATGTCGACCTGTCCTTTCTGTTTGGTGCCGGCACGTTCCAGTCTGTCTGCCCTGAGTGCGGTGGCTCCGGTAAGGTCGTCGCCGACCCCTGTCCCGATTGCGGCGGCAGCGGGCGAACCCGTGTGACCTCCGAGCAGACGATTGAGTTTCCCGCCGGCACGCACGATGGCGACGAGGTCCGTATTGGCGGCATGGGTCACGCCGGCACCAACGGCGCCTCTGGCGGTGATCTGGTCGGTCGGGCCCATGTTGAGGCCGAGCGCCTGGAAGGCAAGGCCCGTACCGGTTTTTACCTGATGGGCATCGTGGCGCCGTTTTTGGTGCTATCGGCCATCTCGGGCGTGTTCTCGGCCTTTGCCGTGATGTGCTTTATTCCGTTTGCCATGGGCCTGTTCATGGTGCTCTCGGACGGCGTGCTGCACCGCAGCCTGCTGTGGTGGAAGCGCGGCGCGATGCAGTTTGCCAACGGTTTTGCCAACGGATTTATGTTTGCGCTCGTGTCGGTTTGGTTTGCGAGCTGCTCGCAACGTGCCATGCTTTCGCCCTACGCAATGCAATAACATCAAACCCTCTGTTTGCGGCCGGCCCAGCTTGGGTATAGGACGCACTGTGACAATAATGAAAGTCGGAAGGATTCGGTCGTGTCGGAAAATAGGGATTACTACGAGGTGCTTGGCGTCGACAAGGATGCCGACGCGCGGACGATTAAGCGCGCGTTTCTAAAGAAGGCCCGTACCGTACACCCGGACGTTTCGGACGACCCCGAGGCCGAGGCTAAGTTCAAAGAGCTCAACGAGGCATATTCCGTTCTTTCCGATGAGCAGAAGCGTGCTAACTACGACCGTTACGGCACTGCCGACGGCCCCGGTGGCTCCGGCTACGTCGATATCAACGATATCTTTGGTGGCATGGGCATGGACGACTTGTTCTCGTCGTTCTTTGGCGGCGGTGCCGGCGGTGGCGCCCGCAGCCGTCGTGAGCGTCGTCGCGGACGTGATATGGCCATCTCGCTTTCGGTGACGCTCGAGGAGGCGGCGCTCGGCTGCAAAAAGACAATCAGCTATGACCGCCTTGCTCCTTGCGAGGACTGCAATGGCACCGGTAGGGCAGAGGGCGCACAGGAAAAGCAGTGCGGCCGCTGCCACGGTACGGGCTACGTCACGACGGTTCAGCGATCGTTTTTGGGCCAGGTTCAGTCTTCCTCGCCTTGCCCCGACTGCCATGGCGAGGGCACGGTTATCGATCATCCCTGCGAGACCTGCGACGGTCAAGGCCGCACGCCTTCGCACGAAAAGATCGACATCGATATTCCCGCCGGCGTTTCGACCGGTCGCCAGCTGCGCGTGAGCGGCTTTGGCGAGGCTGGCCTTCGCGGCGAGCCCTCGGGCGACCTGATCGTCAACGTGCGCGTCGCCGACCACGAGCGTTTTAAGCGCAACGGTGACGACCTGTACCTCGTGAGCGATATTTCGATTGCGCAGGCAGCGCTCGGCTGCGAGATCGAGGTCGAGGGCATTATGCCCGACGAGGTCGTTAAGGTGACGGTTCCCGCCGGCGCCCAGTACGGCGACACCGTGAGCGTCAATAATTACGGCATGCCGCGCATTGGCGGTGGCGGTTCGCGTGGTCGCCTGATCGTGCAACTGCGCGTGGTCGTTCCCACCAATCTTTCCAATAAGCAACGCGAGCTGCTCCGTGCTTTTGCCGATGAGATGGGCGATGACGTCGCTTCCGGTAAGAAGTCGGTGACCGACCGTATCAAGAGTGCCCTCGACGATATCCTCGATTAAGGAGCCCGCGTGCTCGCACCCCATATTTCCGTCGTCAACCTCGGCTGCCGTGTCAACCGGGTTGAGTCTGACCGTATCACTGCCGATCTTATGCGCCTGGGATTTGCTATTGTGGAGCCCCAGGATGCCGATCTGATCGTCATTAACACTTGTGCCGTTACGGGCGAGGCCGAGGCTAAGACCCGTAAGGCCGTCCGTCATGCGCTGGCCCATCCAAACGAGCCCTATGTGGTCGTGACCGGATGCGTGGTCAATTTGCATCCCGAGGAGCTGTCGGAGCTTTCGGATCGCGTGATTGCCGAGCCGTCCAAGATCGATGTCGCCGAACGTGTTTGCGAGGTGCTGGGTGTTGAGTCCGATAGCGTTCCCGCCTGCAGCGATGGCGAGGTGGTCGATGCGCTCGGTCGTTCGCGGCTGGGCGTGAAGATCCAGGACGGCTGCAACCATCGCTGCACCTATTGCATTGTGTGGAAGGCGCGAGGCCCCGAGCGTTCCGTGCCTGTCGAGTCCGTGCTCGAGCAGGTGCGCGAGGCCCAGGAGGCCGGTGTGCCCGAGGTGGTGCTGACCGGTGTGAACCTGGGTGCCTACGATGGCAAGAGCGCGACCGACGAGCACGTCGAAATCGATGAGCTGCTCGAGGCCATCATGGAGCGCACGTCTATTCCGCATGTGCGCATTTCCTCGGTCGAGCCCATGGATATCTCCGAGCGCCTGCTTAAGGTTATGGCGCGCTACCCGCAGCGTATCGCCCCGTTTTTGCACCTGCCCGTGCAGTCCGGCTGCACGGCGACCCTGCATCGCATGGGCCGTCCCTATAGCGCCGAAGCCTTTGAGGACACGGTGCGTATGATTCGCGCCAACTTGCCCCAGGCGTCCCTTTCGTGCGATGTCATCGTCGGTTTTCCTGGTGAGACGGACGAGGAGTTCGAGGAGTCGCTGGCGCTGTGCCGCCGTGTGGGTTTCTCGCGTATGCACGTGTTCCGCTACAGCAAGCGTCCCGGCACCCTTGCCGCCGATATGCCCGACCAGGTGCCGCCCGAGGTTATGGCCGAGCGCAGCCGTCGTATGCGAGCCGCCGCACAGGAGCTCGCTATTGCCGACGCTCGTCGTCGCGTGGGCACGGTCGAGCGTGCCGTGCTCGAGTATGGTGACAACCTGACGCTTGGCTCGTTCCATCATGCCCGTCTTGACGATACCTGTGGACTTACAGCCCCGTGCCTGCTCGATGTTGCTATCATCGGAGTCGATGATTCCGGCTTGGTCCATGCACGCAGGGAGGTTCATGGAAGCCTCGAAGATTAGACTTACCGTTCCCGAGGGAATTGATCCCTCATGCGTTTTGGGCGCCGGCGACGGCGTCCTTCGCGCGCTCGAGAGCTTGGTTCGCGCCCATGTGGTCGCCCGTGGCGATAGCATCGCCGTGTGCGGTGACCCGGACGAGGTCGAACTCGTGGCGCGTTTTTTCGAACACGCTTTTCGCGAGGCGGCCGCCGGGCGCACGCTGTCTGCCGACGATGTCTCTCGCTGCCTGGTCGTCTTGCGCGACGGTGAGCACGAGGCTACGTCGCTTCGCGATGACGTGCTGCTTTCGTATCGCGGTCGTGCCATTCGCCCCAAAACGCTCGGGCAAAAGCGCTATGTGGATGCCATTCGCTCGCATACCATCACGTTTGGCTTGGGTCCTGCCGGTACCGGTAAGACCTATCTGGCCATGGCGCTCGCCGTTGCCGCGCTCAAGCGTCACGAGGTGGGCCGTTTGATCTTGACGCGTCCGGTTGTCGAGGCGGGGGAGAATCTGGGCTTTTTGCCCGGTACCCTTGAGGAAAAGATCGACCCCTACATGCGTCCGCTCTACGACGCCCTTTTTGACATGATGGATCGCGAGCGCACCGATGAGCTCATGGAGCGCGGCGTGATCGAGATCGCCCCGCTTGCCTACATGCGCGGCCGCACGCTGAGCGACGCCTTCGTGGTGCTCGACGAGGCCCAAAATACCACGCCCGAGCAGATGAAGATGTTTCTGACGCGCCTGGGCTTTAACTCCAAGTTTGTGATTACCGGCGACCTGAGCCAGCGTGACCTGGTGGGCCGTCGTGGTGGCTTGGCGGATGTCGAGAAGATTTTGGGCCGTGTCGACGATGTCGCATTTTCTCACCTCGAGCGTGCCGACGTGGTGCGCCATGCCCTGGTGGGACGTATCGTCGAGGCATATGATGCTTATGATGACGTGCGCGAGCAGCGCCCGCGCGACCGAAAGGAGTCCCGTTGAGTGTATTGATCAGCAACGATGCCGAGCTCGATACGCTGCTCGACGCGCAGGAGGTAGAACACATCTGCGAGGTCGTGCTTGCCGCCGAAGGCGTTGAGCGTGAAGTCGAGATTTCCCTTTCGTATGTCGACGAGGACGAGATGCACGAGCTCAACCACGAGTGGCGCGGTATCGACCGCACCACCGATGTCCTCTCGTTTGAATGCGACTCGGCCTTTGACGAGGATATTCCCGCCGACGAGACGCTTGAGCTTGGCGATATCATCCTGGCCCCGCAAGTCATTGCCCGTCAGGCCCCCGGCTTTGGCAATGCCCCTGCCGACGAGTGCCGCCTGATGCTCGTGCATGGCATGCTGCACCTGCTGGGCTATGACCACATCGAGGACGACGAGGCCGAGGTCATGGAGGCCCGCGAGGACGCCATCCTGCGCGATCTGGCGCTCGAGCGCGGCGAGGACCCCAAGCTGGTCCACGTCGGCCCCATCACCAACCACGCCCACGACTAGGAGCCGTCTATGATTCCCGGATCGAACAAGGACCATCCGTCCTTCTTAAAGTCGTTCTCCTACGCCATGGAGGGCTTCGTCACCGCCGTCAAGACCGAGCGCAATATTAAGGTCATGCTCGTTGCGGGCGTGTGCACCGTCATTGCCGGCTGCATCGTGGGGCTCGACATTGCCGAGTGGGCCACGATTATCATCTGTTGTGGCCTGGTGATTCACGGCGAGCTATGCAACACCGCCATGGAGGCGATTGTCGATCTGGCGACCCAGGAGCTCCATCCGCTGGCAAAGCGCGCGAAGGATATCGCCGCCGCCTCCGTATACGTTCTTTCCATCACCGCCGCGATTGTGGGCTTGCTGGTATTTGCCCACGCGCTCGGCTTTATCTAGAAAGGGATTTTCATGTCCGACACTATGCAGCCTATCGATGAAATTTTGGACGACGAGGTCCTGGATGCGGCGGATGCCGAAGCGGCCGAAGCATACGAGGAAGTCGAGGAATTCGATCCGTTTGAGGGCATGAGCGACGAGGAGCTCGACGCCCTGTGCGACGAGGACGATAGCCTCGCGGGCTTTGGCGACGTTGAACCCGGTTTTCGCAGCGGCTTCGTAGCCCTGGTCGGACGCCCCAACGCCGGCAAGTCCACGCTGCTCAACGCCTGCTATGGCAAAAAGGTCGCCATCACCTCGCCGGTGGCACAGACGACCCGCCGTCGCATGCGCGCCGTCGTCAACCGTCCCGGCTACCAGCTGGTCTTTGTCGATACCCCGGGTATTCATAAGCCCAAGGACGGCCTGGGGTCCGAGCTCAACAAGAGCGCACTGTTCGAGTTGAACGATGTCGACGTCGTCGCGTTTTTGATTGATGCCACCAAGCCCATCGGCAGGGGAGACGCCTGGGTTGCCGAGCGTGTCAGATGCGCTCGTTGCAAGAAGGTCCTGGTGCTCACCAAGGCCGATGAGGCCGACCCCGCACAGGTCATGGAGCAGCTTAAGGCTGCCCACGAGCTTATGGAATATGACGACGAGATTGTGACGTCGTCGGTTAAGAACTTCAACGTCGATGCCTTTATAGAGACCGTTGCGCACTTTTTGCCTGAGGGTCCGCGTTGGTTCCCCGAGGACATGGGTACTGACGCTTCCGATGAGACGCTCGTTGCCGAGTTTGTGCGCGAGAAGGTCTTGCGCCGCACCCGTGATGAGATTCCGCACTCCGTTGGCGTGATCTGCGATGCGCTCGAGCAGACCAAGAAGGTGCTGCGCGTGCACGCCACCATTTACGTCGAGCGCGAGGGCCAAAAGGGCATCATCATCGGCAAGGGCGGCGAGATGATCAAGCATATCGGTATCGACGCCCGACGCGATCTTGAACGCATTTTTGGCACGCAGGTCTTTTTGGAGCTGGACGTGAAGGTCAAGGCCGGCTGGCGTGACGACGAGGCCCAGATTCGCCGCTTTGGCTACAACGCCGAGGACTAAGGACGCGCGGCGCGCATGGCAGGCTCCCGGACATATCGCACCAAGGTGCTCGTCCTCGACAAGACGAAGCTCAAAGAGACCGACCTGATCTTGACGATGCTTGACGAGCGGGGGCGGCAGGTTCGTGCCGTGGCAAAGGGCGCCCGCAAACCCGGCGGACGCCTGGCTGCGCGCTGCGAGCTGTTCTGTACGGTCGATATGCTGCTCGCACATGGACGGTCACTCGACGTGGTTTCTCAGGCCGAGCTTATGGAGGCGCCGCTCGGCGCTGCGCCCGATTACGAGACGACCTGCGCCGCAAGCGCGATCGCCGAGGTCGCGCGCGTGTGCTCGTTCGAGGACGCCGAGGACCCGTTTGCCTTTGCTATAACGCAGCGAGCGCTTGCCCTGGTGGGCAGCGGGCTTGATACGGCACATATGGACCTACTTGTGGCGGCATATGTCTTTAAGCTGCTATCGCACGTTGGCTATCGTCCCGATTTTTCGGCCTGTGTGCTGTGCGGAGACCCCATGCTGTCGTATTTTTCAGCCCAGGCGGGCGGTCTCATGTGCGGGTCGTGCGCGTCGAGCGTTCCAGGTGCCGAACTGGTGTCGACCGGTGAGACCGCATGGCTGCGCGCCCTCATGTCCATGACCTTCGATGCGCTTATGGCCGAGAAAATCGACCCGCATACGGCGGCGTTCTTGCTCGGGCTTTCGCATGTGTGGGCGGCGACGCATACCGACCAGCGCCTCCGTGCGATGGAATTCATGTTGGGTCGGTGATGATGCGCAGGCGCGGGCTGCTTGTGGTAACATACCGACCAGTTGGTACCTCGACCTTGGTTGCTCGCTCCACCGGCGGCTTCCCAGTCCGAGGCGAATCGAGTCGCCCGATGGCGACGCAAAACGAAAGGTGAAACAATGACTGTTTCCAAAGAGCGCAAGGCGGAGCTGACTGCCCAGTTCGGTAACACCCCGGTCGACACCGGCAACCCCAAGGTTCAGGTCGCCATCCTGTCCGAGCGCATCAAGGAGCTGACCGAGCACATGAAGTCCCACCAGAAGGACTTCCACACCCGTCGTGGCCTGCTCATGCTCGTCGGCCGTCGTCGTCGTCTTCTCTCCTACATCAAGAAGAACGACATCGTCGAGTACCGTGAGCTCATCAAGGCTCTGGGCATTCGCGACAATATTCAGTAGCGAACTTGTACATGCTAAGAGCGTCCTGCATGCGGGACGCTCTTTTTGTGTAAGGGCGTGAACAATCACGCTCTGAAGCGTGGCGGGGGCAGGGGGCCCGCGTCACATGAGAAGCCCGCAGGCAAGGGGCCTGTGGGGTAAAGGAGAACAATGACACTCGTATCCAAGACCTTTGAGCTGTACGGCAAGACCTACACCTTTGAGTCCGGCGAGCTTGCCAAGCAGGCCACTGGCGCCTGTCTGGTCAAGCAGGGCGACACCACGATGCTCGATACCGTGGTCGTCTCCAAGGAGCGCAAGAACTATGACTTCTTCCCGCTGACCGTCGACTTCAACGAGAAGATGTACGCTGCCGGCCGCATCCCGGGTGGCTACCTCAAGCGTGAGGGCCGTCCCAGCGAGAAGGCCACGCTCACCGCGCGCATGATCGACCGTCCGATTCGCCCGAGCTTCCCGGACGGCTTCCGCAACGAGGTACACATTGTCGCTACCTCGCTTGTCGCCGACCAGGTCAACCCCTTCGACGTCATCAACGTCATGGGTGCCTCCCTGGCCATGACGCTCGGCGGCGTGCCCTTCGAGGGCCCGCTTGCCTGCGTGCGCATCGGCCGTAACGTGGAGACCGGCGAGTTTATCGTCAATCCCACCTACGAGGAGCGCGAGAACTCCGATCTGGACCTGGAGCTGGGCGGCTCTGCCGACTTCATCTCGATGGTCGAGGCCGGCGCCGAGGAGATCTCCGAGGACGACATGCTCGCCGCCATGAAGTTTGGCCAGGAGGCCCTTGCTGCCTTCTGCCAGGCTCAGGACGAGTTCGTTGCCGAGTGGGAGCAGGTCAACGGACCCATCGTCAAGAAGGAGTACCCGCTCGATCAGCCCGTCGAGGAGGTCCAGGAGCGCATCTTCGCCCACTACGACGAGATGGCAGCCGCCTTGCGCGACGCCGACAAGCTCTCCCGTATCGGCAAGGTCGAGGCTCTGAAGGAGTCCATCCGCGCCGAGTTCACCGAGGAGGAGCAGGCTGCTTGGGAGCGCGAGATCCCCGTGGCGCTCAAGAAGCTCGAGAAGAAGGCCATGCGCACTATGGTCGTCGAGACCGGCGAGCGCGTCGACGGCCGTGCCGCCGACGAGATCCGTCCCATCATGGTGAAGGACAACTACCTGCCGCTCGTTCACGGCTCCGGTCTGTTCCAGCGCGGCCAGACCCAGGTGCTCTCCGTCCTGTCGCTCGGCATGCTCAACGAGGGCCAGCGTCTGGATACCATCGAGCCCACCGAGGGCAAGCGCTACATGCACCACTACAACTTCCCGCCGTTCTGCACCGGCGAGACCGGCCGCATGGGCAGCCCCAAGCGTCGCGAGATCGGTCACGGCAATCTGGCAGAGCGCGCTCTGCTTCCGGTGCTTCCCGACGAGAACGAGTTCCCCTACGCCATCCGCGTCGTCTCCGAGGTCATGGAGTCCAACGGCTCCTCTTCGATGGCTTCGACCTGCGGTTCTACGCTCGCCCTTATGGACGGCGGCGTGCCCATTAAGCGCCCGGTCTCCGGTATCGCCATGGGCCTGATCCAGGAGGAGGGTAAGACCGTGGTCCTGTCCGACATCCAGGGTCTCGAGGACTTCCTGGGCGACATGGACTTTAAGGTCACCGGCACCACCGAGGGCATCACCGCCCTGCAGATGGACAACAAGGCCACCGGCCTCACCTTCGACATCCTGGCCCGCGCCCTGCAGCAGGCCAAGGAGGGTCGCGCCTTCATCCTGCAGAAGATGCTCGATGTGATCCCCGAGCCGCGCCACACCACACGCAGCACCGCTCCGCGCATCGTCTCCATCCAGGTCCCGACCGACAAGATCCGCGACGTCATCGGTTCCGGCGGTAAGGTCATCCGCGGTATTCAGGACGAGACCGGCGCTTCGGTCGACATCCAGGAGGACGGCACCGTCTTTGTCGGCGGCACCGGCGAGTCCGTGGACCAGGCCGTCGAGCGTATCAAGCTCATCATCAAGGTTCCCGAGCCGGGCGAGGAGTACACCGGTCGCGTGGTCTCCATCCAGCCCTTCGGCGCCTTCGTCAACCTGCTGCCCGGTAAGGACGGCCTGCTGCACATCTCCCGCGTCGCCAAGGGCCGCGTGGAGAAGGTCGAGGACGTCCTCAATGTGGGCGACGAGGTCAAGGTCGTCGTCATCGAAGTCGATGACCGCGGCAAGATTTCGCTCGATCGTCTGGATAAGCCCGAGGCCCCGGCTCGCGCCGAGGGTGCCTCAGAGGGCGACGGCGAGCACTTCCAGCGCCGTGAGCGTCCGCGTCGCGAGCGCTCCGAGCGCAGCGACCGTCCGCGCCGTCCCGGCGACAACGGAGGCCGCAAGCCCCGCCGTCACCACGACGCCGAGTAA
>CAUBTS010000016.1 GCA_958438955.1 uncultured Collinsella sp.
TAATGTGCTTTCCGTCTTGCGCAGGACTGTAGAGCAGCAAACTTAAACAGCGGGCCGCCCGGGCCGGGAATCCGCCCCCGCGCACAGGAGGGGATTCCTTTTGTGTAGGCTTTGCGGAAATATGGCTATTTTGGGATACGCCCGGCGGCGTGGTCTGTTGACGGCACAGCTAACGCCACGTATCCTATCGAACTGCGTGTTTCGTAGGGGGATGCTGACCCCTCGATTCAAGCCGTTGCACTTTACAGAAAGCTGGAATCATTCGAGAAGGAGTACGCTTTGCCTACTATTAACCAGCTGGTTCGCCAGGGCCGTCGTTCCGTGCCCAAGAAGTCCAAGAACGCTGCTCTGCAGCACAACTCCCAGAAGCGCGGCGTGTGCACCCGCGTCTTCACCACGAGCCCCAAGAAGCCGAACTCGGCTCTTCGTAAGGTTGCCCGTGTTCGCCTCGTCAACGGCATCGAAGTTACTGCTTACATCCCGGGTGAGGGCCACAACCTGCAGGAGCACTCCATCGTGCTCGTCCGCGGCGGTCGTGTCCGTGACCTCCCTGGTGTCCGTTATCACGTCATCCGTGGCGCCTACGACGCTGCTCCGGTCCAGAACCGTATGCAGGCCCGTTCCAAGTACGGTGCTAAGCGCCCCAAGGCTAAATAAGCCAGATAACGTTTTGATACTTTCGCCGTGTGCCGCCTAAGGGCCGCACGGTAGACACTTAAGGAGATTTCACATGCCGCGTCGTGCAGCAGCTAATCGTCGTGAGGTTCAGCCTGACGCCGTTTACAACAACCGCCTGGTGACTCAGCTCATCAACAAGGTCCTTCTTGACGGCAAGAAGGCCACCGCTGAGCGCATCGTTTACACCGCTTTCGAGATCGTTGCCGAGAAGTCCGAGGGTGGCGACGCTCTCGCTACCTTCAAGAAGGCTATGGACAACGTCAAGCCCACGCTCGAGGTTAAGCCCAAGCGTGTCGGTGGCGCTACCTATCAGGTCCCGATGGAGGTCAACTCCCGTCGTTCCACCGCTCTGGGCATCCGCTGGATCGTCAACTTCTCCCGCGCTCGCAAGGAGAAGACCATGGCCGAGCGTCTCGCCAACGAGATCCTCGACGCTTCCAACGGCCTGGGCGCTTCCGTCAAGAAGCGTGAGGACGTCTTCAAGATGGCCGAGGCCAACCGCGCGTTCTCTCACTATCGTTGGTAAGTTAAGGTAAGGAACTAACATGGCTAAGCCTAAGTACAAGCTTTCCGATACCCGTAACATCGGCATCATGGCTCACATCGATGCCGGTAAGACCACCACGACCGAGCGTATTCTTTACTACACCGGTAAGACCCACAAGATCGGTGAGGTCCATGAGGGCGCTGCCACCATGGACTGGATGGTTCAGGAGCAGGAGCGCGGCGTAACCATTACCTCCGCTGCTACCACCTGCTTCTGGAACAAGGACGGTAAGGACTACCGCATCCAGATCATCGACACCCCGGGCCACGTTGACTTCACCGCCGAGGTCGAGCGCTGCCTGCGCGTCCTCGATGGCGCTGTCGCCGTCTTCGACGCCGTTGCCGGCGTTCAGCCCCAGTCTGAGACCGTTTGGCGTCAGGCTTCTACCTTCAACGTCCCCCGCATCGCCTTCATCAACAAGTATGACCGCGTGGGCGCTGACTTCTTCAACGCTATCGAGACCATGAAGGATCGTCTCGATGCTAACGCCGTGGCCGCTCAGGTCCCGATGGGCGCCGAGGACAACTTCTGGGGCGTCATCGACCTGGTCACCATGACTGCATGGGACTTCAAGGCCGACGAGAAGGGTATGACCTACCCCGAGCCGATGGACGAGATCCCGGCTGAGTTTGCCGACATCGCTGCCACCAAGCGCGAGGAGCTCCTTGACGCTGCTGCCAGCTTTGACGACGAGCTCATGGAGAAGATCCTCATGGAGGAGGACTTCACCGTCGAGGAGCTCAAGGCTGCTCTGCGCAAGGGCGTTCTGGCCAACGAGCTCAACCTCGTCTTCGTGGGTTCCGCCTACAAGAACAAGGGCGTTCAGGAGCTGCTCGACGCTGTCGTCGACTACCTGCCCAGCCCGCTCGACGTCGAGGCCGTCACCGGTACCGATCCGGACACCGGCGAGGAGATTCAGCGTCATCCTTCCTTCGACGAGCCCTTCTCCGGCCTGGTCTTCAAGATCATGACCGACCCGTTCGTCGGTAAGCTCACCTATGTCCGCGTTTACTCCGGCCGCGCCGAGTCCGGCTCCTACGTGGTCAACGCTTCCAACGGTCAGCGCGAGCGCCTCGGCCGCATCCTCGAGATGAACGCCGCCGAGCGTATCGACCGTGACGACGCTGCCGCTGGCGACATCGTCGCTTGCGTCGGCTTCAAGAACTCCACCACCGGTGACACCCTGTGCGCCGAGGGCAAGGAGATCGTCCTCGAGAAGATCGAGTTCGCTAAGCCCGTTATCGACGTTGCCATCGAGCCCAAGACCAAGGCCGAGCAGGACAAGATGTCCCTGGCTCTGACCAAGCTCGCCGAGGAGGACCCGACCTTCCAGGTGTCCACCAACCACGAGACCGGCCAGACCATCATCGCCGGCATGGGCGAGCTGCACCTCGAGATCATCGTCGACCGTCTGCTCCGCGAGTTCAAGGTTGACGCTAACGTCGGTAAGCCCCAGGTTGCCTACCGCGAGACCGCTGGTCACGACGTCGAGAAGGCTGAGGGCAAGTTCGTCCGTCAGTCCGGCGGTCGCGGTCAGTACGGCCACGCTGTCATCAAGCTCGAGAAGATGGAGGAGGGCTTCGGCTACGAGTTCGTCAACGCTATCGTCGGCGGCGTCGTGCCCAAGGAGTACATCCCGTCCATCGACAAGGGCATCCAGGAGGCCCTGAACACCGGTGTTATCGCCGGCTTCCCGGTCCTCGACGTTAAGGTCACCCTGTTCGACGGTTCTTACCACGAGGTCGACTCCTCCGAGGCCGCCTTCAAGATCGCCGGTTCCATGGCTATCAAGGACGCCCTCAAGAAGTCCGATCCGCAGCTGCTCGAGCCGATCATGGCTGTCGAGGTCGAGACCCCCGAGCAGTACATGGGCGACGTTATGGGCAACCTCTCCGGTCGCCGCGGCAAGATCGAGGGCATGGAGGATCGCAAGAACAGCAAGCTCATCCGTGCCAAGGTGCCGCTGGGCGAGATGTTCGGTTACGCTACCGACCTTCGCTCCCAGACCCAGGGCCGTGCATCCTACACGATGCAGTTCGACTCTTATGAGCCCGCGCCCAAGTCCATCGTGGACGAGGTCATGAGCAAGAACGCCTAAGTTCGAGCTCCCTGTTACGTAATCCTGCGAGAACATCTCTCGCACTCTTTGGAGGTTTAAGTTGGCTACCCAGAAGATCCGCATTCGCCTCAAGGGCTATGATCACGAGGTCGTCGATCAGTCCGCGAAGCTCATCGTCGAGACCGCTCAGAAGACCGGCGCTCGCGTTTCCGGTCCTGTCCCCCTGCCCACCGAGCGCAACCTGTACACGGTTATCCGCTCGCCGCACGTGAACAAGGACTCCCGTGAGCAGTTCGAGATGCGCACTCACAAGCGCCTCATCGACATCCTCGACCCCACCTCGGGCACCGTTGATTCGCTCATGCGTCTCGACCTCCCCGCTGGCGTCGACATCGACATCAAGCTCTAAGCGATATCGCTCATAGCTTAAAGGGCCCCGCTGCCGTTACGGTAGCGGGGCCCTTTTGTTTAGCGTGATGGGATTGGACCGCCGGATAAGGCTGCCGAGCGGCTGGCTGTGGCGCCCTATTCGCTCGCGGGACGCAGCGATGCCTCCTCAAAATGGAATGATCGCAAACCGCCTTCCGTTTCGATACACGCGCGACCAAAGCCATCGACGGTTTTAAAGATGCCGCGTGCCAGCTCGTCGCCGGCAGGGGAACGGGCGATAACATGCTCCCCAATCCAATTGAGGTGAGTGACATATTCGCCGTGGACGGGCGCGAGCGGTCCGGCGTCTTCTTCCATGGCGTTAAGACGCTCTGCCCACGCATCTACAGCGTCTATAACTGCGTGATAGACCTCATCGAGGAGCATGTTGACGGTGGGAACGCTCTCGTTAAGGTCCGAGAGGCCAATTGCCGCCAGGCCGCCATCGGGTACCTCTTGGGGCGTGTAGTTTGCGTTGACGCCAATGCCGCAGACGGCGAAGGGCTTGCCTTCGTTATCGCGTGCGGCCTCGACCAGAATGCCGCCGAGCTTGCGTCCTCGCGCGACAAGGTCGTTGGGCCATTTAAGGCGAATCTCGTTTGCAAGACCCTGCTTTTCGAGTGCTTCGAGCACCGCTAGGCCGCTGACGGCGGCAAGACCAGAGAACTTTGCTGGATTAACGCATGGGCGCAGGACAATCGAAAGCAATAAGTTGCCGACGGTTGAGTCCCACTTGTGCCCGCGCCGGCCGCGTCCTGCTGTTTGAGCCCGGGCGGCAAGTCCTGTGCCGTGCGGCGCTCCCTGTTTTCCTGCTTCGAGCAGGTCATCGTTGGTCGATCCGGTTACGTCGACTATCGTTAATTTGGCATCCATAACGGTTGCTACCTCCTAAGTTAATAAGGCAATCGCGTAATGGTGTCGAGAGATAGACACAATGTGAAGCCTTTGTCGCATTTGGACAATTTAATGTTAACACGTCAACAACGTCTAAAATGCGCTATCCTCTCTTGGTCGATGTAAACACGTCAACAACGCAAAGGAGGCTAGTGATGGGTTTCACGATTCTTGGAACAGGCTCGGCGCTTCCTGAGCGCAGTGTTTCCAATGACGAGCTGTCTGAGTTCCTCGATACCTCGGATGAGTGGATTTTTACCCGCACCGGTATCAAGAGCCGCCACGTCTGCACCACCGAGTCACTTGACGACCTTGCCGTAGCGGCGAGCGAGCGGGCACTCCAGGTGTCCGGAATCGACGCGAGCCAGCTGGATCTGATCGTCTGCTCGACGACGACGGGTGACCACCTTGTTCCCGCTGAGGCGTGTGCCGTTGCTGAGCGACTAGGCGCGACGTGCCCTGCCTTCGATGTCTCGGCGGCCTGCGCCGGCTTCGTATTTGCGCTCGATGTCGCCGAGGGCTATATCGCCCGCGGCCGTGCCGAGCGCGCGCTTGTCGTTGCTGCCGAGCAGATGACGCGTGCGCTCGACTGGACCGACCGTGCCACCTGCGTGCTCTTTGGCGATGGGGCAGGCGCCGCAGTGATTGAGGCTGGGGGAGACAGCCCCCTTGCCGTTGAGCTTTCGACGGCGCCCGACGTCGAGACGTTGCGCGTTCCCGGTCTGGTCGGCATCTCGCCGTTTAAGGCCTCCGCAGATAGCGAGAGCGTGCTGTCCATGAACGGCCGCCGTGTGTTCAAGTTCGGCGTCAACGCCATCTGCGACACGGTCCATAAGCTTGCGAGCGATGCGGGCATTTCGGTCGAAGACATCGATCATTTTGTATTCCATCAGGCTAACGAACGAATCCTGAGCCAGGCGGTCAAGCGCCTGGGCGTGCCGGACGAGCGCGTGGTTCGCACGTTGCGCGAGACCGGCAACATTTCGAGCGCATGCATTCCGCTTGCCCTCGACCGGCTGGCAAACGCCGGTGCACTTCACACGGGCGACACCATCGCCTTGGTTGGATTTGGCGCCGGTCTGGATATAGGTGGCTATCTGCTTCGTTGGAAGTAGTCGCACATAGGAAATAAAAACGCCCTAGGGCACAAACAAAGGAGAACTACCATGGCAGATCAGAAGACCTTCGAGCGCGTTTGCGACGTTATCCGCGAGACCGCCGGCCTCGACGACGTCGAGATGAAGCCCGAGTCCACGCTCGAGGAGATTGGCCTCGACAGCCTGGGCACCGTCGAGATTCTCGTCGCCGTTGAGGACGAGTTTGGCATCCAGCTCGATACCGAGGAGAACCCCAAGACGGTCGGCGAGTTCGCCGATACGGTTGAGGCGGCATTGGAGAAGTAGAGATGCTCAAGACTCCTCTCTGCGATCTGCTCGGCATCGAGAAACCCGTGTTCCAGGGCGGTATGGCCTGGATTGCCGATGCGTCGCTGGCATCGGCCGTATCCGAGGTGGGTGGCTTAGGGATTATCGCGGCCATGAACGCCGACGCCAACTGGCTGCGCGACCAGATTCACGAGCTGCGCGCCAGGACGGATAAGCCCTTTGGCGTCAACGTCATGCTCATGAGCCCGTTTGCCGACGAGGTCGCGCAGGTCGTGATTGACGAGCGAGTGCCGGTCGTCGTGACGGGCGCCGGCAATCCCGCCAAGTACATGAAGGCGTGGAACGAGGCGGGCATCAAGGTCATCCCGGTCGTTGCCTCGGTGGCGCTGGCGCGCCTCGTGGCACGTCGTGGAGCCACGGCGGTTGTTGCCGAGGGTACCGAATCGGGCGGCCATATTGGCGAGACCTCGACGATGGCACTGGTGCCGCAGGTCGTCGATGCGGTTGACATTCCCGTTGTGGCCGCCGGCGGTATTGCCGACGGCCGCGGCGTGGCGGCCGCCTTTATGCTGGGCGCCGAAGGCGTGCAAGTGGGTACGCGCTTTCTGGTCGCAGACGAGTGCACCGTCTCGGAGCAGTACAAAGAGATGGTCCTGAAGGCCAACGACACTTCGACGCGTGCGACCGGTCGCTCGACGGGACATCCGGTGCGCGCCCTCAAGAGCCCCTTCACTAACGCGTATGCCAAGAGCGAGGCGGCGGGCGCAAGCTCCGAGGAGCTCGGGGCCATGGGCACGGGCGCCCTTCGCAAGGCCGCCAAGGACGGCAATTACGAAGAGGGTTCGTTTTTGTGTGGACAGATTGCCGGCATGGTCAACGAGTGCCAGAGCGCACGTGAAATCGTTGACGATCTGGTCGATGGCGCCGAGCGCGTCCTGAAGGGTGCGTCCGCATGGGTAGCGTAGCGTTTCTGTTTGCCGGCCAGGGTGCCCAACACCCCGCGATGGGCGTCGACCTGATCGAGGCATCGCCGGCGGCCGCCGAGGTGTTCGCCATTGTCGACGAGGTGCGCCCGGGGACCAGCGAGCAGTGCCGGAGCGCCTCCAAGGAGGAGCTCTCGCAGACCGAGAACACGCAGCCGTGCGTGTTCGTTCACGACCTGGCGGCGGCTACCGCTCTGCGTGAGCGCGGCGTGGTGCCTGCCGCCTGTGCGGGATTCTCGCTGGGCGAGGTCGCCGCGCTCACCTTTGCGGGGGCATTCGATACGCGAGCGGGCTTTGAGCTCGTGTGCGAGCGCGCGGCGCTGATGGCCGCGGCTGCCGAGCGTCACCCCGGCGGCATGCGTGCCGTCATCAAGCTCGATGCGGTGCAAGTCGAGGGCCTGGCAAAACAGACCGGCGAGGACTGCTGGCCGGTCAACTACAACAGTCCGCAGCAGACGGTTGTGGCCGGAGCGTCCGAGGCGCTGCAGGAGCTCGACGTCCTAGTAAAAGAGGCTGGCGGCCGCGCTATGAAAGTCGCGGTGTCGGGTGCATTCCATAGCCCCTATATGGCAGAGGCGACTGAGGGGCTGGCGACGTATGTCCAAGCCGGCCACGCGCCGTCTCCGCTGCTGATTCCGGTCATGGCAAACATGACGGCGGCGCCCTATCCGGCGGACCCGCGAGCGGCATCGGATGTCTTGGCCAACCAGGTGAGCCATGCCGTGCGCTGGGTCGACACGCTGCATACCCTGCAGGATCAGGGCATCGACACGTTTATTGAGGTCGGCCCTGGCAAAACGCTGTCGGGCCTGGTCAAGCGTACGCTGAGCGACGTTCGCGTGTATTCATGCGAAACGGCCGAGCAGGTCGCAGCTATTGCCGACGAGCTCGCATAGTCCACAGGGCTGTAACCCGAAAGGAATGACATGGGCAACTTGAACAACGGCACGCTCGAGCGCGACGGATCGCGCCGCGTGACACTGGTCACGGGCGGCTCGCGCGGCATCGGCCGCGCCTGCGCTGTCGGTCTGGCGGAGGACGGCTTTGATATCGCCGTCGTCTATGCCGGCAGCGTCGATGCGGCGCGCGAGACGTGCGAAGCCTGCGAGGCCGCTGGTGCCACAGCTCGCGCATATCAATGCGACGTGGCCGATCCCGCTGCCGTCAACGCGTGCGTGGAAGCGGTCCTCAACGACTTTGGCTCCATTTGGGCGCTCGTCAACAACGCTGGCATCACCCGCGATGGCCTGCTCATGCGCATGGGCGATGACGCCTTCGATCGTGTGCTCGATGTCAATCTTAAAGGAACGTTTAACATGACGCGCACGCTCACCAAGACCTTTATGCGCCAGCGCGGCGGCTGCGTCGTCAACATGAGCTCGGTTGTGGGCCTGATGGGCAATGCCGGGCAAGCCAACTACGCTGCCTCCAAGGCGGGCGTGATCGGCCTGACCAAGGCGGTGGCGCGCGAGCTTGCGCCCCGCGGCGTACGAGTGAACGCGGTCGCCCCCGGGTTTGTCGAGACAGATATGACGGCAAAGCTCTCGGAGAAGGTTCGCGCGGCAACCGAGGAGCAGATTCCCCTTAAGCGCTTGGCGCGCCCCGAGGAAGTGGCCGGCGTGGTGCGCTTTTTGGCGAGCGATGCGGCTGCCTACATTACGGGCGAAGTCGTACGCGTCGACGGCGGAATGGCGATGTAGAAACCAGGGCCGAAGAACGGCTTGGATGAGGAGACCATGATGGAACAGAGAGTTGCAATCACCGGTATCGGTGCCGTGTCGCCGCTCGGCAACACCGCGCTTGCCACCTGGGCGGCCATGTGCGCCGGCACGTGCGGCATCGGCCCGATCACGCACTTCGATACCGATGCGTTTGCCGTCAAGGTGGCAGCCGAGGTCAAGGGCTTTGACGGCAACGAGTACTTTGGCAAGCGTGACGCCAAGCATCTCGACCCCTGCGTTCAGTTTGCGATGGCGGCTTCGGACGAAGCCATGCACGATGCGGGCTTTGATGTCGAAGGCGCCATCGATCGCGAGCGCCTGGGCGTCTACGTGGGCTCGGGCGTGGGCGGCATGACGACGCTCGTCGACAACGTCCATACGATTGCCGAACGTGGTCCCCGCCGCGCATCGCCCTATATGATCGCGATGATGATCCCCAACATGGCATCGGGCAATATCGCAATCCGCCACAAGGCAAAGGGCCCGACCCTGCCCGTGGTGACCGCGTGCGCAACCTCGGCCCATGCGGTGGGCGAGGCGTTCCGCGCCATCAAGCACGGCTATGCCGACGCGATCCTCGCGGGCGGCGCCGAGGCTGCAATTATCCCCGATGCCGTTGCGGGCTTTACGTCCTGCCGCGCATTGACCACCAACCCCGATCCCGCGACGGCCTGCCGTCCGTTCGATGCAGACCGCGACGGCTTTGTGATGGGCGAGGGCGCCTGCGTGCTGGTACTCGAGAGCATGGAACATGCGCAGGCGCGCGGTGCGCACATTTATGCCGAGGTCGTGGGCTACGGCAACACCGATGATGCCTATCACATCACGAGTCCTGATCCCGAGGCTGCCGGCATTGCCCGCGCGATATCGCTGGCGGTGACCGAGGGCGACGTCAAGCCTTCCGAGGGTCTCTACATCAATGCCCACGGCACATCGACCAAGCTCAACGATTCGTCCGAGACGACGGGCATTAAGCGTGCGCTCGGCGAGGACGCGGCGCGCGCCGCGCACGTCTCGTCGACTAAGTCGATGACCGGCCACATGATCGGTGCCACGGGCGCCATCGAGGTCATGGCCTGCGCCATGGCGCTCGAGCAGGGCGTGGTGCCGCCGACCATTAACTACCACACGCCCGATCCCGCCTGCGATCTTGACTACACGCCCAATCGCGCGGTTCGCGCCGACCTTACCTGGGCGCTTTCGACCAACCTGGGCTTTGGCGGGCACAACGCCGCCATCGCGCTGCGTAGATATACGAGGAGCTAGAGCATGGATTCCAAAAGACTTGCCGAGATAGCCGATGTTATGGAGAACCGCGGCCTCACGCGCGTACGCGTTGAGGAGCCCGATGGCACCGCGGTCGAACTCGAGCGCGCGAGCGCCGCACAGCCGGTTGCCGTGCCCATGCCCATGCCGAGCGCTATGGCCGCTCCAGTTGCAGCTCCCACAGTCGCGCCTGCCGCACCGGAGCCCGCCGCGCAGGCGCCTGCCGCCGCACCGGAGCCCAAGGGCACCGAGGTGACCGCTCCCATGGTCGGCGTGTTCTATGCTGCCCCGGCGCCGGGCGACGAGCCGTTTGTGCACGTGGGCTCCAAGGTCAAGGCCGGCGAGACCCTCTGCATCATCGAGGCCATGAAGGTTCTCAACGAGGTGACGGCCGAGGCGGATGGCGAGGTGCTCGAGATCTGCGTGGCCGACGGCGACCTCGTGGAGTTCGGCAGCTGCCTCATGAGGATCGGATAGGTGATATCCATGAACAAAGAAGAGCTCAAGAAGCTGTTACCGCATCGCGAGCCGATGCTTTTGCTCGACGAAGCCGAGCTGGTGGGCGACGAGGCCCACGGCAAGATCACGATTACGGGCGACGAATACTTTTTGCAGGGGCATTTTCCGGGAAACCCGGTGGTCCCCGGCGTGATCCAGTGCGAGATGCTCGCCCAAAACTGCTGCGTGCTGCTGATGGGCGATGAGGAGGCGCGCGGCGCGACGCCGTTCTACACGAGTCTGGACAAGGTGCGCTTTAAGCGTCCGGTGCGCCCGGGCGACACGGTGGATCTGGTGTGCTCCATCACGCGTGCGCGCGGGCCGTTCCGCTTTGCGACGGGTACCGCGAGCGTCAACGGTGAGGTTTGCTGCCGCGCCGATATGTCTTTTGCACTCATGCACGAAAGTTAAGGAAGGCTCCATGTTCGACAAAGTGCTCATCGCCAACCGCGGCGAAGTCGCGGTCCGTGTTATCCGCGCGTGCCGCGATATGGGCATCAAGACCGTCGCTGTTTATTCCACGGCCGATGCGGACGCGCTGCACGTGCAGCTTGCCGACGAGGCGTATTGCATCGGTGGCCCGCGTCTTGCCGAGAGCTACCTCAACGACGATGCCGTGCTCACCTGTGCCGTAAAGTCGGGAGCTAAGGCAATTCATCCCGGCTATGGCTTCTTTTCCGAGAAGGCGAGCTTCGTGCGCGACTGCGACAAGTATGGCCTGGCGTTTGTTGGTCCTTCGGCCAAGGTGATCGACAGCATGGGCGACAAGGACGCCGCACGTCGAACGGCTGCCGCGGCGGGCGTGCCCATCGTGCCGGGCTGCGATTTGCTCAAAAGCCCCGAGGAGGCAACGGCCGAGGCCGAGCGCATTGGCTGTCCCGTGCTCATTAAGGCGCGTGCAGGTGGCGGCGGTCGCGGTATTCGCAAGGTCGAGCGCGTGGAAGATGCGGCAAAGGCGTTCATCGAGGCGCGTGCCGAGGGCGAGGCCGTCTTTGGCGACGGCGAGTGCTACATGGAGAAGTTCGTCGCGCCGGCGCACCATGTCGAGGTGCAGATTATGGCCGATAAGCAGGGCCATGTGTTTTCGCTTGGCGAGCGCGAGTGCTCGGTGCAGCGTCGCAACCAAAAGCTGATCGAGGAGAGCCCCGCGCCGTGCCTCGACGGACACGACGACATTCGTGCTCGCATGCACAAGGCAGCGCGTGACCTGGCTCGTGCCGTCGGCTACGAAGGAGCCGGTACCATCGAGTTCCTGTATTCGGACGACGGCAATTTCTACTTTATGGAAATGAACACGCGCTTGCAGGTGGAGCATCCGGTTACGGAGTTTGTGACCGATACCGACTTGGTCAAGTGGCAGCTGCGCGTGGCAGCCGGCCAGCCTCTGCCCTTTGAGCAGGAGGATATGCCGGTCCGTAACCACGCCATGGAGTGCCGCATCAATGCCGAAACGCCGGACTTTCTGCCGTCATGCGGAACGGTCACCGCGTTGCGTGTGCCGGGTGGTCCGCGCGTGCGCTGGGATTCCGCCATGTTTACCGGTGCGAACGTTCCGCCGTACTACGACTCCATGCTTGGCAAGCTCATCGTGTGTGCGCCCACGCGTGACGGCGCCATTCGCAAGATGCGCTCGGCCCTGGGCGAGCTCGTGATTGAGGGCGTGAGCGAAAACAGCGAACTGCAGCTCGACGTGCTGGCAAACGATGAGTTCTTGTCGGGCATGTACCACACCGATCTGATGGGGCATCTCTATGCTGATGAATAGAAAAGCGAAGACGGTCAACGTCCTCGAGGGGCCGATGACCGAGTCGTGCGCCGAGTTTCCCGCGCGCCACGTGTTTATCAAGTGTCCGGAGTGCCGCCGCGTGATCGATGAGGCACGCCTGCACGACAACCTCGAGGTCTGCCCTCGTTGCGGCAAACACTTTCGCGTGAGCGGTCGCGCGCGCATGCGCATGACGGTCGACGAGGGCACGTTTGAGGAATGGGATGCCAATCTGGCGTCGGAGGATTTCCTCTCGTTTCCCAGCTATGCCGACAAGCTCAAGAGCGTGAGCGAGCGTTCGGGCGAGCGCGATGCCGTTGTGTGCGGCAAGGGCAAAATCTGCGGTTGCGATACGGCGCTCTTCTTTATGGACGCCAACTTTATGATGGGCTCGATGGGTTCCGTGGTGGGCGAGAAGATCTGTCGCACATTTGAGCGAGCGACCGAGCTTGGATTGCCAGTTGTCGGCTTTACCGTTTCGGGCGGTGCGCGCATGCAAGAGGGCGTGACATCGCTTATGCAGATGGCCAAGATTTCTGCGGCGGTTAGGCGCCACAGCGAGGCGGGCGGCCTGTATATCACGGTGCTCACCGACCCCACGACCGGAGGCGTAACCGCGAGCTTTGCCATGGAGGGCGACATTATCCTGGCCGAGCCCGATGCCCTGACGGCATTTGCCGGCCCGCGCGTGATCGAGCAGAACATGCACAAGCGCCTGCCCAAGGGATTCCAGCGCTCCGAGTTTTTGCTGGAGCACGGCTTTTGCGACGCCGTTGTTCCGCGTGGCGAGATTGCGCTCACGGTAGGCGAGCTGCTGGCGCTGCACGAAGGGCACGCGCCCGGCCTGGGGGCACCGCATGAGATCGTGCATACGGGTCGCCGCGGCAAAAAGCTGGGACACTTGTTCAAGCGCTCGGCCGCACCAAAAACCGCGCTCGAGATTGTCAAGCAGACCCGCTCGGCAGATCGCGCCACGGCAGGCGAGATGATCTCGCTGGGCCTGGATGGATTTGTGGAGCTGCACGGCGACCGCTACTTTGGCGACGACGCCGCTGTGGTGGCTGGCATTGGCTGGAAAGATGGACGCCCCGTAACGGTCATCGCCATCGAGCGCGGCACCACGACCAAAGAGCGTATGCGACGCAACTTTGGTATGGCACATCCCGAGGGCTATCGCAAAGCGCGTCGTCTGATGCGCCAGGCCGAAAAGTTTGGTCGACCGGTTCTGTGCCTGGTCGATACTTCGGGCGCGTTTTGCGGCATCGGTGCCGAGGAGCGCGGCCAGGGCGAGGCGATTGCCCAGAATCTCATGGAGATGAGCGGCCTTAAGACGCCGATTGTCTCGGTGGTGACAGGCGAGGGCGGCTCTGGTGGCGCGCTGGCGCTATCCGTGGCCGACCGCATCCTGATGCTCTCGAGCTCGGCCTATTCGGTCGTGAGCCCCGAGGCCTGTGCGTCGATCCTGTGGAAGGATACCGACCGCGCGAATGAGGCTGCCGAGGCGCTGAAGCTCACGGCTCCCGATCTGTTGGCGCTCGGCATCATCGACGGCATTGTTGACGATAGGGGCCTGTCGCATGAGGAGATCGCCGGTGCCGTCATGTCCTCGGCATTTGATGCCTTCGATACGCTTGGGCAGCTCGACGAGGCGACCCTCACAAACCTCCGCTACGAAAAGTACCGCGCAATCGGTCAGTACCGCACGATGTGACAAAGGGGCAGCCCGCATGTCACATTGGGAAAGGCGTTCCATGTCACAAGTTTCTAACACCACGTTTGCAACGACGGTTTCATCAAACGCCATGGCCGTGGTGGACTATCTGTCCAAAAGCATGATGTCGGCGTTGCCGTTTATTGTCTGCGCGGCGTTGTTCCGCACCGTCGCCGTCATTATGGGCGAAGGCATGCTGGGCCTGTGGTCTGCCGATTCCGAAATCTATCGCCTGCTCTACAGTTGGCTCTATAACGCCGGCTACTACTTTTTGCCCATCTATCTTGGTTGGGCGGCCGCCCGCCAGCTCGGTTGCTCGGAGCAGCTGGGTATGATGCTGGGCGGCGTATTGATTGCGCCCGATCTGCTCAAGCTCGTCGATGCCGCATCGACGACGGGGGCATCGATGACTTCCGTGTATGGTCTGCTTCCCGCGCCGGTCAACGATTACACGACGACTGTTATTCCGGTTCTCATCTCGGTGCCCGTGCTATGGCGAGTGGAGTGTTTCTTTAAGCGCGTTATCCCTAAGGCCGTGGCGTTTTCGTTCGTTCCGTTTGCGACCATGCTTGTCATGGTTCCGGTTTCGCTGTGCATTACGGCGCCGGCGGGCAGCTATCTGGGCATGCTGTTGGGCCAGCTTATGTTTATGCTTGGCAATTCCGGTGGCATCGTGTCGCTGCTCACGCTCATGGGGCTTGCCGCGGGCTGGGAGTTCCTAAAGATCGCCGGCGTCAGCAACGTTGTCCTATCGCTCGCCTATGCGCAGTTTATGAGTGTGGGAACGGATTCGTGCATCCTGATCGCCGCGACGATGGCAACGTTCGCCGTTTGGGGCATGCCCTTTGGCGCGTCGCTTCGCGTTGCGGATAAGGACGAGAAGGCGCTCATGCTGGGCTATTCAATCTCGGGTGTTCTTGGCGGCGTAAGCGAGCCGGCGCTGTACGGTTGCGGCTTTAAATATGGCAGGTGCCTGACGTGCATGGCCATTGGCGGCGCCGTCGGAGGCCTTGTTGCTGCCGTGGGCCACGTTACGGCCTATACCATCGGCATGACGAATGTCCTCATGGTCATTGGCTTTGCCACAGGTGGTTTTTCGAACCTGCTGTGGTGCTGCTTTGCCGGCGGTGTGGCATTTGCGGTGTCTGCGGCGCTGAGCTACTGCTTTGGCGTGGTGCCGGCGAAGGGGCAGGCGACGGGGGACGGAGCCGATTCGCCCAAAACCTCGAAGAGCGTGGCCGAGGCAAGCGCATAAATCGATTGACAAAGGTGCAGTCCCGCATGTCGCACTCCAAGGCCGTGGCTCGTGTGGGCTGCGGCCTTTTGTATCTTGAGGACAAAGTGGCTACACTACAATCCGTTTGAGCAATAGATATATAGGTAGTACCGTGGGGGCGGATGTAGATGGTCGAGTGGATTGTTAGGCGCGCACAGGGCGATCGTGCGCGTGTGGGCACGTTAGCTGGCATGGTGTGTATTGTCGCCAATGTTGCGCTTTGTGCTGCGAAGGGTGCAATTGGTGTGGTTTCGGGATCGGTTTCGATTGTGGCGGATGCCATGAACAACCTGTCCGATGCCAGCTCGAATATCGTGAGCGTGCTGGGCTTTAAGCTGGCGAGCAAGCCGGCCGACCCCGAGCATCCTTACGGCCACGGTCGCTACGAGTATCTCTCGGGTCTGGTCGTGGCGGCACTCGTGCTGCTGATTGGCGTTGAGCTGGTGAAGTCCTCGGTTGAGCGCGTCATCCACCCCGAACCTGTCGAGTTCTCGCTTGCCCTGGTGGCAGTTCTAGTGCTTTCGATGGTCGTAAAGCTCTGGATGGCGGCCCTCAACCAAAAGCTCGGCGATCGCATTGAGTCCGAGACGCTGCATGCGACCGCGCAAGATTCCAAGAACGATGTCCTTGCCACGGGCGCCGTGCTGGCGTGCGCGATTGTTTCCCAGGTGACGCATGTCAATCTTGATGCTTGGGTCGGCCTTGCCGTTGGCGTCTATATTGGCTGGAGCGGCTTTGAGCTTATCCAAGATACGGTGAGCCCCCTTTTGGGCCAGGCACCCGATCCCAAGCTGGTCAAGCACATCCGAGACAAGATCATGAGCTACCCCGGCGTTTTGGGTGTTCATGACCTGATGGTTCACGATTACGGTCCGGGCAGGAAGTTCGCAAGCGCTCACGCCGAGATGGCAGCCGAGGCCAGCCCGCTGGAAAGTCACGACACGCTCGATAACATCGAGCAGGCGTTTAGGAACGAAGACGGCATGATTGTCACGCTCCATTACGATCCCATCGTGACCGACGATCCCAAGGTGGCGAGCATGCGTTTACGCATTAACGCCATGGCCCAACAGATCGATAGCCGTCTTACAATTCACGATCTGCGTTGTGTGCCGGGCCCCACGCACACAAATGTGATTTTTGACTGCGTGCGTCCCTCGGATCTGCAGATGAGTGCCGAAGACTTAAAGCAAGCGCTGGCGCAACGGGTCGAATCCGAATATCCCAAGTCGATTGCCAAGATTACGATCGACGAAGACTACGTAGGCCATACCCATGAGTAGGTTTGCGCCGGCAAAGCAAGTTATACAGAAGGGGAGAATATGAAGAAGCTGTATCTGCTCCGCCACGGCCAGACGGAATTCAACGTCAAAAAGCTGGTCCAGGGTCGCTGCGATTCACCGCTCACCGATTTGGGTCGTCAACAGGCACGGGCGGCAGCCGCATGGCTCAAAGCCCACGGCGTCGTCCCCGACAAAGTGGTTTCATCGCCCTTAGGCCGAGCCATGGACACGGCAAGTCTCGTCGCATGCGAACTCCTCGGTCCGGATGCAGCAGTCGAGCCCTGCGAAGGCATCATCGAGCGCAGCTACGGCACCTTCGAAGAAGGCCCCCACGACGCCCTGCCCACCGACGTCTGGGACCCCGGCGAGGACCTGATTCCATTTGGCGGAGAAGGAAGCCATGCCCTGCAGGAGCGCATGGTAGGCACCCTCACCAATCTTATGGGCTCCGAGGGCTTCGAAACCCTCCTAGCAGTAAGCCACGGCAGCGCCAGCCGCCAATTCATCAAGGCTGCAGCCCCAGAGGGCTTCGAGCTCCCAGCAAAACTCCCCAACTGCGCCATCATGATTTTCGATTTCGATGAGGCAAAGCCACAAGCAGAAGGCGAGCCTCATCAATGTAAGTTCACCCTCCAGCAAATAGTGGACCCCCAACAAAGTCATTAGTCTGAGCGAGCAGAGTTAAGCAGACATCAACGTGGCGTTCCCAGTGTGCGGCGGAGGGGGCGGGCCTGAGACATATTAAGGTTGTCGCGAGTTCCGCACGAACAGGAGAGCACTTAATGTGCTCTCCGTCGTGAGCAGGACTGTAGAGCAGCAACCTTAATATGTCTCAGGCCCGCCCCCTCCGCCGCACACTGGGAACGTGCCACGCACTTTACCTGCGTAAACAATGTGAGTGAAATATGAATCTCGATGGATACGCCCGCAGCCGTGTATACTAAACAGCTGTGTGAAACCAGGGGAGTATTCTGGCTGGACAAAATGCCTGCTTAATAGGGTTGTCAGGTAGTCTGGACGCAATACAAGGCTGGGGAGCACGTCGTGTAAGTAGTGGTCCTCTAGGGGCGTACGCTCGGTGGTGTACGCATTGTCCCAAGACCACGCGAGAGTTGGGATCATATCTTGATCAGCATGATTCTCGGCCGCAAGATTGGCATGACCCAGGTTTGGGACGAGGACGACAACGTCGTTCCCGTCACGGTCATCCAGGCTGGCCCCTGCGCTGTCTCGCAGGTTAAAACTCAGGCAACCGACGGCTATGACGCCGTCCAGATCGGTTTCGGCGACATCAAGGCCAAGAACGTGAACAAGCCCATGGCTGGTCACTTCGCCAAGGCTGGCGTCGAGCCTGTCCGCTTCCTTCGTGAGGTCCGCGTCGAGAACGGCGAGGAGCACAAGGTCGGCGAGGTCGTCACCGTCGCTGATTTCGCTGATGTCGAGAAGGTCGACGTCATCGGTACCTCCAAGGGTAAGGGCTTCCAGGGTCGCATCAAGCGCTGGGGTCAGCGCCGCGGTCCTATGACGCATGGTTCTCACTTCCAGCGTCACCCCGGTTCTATCGGTCAGTGCGCCTATCCTGCGCGCGTCCTCAAGGGCGTCAAGATGGCCGGTCACATGGGTAACGAGCGCGTTACCGTCAAGAACCTTTCCGTTGTCCGCATCGATGCCGAGCAGAACCTCATCTTGGTCAAGGGCGCTGTCCCGGGTGCCAAGAATGGTCTCGTCGCCATCCGTATGGCCTAAGGGCCCAGCCCATTTAGCCCAGCGTCATACCAAGGAGAACACTTAAATGGCAAAGTTTGAAGTAAAGAACAGCGAGGGCAAGAAGGTCGCCGAGGCCGAGCTCGCCGCTGAGGTGTACGGCATCGAGCCGAACATCCACGTTATGCACCACATCGTCAAGTGCCAGATGGCCTCTTGGCGTCAGGGCACCCAGTCCGCTAAGGGCCGCTCTGAGGTTTCCGGTGGCGGCAAGAAGCCTTGGCGTCAGAAGGGCACCGGCCGTGCCCGCCAGGGTTCCATCCGTGCTGCCCAGTGGCGTCACGGTGGCGTTGTCTTCGCCCCCAAGCCCCGTTCCTACGCTAAGCGTATGAACAACAAGGAGGTCAAGCTGGCTATGCGCTCCGCGCTGTCCGCCAAGCTGGCCGATGGCGAGCTCGTGCTCGTCGACGACTACGGCTTCGAGAAGCCTTCCACCAAGGCTGCCGTTGCCATGCTCAAGGCTCTCGGCCTTGAGGGCAAGCGTCTGACCATCATCGTTCGCGATGAGGACGTCAACGCCTACCTGTCGTTCCGCAACATTCCCAAGACGTTCATCATCACTGCCGACGAGGCCAACACCTACGATCTCGTCAACAACAACGCCGTGCTGATGCCCGCCGACATCGCCGCTCACTTCGGGGAGGTGCTTGCTTAAATGACCGCCCACGAGATCATCATCCGTCCGATCGTGTCCGAGCGTTCCTTCTCCGGCATGGAGCAGAACAAGTACACGTTCGAGGTCGCCAAGGATGCTAACAAGTATCAGATCAAGGACGCTGTCGAGGAGATCTTCGGCGTCAAGGTCGTTCGCGTGAACACCCTGACGGTCAAGCCCAAGACCAAGCGCGTGCGCTATGTCGCCGGCAAGACCCGTTCTTGGAAGAAGGCCATCGTCACGCTGGCCGAGGGCGACACCATCGAGGTCTTTGGCAACCAGGCCTAAGACTCGCTGCTGTTGAGTGAGCTCATGCCTCCCAAATAGGGGAGGCGAGAGCTCAAGGTTTTGGGCGTATAAAATGGACACGCCCGGAGCCGTGTATACGTCCGGTGTCATCGCACCCGAGGCAGAACCTCGAATCCCTGTCTGCGATGGCTAACGGATTCCTATTGAAAGGGATTGTAATGGCTGTAAAGCACCTTAAGCCGACCTCCGCTGGTAGGCGTTGGCAGACGATCTCCGACTTCTCCGAGATCACCTGCACCAAGCCCGAGAAGTCTCTTCTCGAGCCCCTGCCCAAGAAGGCCGGTCGTAACAACAACGGCCGCATCACCACCCGCCACCAGGGCGGCGGCGTGAAGCGTCGTTACCGCGTGATCGACTTCAAGCGCAACAAGGACGGCGTGCCCGCCAAGGTTGCCACGATCGAGTACGATCCGAACCGTTCCGCTCGCATCGCTCTGCTGCACTACGCTGACGGTGAGAAGCGCTACATCCTGGCCCCCAAGGGCCTCGAGGTCGGTCAGACCGTCATGTCCGGTTCTGACGCCGACATCAAGCCGGGCAACGCTCTGCCCCTCGCCGACATCCCCGTTGGTACGCTCATCCACGCCGTCGAGTTCCAGCCGGGCAAGGGCGCTGCTATCGCCCGTTCCGCCGGTAACTCCTGCCAGCTGATGGGTAAGGAGGGCAAGTACGCTATCGTCCGTATGCCTTCCTCCGAGATGCGCCGCATCCTCGTTACCTGCCGCGCCACCGTCGGTGAGGTCGGCAACGCCGATCACTCCAACATCGTCATCGGCAAGGCCGGCCGTAAGCGTCACATGAACGTGCGCCCGACCGTCCGCGGTACCGTCATGAACCCTGTCGACCACCCGCACGGCGGTGGCGAGGGCAAGAACCATACCTCTGGTCGTCCCTCCGTTACCCCCTGGGGTAAGCCGACGAAGGGCCTTCGTACGCGCAAGAAGAAGAAGGTCTCGAACCAGCACATCATTCGTCGCCGTAAGAAGTAATTTCGGATACCGAGTTTTAGGAGAAAGCACTTATGAGCAGAAGTCTCAAAAAGGGCCCGTTCGTGGAGACTCGCCTTCTCTCGCGTATCACCGCGATGAACGAGGCTGGCAAGAAGGACGTCGTGAAGACCTGGTCCCGCGCGTCCACCATCTTCCCCGAGATGGTTGGTCACACCATCGCCGTCCACGACGGCCGCAAGCATGTGCCCGTGTATGTTACCGAGTCCATGGTTGGTCACAAGCTCGGCGAGTTCGCGCCGACTCGTACGTTCCGTGGCCACAAGGCCAAATAGGGGGTTAACCGTAAATGGCAACTAAGTCTATTGAAACTGAGGCCACCGAGGTTCGCGCCGTCGCTAAGTACGTGCGTGTTTCCCCCAGCAAGGCCCGCCTGGTGGTCGATCTGATCCGCCGCAAGCCTGTCGCTCAGGCCTTCGACATCCTCCACTTCTGCGACCGCGCCGTCGCCGTGGATGTCGAGAAGGTTCTCCGTTCCGCCGTTGCGAACGCCGAGAACAACAACGGTCTGCGTGCCGACAACCTGGTTGTCGCCGCTGCCTATGTTGACGAGGGTCCGACGCTTAAGCGCATCCGTCCCCGCGCCAAGGGTTCCGCTTCTCGCATTCTGAAGCGTACTTCCCACATCACCGTCGTCGTTGCTCCTCGAAAGGAGGCGTAAAGCTGTATGGGTCAGAAAGTCTACCCCACCGGCTTCCGTCTTGGCATCACCGAGAACTGGCGCTCCCGCTGGTTCGCAGAGAAGGATTACGCTAAGACCCTCGGTAACGATCTCGAGATCCGCAAGTACCTCGAGAAGCGTCTTTCCCGCGCAGCTGTCTCCCGCGTCGAGATCGAGCGCGCTGGCGACAAGGTGAAGGTCATCATCCTCACCGCTCGCCCCGGCGTTGTCATCGGTAAGAAGGGTGCCGAGATCGATACCCTCCGCACCGAGCTCGAGAAGGTCGCTGGCGTCTCCAAGGGCAAGCTCTCCGTCGACGTTGTCGAGATCAAGCGCCCCGAGCTCGACGCCAACCTCGTTGCTCAGTCTATCGCCGAGCAGCTCGAGGGCCGCGTTGCCTTCCGTCGCGCTATGCGCAAGGCTGTCCAGTCTGCCCGCAAGGCCGGCGCTAAGGGCATCCGTATCCAGTGCTCCGGTCGTCTCGGCGGTGCCGAGATGGGCCGTCGTGAGTGGTACCGCGAGGGTCGCGTGCCTCTGCACACCCTCCGTGCCAAGATCGACTACGGCACGGCTGTCGCCAGCACCACCATGGGCGCTTGCGGCGTGAAGGTCTGGATCTACCTGGGCGAGAAGCTCCCGGGCCAGCCTGTTCCCAACCCTGCACTCGAGGGCTCTTCCCGTCCTCGTCGTCGTAACTCCGAGAGGAGGGGTCAGTAGTGCTTGCCCCTAAGCGTATTCTTCACCGCAAGGTGCAGCGTGGCTCCATGAAGGGCCAGGCCAAGGGTAATACCGAGCTGCATTTCGGCGAGTTTGGTATCCAGGCTCTCGAGGCCCATTGGATCACCAACCGTCAGATCGAGGCCGCTCGTATCGCCATGACCCGCTACATGAAGCGTGGCGGTCGTGTCTACATCACGATCTTCCCCGATAAGCCCATCACCAAGAAGCCTGCCGAGACTCGCATGGGTTCTGGTAAGGGTAATCCCGAGGAGTGGGTGGCCGTCGTCAAGCCCGGCCGCATCATGTTCGAGGTCAAGGGTGTTCCCGAGGAGGTCGCTCGCGAGGCTCTGCGTCTTGCGCAGCACAAGCTCCCCATCAAGACCAAGATTGTTGCTGCTAAGAACGCTGAGCAGCGCATCGAGAAGGAGATGGCTGAGGAGGCCGCTCTCGAGGCCAAGTGGGCTGCTGAGGACGCCGCCGCCGCCAAGGAGGAGAACTAATGAAGCCCGCAGAGATTCGTGAGCTCTCGGACGCTCAGCTCGTTGAGAAGCTGAAGGAAATGCGCGCCGAGCTCTTTAACCTTCGTTTCCAGATGGCCACCAGCCAGCTGGACAACACCGCTCGCGTCAACACCGTGAAGAAGGACATCGCTCGCGTCCTCACGGAGCAGCGCGCCCGCGAGATCGCAGCGGAGAAGTCCGCTGTCGCCGAGTAGGACCTAAGGAGAGAACATGACTGATTCGCGTAACTCGCGTAAGGTCCGTACGGGTGTCGTTACCTCCGTCTCCGGTGCCAAGACCATTGTTGTCACCATCACCGAGCGCAAGCGTCACCCCAAGTACGGCAAGATGATGACCAGCTCCAAGAAGCTGCACGCTCACGACGAGGAGTGCACGGCTGGCGTGGGCGATACCGTCCGCGTTATGGAGACCCGTCCTATGTCCAAGATGAAGCGTTGGCGCCTCATCGAGGTCGTCGAGCGCGCTAAATAAGCAGTCGCTCTTACGACTTGTACGTTTCCGAAGATGTGCGTATGCCTGGCTTGCATACCACGAGCCGCATAAAGGCTGCGCACCTCTCTTCGGTTCTTAGTTCGGAGGAACATCTACCATGATTCAGATGCAAACCATGCTGAACGTCGCCGACAACTCCGGCGCTCGCAAGATTCGCTGCATCAAGGTGCTTGGCGGTTCCAAGCGTCGTTATGCAGGCATCGGCGATGTGTTCATCGGTGCTGTCCAGGAGGCTACCCCTGGCGCCAACGTCAAGAAGAAGGACGTTGTCCGTTGCGTCGTCGTTCGCACCGTTAAGGAGATCCGCCGCAAGGATGGCTCCTACATTCGCTTTGATGAGAACGCCTGCGTTGTCATCAACAACGATGGTTCGCCCGTCGGCACCCGTATCTTCGGGCCCGTCGCTCGCGAGCTTCGTGACAAGAAGTACATGAAGATCGTCTCGCTCGCTCCCGAGACCCTGTAGTTAGGGGAGATATATGTATATCAAGAAGGGCGATAAGGTCCAGGTTCTCTCTGGTAAGGATCGCGGCAAGCAGGGCGTTGTCCTGCGTGCTCTCCCCGCCGAGAACAAGGTCGTTGTCGAGGGCGTTTCGGTCGTCAAGAAGGCCGTCAAGCCCAACGCTGCCAACCAGCAGGGCGGCATCGTTTCGCAGGAGGCTCCCATCGACGCCTCCAACGTCAATCTCGTTTGCCCCGAGTGCGGTAAGGTTACCCGCGTCGGTCACGAGAAGGACGGCAAGAACAAGCTGCGCGTCTGCAAGAAGTGCGGCCACAAGTTCTAAGCTGCCCGCAACAACAAGTTGCCAGCAAAGGCCCGGATGACCCACGGCACCCGGGCCTTTTTCTATCCCCACTCATTGGGGATACTCATTGGGGACAGACTTAAATGAGTGGGACCATTCATTGGGGACAGACTTAAATGACCAGTCTGCGGATGCCCCACGGCACCCGGGCCTTTTTCTATCCCCACTCATTGGGGGCAGACTTAAATGACCAGTCTGCGAAAGCGTCGCACCATTCATTGGGGACAGACTTAAATGACCAGTCGTTGGGGGACAGTCCCTATGTGCCGGCAGTTTGGGACGGTCCTTTGATGTCTGGTGCCCCCAGAGGGGTGAAGTAATGCAGCTGGCTCTGTCTTTTAGGGCTTTGGTGTTCCGCCTCTTTTTGTTCCACAAGAATCGTTGCATGCGCATTTACGCGCATAGCCTTGCGCGATAATGCGCATAGCCGCGCAAACATCTGCCAACTACGGCTAAATAATGACCGATAAGCAAATAGACACGCAAACACGAGCAGATACGCGCGCAATTGTGCGAATATAGGGTTGTTAGAAATGAAGGACTTCCGATAACTCAGGAGGCACATAATGGCAGATTCCAAACAGGCTCCGCTCGACGCCGAAGCAGCCGCTAAGGCGGCGTTTGCCTCGGTCCAGGATCAGCCGTTCCCCAACGATATTTTTACGGCTCCCGAGCTTCGCTGGGCTGTGATCGGGTGCGGCGTTATCGCCAACCAGATGGCCCAGTCTCTCGCTCTTGCCGGCCGCAAGCTCGCGGGCGTTGCCAACCGTACGCTGTCCAAGGCCCAGGCTTTTGCCGAGCAGTATGGCGTCGAGAAGGTGTACGAGACGGTTGAGGACCTCTACGCCGATCCGGACATCGACGCCGTCTATATCACCACGCCGCACAACACGCATATCACCTATCTGCGTGCCGCGCTGGCCGCCGGCAAGCACGTGCTCTGCGAGAAGGCCATTACCCTCAACTCTGCCGAGCTCGACGAGGCCCGTGCCATTGCTGTCGAGCATAACGTGGTCCTCATGGACGCCACAACGGTGCTCCACATGCCCTTGTATCAGGAACTGCGCCGCCGCATGGATGCGGGCGACTTTGGCCGCATGAACCTCGCCCAGCTCAACTTTGGTAGCTATAAGGAGTACGGCGACCTGACCAACCGCTTCTACAATCGCAGTCTTGCCGGCGGCGCCATGCTCGACATTGGCGTGTATGCCCTGTCCGTCATGCGCCTGTTTATGGCCAGCCAGCCCGCTGAGGTTGTCTCGCTGGGCAATACCTGCGAGACTGGCGTTGACGTCGCGGGTGGCATTGTCTGCCGTAACGCCGAGCAGCAGCTGGGCGTTGTGAGCCTTTCGCTCCACTCCAAGCAGCCCAAGCGCTCGGTCATCAGTTTCGACAAGTGCTATATCGAGGTCAACGAGTATCCGCGCGCCGACCATGCGACCATTGTGTGGACTGTTGACGGTCGCCGTGAGGAGGTCCACGCAGGCACCGAGGCCTACGCACTGTGCTACGAGATGGCCGACCTGGAGAAGGCCGTCGCCGGCGATGATTCGAAGCGCGAGCTTCTGGGCTGTGCTTCCGATGTTATGGAGCTGATGACCAAGCTCCGCGCCGATTGGGGAGTCGTGTACCCCGAGGAGGAGTAAGCGATGCTTGCGGAAGATAGGCTCAACGCGATCGTGTCGATGGTGCAGCAGGCCGGCTCGGTTACCGTGCCGGAGCTTGCTGAAGCCCTGGGCGTGACGGCGTCTACCATTCGGCGCGACCTGCAGGCGCTCGACCGTGCACACCGTATCGCCAAGGTGCACGGAGGCGCGACGAGTCTGGAGCGTGCGCACGTGACGCGCGACCTGACGATCAGCGAGCGCAGTGATCTCCATAACGATGACAAGGAGCGCATCTGCGCCCGTGCGGCGGCGCTTGTGGAGCCCGAGAGCTTTGTGTACATCGATTCAGGTTCGACGACGCTTAGGCTCATCGAGCATCTTCCGCGCCTTGAGGGCGTCACCTATGTGACCGACTCCGTGCTCCATGCTCAGCATCTCGCTCTGCGCGGCATGCGCACCGTGGTGCTGGGCGGCGAGCTCAAGCCCGAGACCGAGGCGCTCGTCGGTCCCGACGCCTTGGCAACCCTGGACCGCTATAACTTCAACTGCGGCTTTTGGGGTTCCAATGGCATCGCAGCCGAGCAAGGTCTCACCACACCGGATATCGAGGAAGCGCAAGTCAAGCGTATCTCGATGCGCCATACCGCCAAACGCTTCGTAATCTCAGACGCCAGCAAATTCGGCATGGTGGCGCCCGTCAAGTTCGCAGACTTCCGCGATGCAACGATTATTACCGCAGGCGAGGTGCCCGCCAAGTACCGGGCAATGGATAACGTCATCACGGTCTAACAGCAGGGGACGGGCAAACGTCAAAACCGCCACGAAGGGGACAGGCACCTTCGTGGCGGTTTTGACGTTTGCCCGGATAAAACCTGCCAAAATAAAACTGTCCCTTTTTGGCGGGTTTTAGGGCTCCCAGGGGCAGGGGGCTTCGATGTGGATGTGCTCGCCGGTTACGGGATGCGTGAAGGACACACTGTGGGCGTGGAGCATCAGGCCGCAGGGACGCGGCGTTCCGTACAGGTCGTCGCCAACCAGGGGATGACGCTCGCTCGCCAGGTGCACGCGAATCTGATGCTTGCGGCCGGTGAGCAGCTCGACATCGATATACGAACGCGTGGGCAGGCCACGGCGGCTCTTAAGACGCTTGAGTACCTTGACGCGCGTCTGAGACGGCTTGCCGCTGGCGCCAACGCGCATCTTGCGGCTATCGTGGCGGTCGCGGGCGATCGGCTTGTCGATGAGCTTCTCGTTCCAGTCGATTTTGCCCTCGGCGAGCGCCAGATAGTGCTTTTCGAATGCGTGGTCGATGATCATCTGGTCAAAAGCGGGTTGCGTTTGCTTGTCGAGCGAGAACAACACCACGCCGGTGGTGTCGCGGTCCAGGCGGTTGAGCGGCTGCATGTCAGTCGCGGCAAAGCCGTCGCCCATCGCCAGCAGCAGGTCGCTGGCGTAGTCGGTAAGTGTGCGCTCGCCGGTGCCGTCACCGTGGACGATCATGCCGGCAGGCTTATCGATGGCCATGAGCCAGGCGTCGCAGTAGAGGACTTGAGGTTCTTCGTTCACGTGTAAGCCTTTCGGTTAGCTAATTCCCACAAACATGCAGCCCGAGGTGGCGCCGCGCAGGCGGGCGGCGGGCTTGCGGCCGGCTTGAGCCGCCTCGACGGCACGACGGACGCGGGCGACGGCACGGCCCACCTCATCCGTCTCGAGCAGCGTTCCGTCCACCATAAGACGACGCACGCCGGCATCGAGCAGCTGAGGAACCTGCGGCGTGAGGTCGATGGGGTAGGCATCGTACAGGCGAGAGCGGCCGTGGATGTCGGTGCGGACGGGCATGACCTTGCCATCGATATTCTTGAGTGACAGCTTGCGGGCGCGCAGACGGCAGTTGGCGCAATCGTGGATACAACCGTTGGCCACCTGGAGGATGCAGTGTTCGCTCGTCATAACGCGCGGACGGCCGAAAACGGTGATGCCCAGGGCTGCGGGCGCGGAGGTGCCAAGCGAGATGATCTCGTCGAGTGTGATCTCGGGCGAGAGCCAAAACGCACCGGCTCCGCGCTCGGCAAGCGCCTCCATGCAGGGCGTGTTGTGCACCGGTAGACAAGAGCGAATCTCGACCGTGGCGCCGGCCTGCGCGGCTACAGCGAGCTCGGAGATATTGCCGACGGCGACGGTGGTTCCGGCATTGATCCAGGGATCGACGCGCTCGTGGTCGACGGCGCGGCAGACCTCGTCGAGTACGGGTACGATGCCCTGCTCAGGCGCATCGGCAGGGGAGAGTCCGGCTGCATCGAGCGCGTCGGTGGCCATGTAGATGCGCGTGGCGCCCTCGGCGCGAGCTGCCTCGGCGGCTTCGAGCGTGGTGACGGTGGCGCAGATCTGCGGCTCATCGCGGTAATGCTCGGGCATGGCGCGCGTACATTTGTCGCGCACCGGAATCTCGAGCGTTTTCGCGCGCTTCTCGTACGGTGCCAGAATGGCCTCTTCCAGCGCCTTACAAGCGGCGGCGCGCACCTTGTGCACGGCGGAAAAGCCCATACCGCAGCCAGCGTCGAGCGAAACGTCAAAGCTTGCGGCCTCAAAGGGAGAGGAGCCCATGCGCCCGACGTGCTCAACCAGGTCTGCCGCCTCGACGGCGCGGGTCTTGGCAGCCTCGACGGTAAAGCCCGTGGCCGTGGCCGTAAGCGAAGGATCGTCACAACAGGTGAGCGTAACGGCAAACGGCTCGCCCAGACGCGCCACAACGGACACGTCTACGGCGCGGCGGCGCAGCACATCGCGCTTGAGCGCGGCGCCGGCGGCATCAATGGCGCGCTGGCTTCGAATCACGCGCACGCGGCAGCCCTCGGGCATGCTGCGGGGCACGCGGCATTCGATGATGTCGCCCGCGGCGGCATCATCGGCGGCAATGGTGGTCAGGAACTGGTCAAATTCGTTATCGTGGCGAAGCTCAAGCAGGTCGCCCTTGCCCACGGGCTCAAACAGCTCAATGCGGGCGATGGCGGCGCGGCGACGGCGGTCGTCGGACTTGAGGCCGCGCACATCGCGGTTGGCCGGGCGGCTGCCCAGCACCGTGCCCACGATCTGGCCGCGGTTGTTGGAACGCTCATAGCTCATCATCTCGTCGCCCGAGGTGCCGTCCTGATAGGCGTGCGTAAAGTCGCGGTTGAAGCAGCGCTTGAGCTGGCGCTGGCGGGCGGCTTCCTCGTCCTTGGCAACGGCGGCTCCGGATAGCATGTCGTCAATTTCGTGACGATACACATCAACGATGGAGTACACGTAATCGGGTGCCTTCATGCGGCCCTCGAGCTTGAGCGATGCGGCGCCGGCGTCATACAGACGGCGAACAAGCTGTGAGGTGTTGGTGTCACGCGGGCACAGCGCGCGCTCGCGACCGGCAGGGGAGAGCGCGCGACCGTTCTCGTCGATCAACTCGTAGGGCAGGCGGCAGGGCTGGGCGCACATGCCGCGGTTGGCCGATCGTCCCGCCATGGCAAAGCTCGACAGCAGGCACAGGCCCGAGTAGCAAAAGCAGATGGCGCCATGGCTGAAGACCTCAAGGTCCACATCGGGCGCGGCGTCGTGAATGGCGGCGATTTCGTCGATGGAGAGCTCGCGCGAAAGAGTCACGCGGTCGGCGCCCTGCTCACGGCACCAAAGGGTTCCGCGGTCGTCGTGGATGTTCGCCTGGGTCGAGATATGTGTCTCGATGCCGGGCATGGTGCGCTTGGCCTCAAAGAACAGACCCCAGTCCTGGATAATGAAGGCATCGGCGCCCAGCGTGGAGCAGCGATGAATGAGCTGCAGTGCATCGCCCATCTCGGACTGCTTGATGACGATGTTGACCGTGACGTAGACGCGCGACCCGGCTAGATGCGCGGCGCGGCAGGCTTGCTCAAAGGCCTCGTCGGTAAAGTTGGTTGCCTTGCGGCGGGCGTTGAAGCTGCCCATGCCGCAGTAGATGGCGTCTGCCCCGGCGGCGAGCGCGGCGGCAAAGGGCTCCGGGCCTCCGGCGGGGGCCAAAAGCTCGGGCCTGCGGTTAGTGGTTCGGCTGGCGGTTGCGGTCATATCCTGCCTTTCAAAATGCTCAGATATTCAAAAGTATAGTGGCGTCGCTGCGGTGGGCGACGCCCGCAGCCTAAGCAGGACAAAGTCTTCAGCAGCTTGGACTGGCTGCTCCACATGAGAACCGTTCAGCGGTTCGGGGAAACCGTTGGGCGATAAAATATTCTCGCAAGCTGATAATATTCTTGCATCAAACAGAAACCTTGAGTACTATCCCAATCAAGCGCGGTGTTCAGACCGAACTGTGCCTCCCGGTGTGAACACCGCGCTCACGCTCTCTCAATTGATCGTAAGGAGAAAAACATGAGCAAGACCGTCGTGTCTTCCGATAACGCACCCGCAGCCATCGGCCCGTATTCCCCCGGTATCCAGGCCGACAACATGGTGTTCCTGTCCGGCCAGCTGGGCATCGATCCCGCGACCGGCAAGATGCCCGAGGGCGTCGAGGCCCAGGCCAAGCAGTCCCTCGCCAACGTCGAGGCCCTGCTGACCGCTGCCGGCGCTACCTTTGCCGATGTCGTCAAGACCACGGTCTACCTGGCCGACATCACCGACTTCGCCGCCGTGAACGAGATCTACGCCTCCAAGTTTGAGGCCCCGTTCCCCGCGCGCAGCGCCTTCCAGGTTGCCGCCCTTCCGGCTGGCGGTCTGGTCGAGATCGAGGTCGTTGCCGCTCTCTAAGGCGTTGGCCACAACTAAACATGACATGCAAAAAGACCCTGCAGCGCGTGCGAGCTGCAGGGTCTTTTATCAAGTGACGGATCGCTTGTGGAGCCGCACTCCATTTTGCTCGTTAGCCTTCCTTGCGGACTTTTTGCAGGTAGCGGTAGACGCTGGGCTCAGAGATGCCCAGCGCGGCGGCGGCGCAGGCCACGGCGCCCTTGAGCATGAACACCCCGTTACCGTTGAGGTGGCGAATGACGTCCACGCGGTCGCTCTGACCAAGCGACGCTACATCCAGCCCGCGCGCGCTCAGCAACTCGGCAATGCTGCGGTCGATGAGCTCCTGTGTAGACTCCGAAAGGCTTTCGACCTCGATAGGGGCGGGCTCCGTGCGCGTCGGCGCCGCGTCGAAGCACGCCATGAGCTGCTGCGCCATGGCGTTGATGGAGCGCACGGTCGAGAGGTCGGTGTTGACGCAGAGCATACCGACGATCTCATCATTCTCGCGGATAAAGTACGTCGCTGACTCCAACGTCTTGCCGCCGGCACCGCGCCCCTCGTAGCCCGTAATAAACGGCAGGTCGCGATACTTGGCGTCGTGCATGATCTTGAGTGCCAGATCGGTGGCGGGACCGCCGACCTTGCGGCCGCTCACGATGCCGTTGCGAATATCGACGATGGCGTGGTCGGGATCCGAGAAATCGTGCAGCACGATTTCGCTGTTTTTGCCGAGTATCTGCTCCAGAAAATCGACCATCGGCAAAAAGCGACGTACGGTCTCGTTCACGGGCAACTCCTTTGGGTGAAATCGGAAATGTTCATAACAATTTTTTCTCATGGTAACACGCTGCCCATCATCTCGTATATCCGCAGGTACATTGCGTAATGCAGACGAACGGTAGGAATTTAGCGGTAAACGGTTGACCAAAAGAAATGTTAGATGTTATTTTGACCAGACACTTTCCTGACCTGCGGAAATGCGTAATTTCAGCTGAAGAATAGTCTGATAACAAAAAATTATTATTGAGAATGAGAATCATCTTTAATACGATATGCAATGAAGGCACAACCTCAACCCCGCACTGCGTCACAATAGAGCGTCAGATGCGAAAACAACTACTTCGAGGATTGGTGGTCAAATGACCCAGGAGACGGTTACGAACGGCACTGAAGCCCTGTTCACTCGCGAAGGCATGCCTCCCGTTAAGGAAATGATCCCGTGTGCCCTTCAGCACGTACTGGCATCGTTTGCCGGCATCATTACCCCGGCGGTCATCATGGCCGGCGTCTACGGCTTTAATAGCCAGCAGAGTACCGACATCATCCAGGTCGCGCTCATTCTTTCGGCGATCGACACGGCCCTTCAGGCCTTCGCTCCCTTCCGTCGCATCGGCGGCGGCCTGCCCATCGTCATGGGCGTTTCGTTCGCGTTCCTGCCGGCCCTGCAGGCCATGGGTGCCTCGGGCTTTAGCTTTGGTGCGCTGCTGGGTGGCGAGATCGTCGGCGGCGCCGTCGCGGTCCTCTTTGGTCTGGCCTACAGCAAGATCAAGTGGCTGTTCCCGCCCGTCGTGACCGGTACGGTCATCTTCTCCATCGGCGTTTCGCTGTATCCCACGGCCGTCAAGTATATGGCCGGCGGTATGGGTACGCCGCTGTGGGGCACCCCGCAGGCCTGGTGCGTCGCTCTTATCACCTTCGCCGTGGTCTTTGCGCTCGCCAACTTTGGCAAGGGCACGCTCAAGCTGGGATCCGTGTTCTTTGGCATGATCGTTGGCATGATCGTCTCCATCCCCTTTGGCATGATCGACTTCTCCAGCGTCGCCACCGCTCAGGTCTTCGCTCTTCCCAAGCTCATGCCCTACGCGCTCGAGTTTGATCCCGAGGTCTGCATTACCCTCGCCGTCGTGTTCCCCATGGTTGCCATCCAGGTTATCGGTGACGTCTCCGCCGCCTGCCTGGGCTCCATCGACCGTATGCCCACCGAGCGCGAGCTCTCCGGCGCTATCGTGTCCCAGGGCCTCACCTCTATGGTCGGCGGTCTGCTGGGCGGTCTTCCCACCAGCGCCCTTGGACAGAACGTGGGCATCATCTGCTCCAACAAGGTCGTCAACAAGTGGGTCTTTGTGATCATTGCGGCCGTCTTTGCCATCGCCGGTCTGTTCCCGCAGCTCTCTGCCGTCCTTTCCGCTATCCCGCAGCCCGTCATCGGCGGCGCGACCGTCGGCGTCTTTGGCACCATCACCATGAACGGTGTGCGCATGTTCACCCGCGAGGGCCTCACGCAGCGCACCACCACCATCGTCGGCACCTCGGTCGTCTTTGGCCTGGGTATCTGGATGGCCAGCGGTTGCCTTGCCGGCGAGGGCATGCCCACCTGGGTGTCCACCGTCATCGGCTCCAACGCCGTGACCCCCACCGCCATCATGGCCATTGTCCTTAACCTGATTCTTCCGCAGACGCCGGTCGTGGCTCAGCACATCGATGCCGCCAAGGATGCCGCTGTGGATCTGGTCCTGCCCGAGAGCAAGAAGTAACCAATTCGGTGCTATTCGTCGGCGGACGCATCGCC